>CAMCFT010000019.1 GCA_945874225.1 Flavobacterium psychrophilum
AATTTCAGGAACGAACAGCGCTACTTATACTCCTCCAGCATTTACAATTGCAACTGATTATTACTATTATGCTACAGTAACTTTATCAGGTTCTGGTTGTGGAAGTGTATTTAGTGATGTGTCAAAAGTTAGTGTAGTTGCTGATCCAATAGTTAGCATTACACCAAGTTCTCAAACTATTTGTCAAGGAACTGCTCCAACAGATTTGGTTGTTACACCAGCCGGAGGAACAGGAGCTTTTAGTTATCAATGGTACAGCAATATTTCCAATAATACTACCTCAGGTACCCTAATTGCAACAGCTACAGGCAATACTTATACGCCTCCAACAGCAACAGTTATAACCGTTTACTATTATTGTATGATTAGACAAACAGGTATAGGGTGTAACGTAACTAGTTCAACCGTAGCAGTGATTGTTGTACCTGCTCCATCTATAAATTTACAACCACTGCCAAGTACTATTTGTCTAAATGGAACTCCTAACACTTTAAGTGTAACTTATATCAATGGTATCGGAACCGCTTCTTACCAATGGTACAGCAATACAACTAACAGTACAACTGGTGGAACGGCAATACCAACCGCAACAATTGATAGTTATCTACCCCCTACAAGTGCTGTAGGTACAATTTACTATTATTGTATTGTAACTTTATCTTCTGGTGGATGTGCCAGCATTACTTCGAATACAGCTAGCGTTGATGTAAACCAAATTCCAGTAATATCAGATGAAAATTTATTAACATGTAGTGACCAAGTTTTAAATTATACACCACAAAGTATAAACGGAAATATTATTCCCTTAAACACATTATACACTTGGAATATTCAAAATATCAACCCTAACAATTCTATTTTAGGTGCAACAAATCAAACTACACCTCAAATTAATTTAATTCAAAATTTAATTAATAACACTAATGATATTGCAGTAATTAAATTCACACTAACACCAATTTCAGGAATATGTACTGGAAATCCTTTCACAATTACGATAACAGTTTACCCAATTCCAAGTGTTATTTTTTCAAGTTCAAATCAAATTATTTGCAATAACACGCAAAGCGCTCCAATAAACTTGAGTACAAATACCATTGGAACAGTTAGTTATTTATGGTCTTGTACAAATCCACCCCTTGGTATAAATGGAATTATAACTTCTGGAACAAATAACATTCCCATTCAAACCTTAGAAAACACAACATCAATTCCAATAGCAATTACCTATACTGCCCATGCAGAATTAATAGGAGGTATTACCTGTGCAGGTCCTTCCTCTAATTATACTATTACTGTAAATCCAACTATAGTAACTTCGAGTATTTTAACTAATTATAATAGTTATAATGTAAGCGTATTTGGAGGTACCGATGGAGCTATTGACTTAACTGTTTCAGGAGGTTCTGGAAATTATACTTATAATTGGGCAGGTCCTAATGCTTTTATAAGTTTAACTCAAGATATTACGAATGTCGTTGCTGGAAATTATTCTGTAACCATAAATGATGGGTATTGTAGTCCCGTAATTCTGAGTTTTACTTTGACACAACCACCTGAATTATTGATTCAAGAAACTACTGCTGACCATTTAAATTTAGTATGTTTTGGAGATGCAAATGGAACGCTAGGAGTTACAATTACGCAAGGTTCAGTTTCTCCATACGATTATCAAATACTAAATTCTAGCGGGGTAATTATTGATTTTATCAATAATACAAATTCTTTAAACCATGTGTTTAATGGATTAACTGCTGGAACTTATTCTGTAAATGTTATTGATGCAAATGGTGGAATCAAAAAAATTCCAGGATTACTAATTACGCAACCAAATGATATTATTATCATTCCAACAACAACACCAATAACATGCTATGGTGGCAATGACGGCTCTATTTCATTAACCGTAACTGGTGGAACTGGTTCTTATCAGGGAAGTTGGGATAATTTAGCAACCGGTTTATTTCAAAATAATCTATCAGCAGGTACTTATACAATTACAATAACGGATGCTAATAATTGCACAAAACCTATTCAAGTAATCCTGCCTGATCCACCCATTTTTACAGTAAATCCAGTTGTTAAACAAATATCTTGTTTTGGAGCTAATGATGGAAGTATCAATCTAAATTTCGTGGGGGGAATTGCACCAATTGTATTAACTTGGAGTGATGGAAGCACCGCAGGAACAACTAGAAATAATTTGGGTCCTGGAACCTATTCGGTTACTATTAAAGATAGTAAACCTTGTACTATTACAAGAACATTTGATATTCTTGAACCGCAACCTTTGTCGCTTACTACAAATGTTACAGACGCCCTAGATTGCGACAATGCCAATACTGGCGCAATAAATTTATTAGTTTCTGGAGGTACTCCTCCATTTACTTATGTATGGTCCAATGGCGCTATTACCGAGGATTTAATCAATATATCGGCTGGTAATTATTTAGTTACAGTTACCGATGCTAGAGGATGTACAAAATCTATTCAGAAATCCATAAACAGACCACCACCAATTGCCATTGAAATAATTACGAAAACCGATTTTGATTGTGATACAAAATATGTGAAACAAACCTTTGTTGCTGATGTTTCTGGTGGGGTTCCACCTTATCAATTGGCATGGTCCAGCGGGATTGTCAGCGGAACGAATAATGAATTGATGAATACCAGCACAAACGGAACGGTAATTCTAACTGCTACTGATGCCATTGGATGTAAATCCAATTATACCTTTACTGTTACTAATCCAAAATTGGGCACGCCATCTTTTAACTCCAGTTCTTATGCTTATTTGACTTATGGCACGTATTCTATCAATGATCCCATACAATTTACCAACACGGCCACCGGGGATTATATCAGCATGATTTGGGATTTTGGAGACGGTACCTTTTCGACTGCACTCAATCCGGTTCATACCTTCATTAATCCAAAGGAATATGTGGTTACGCAAACTGTTACGTATCCTTTTGGATGTGTGTATGTGCAAAAAACCACCTTTATTGTTGAAAAAGGCTATCTGTTAGTAGTTCCCACTGCTTTTACTCCCAACTATGATTCTCACAATGATACGTTCAGGCCTGTGACCAAGGCTTTAAAAAACGTTCGTCTGGACATTTATGATACCTGGGGTTCGATGATTTATTCCGAATCGGGGGAAATATTGAAAGGTTGGGATGGTAAAATAAAAGGAGTCAATGCAGAGAACGGTAATTATTACTATAAGGTGAGCGGAGAAACTTTTTATGGCATTATTGTCAATGAAAATCACCCTTTTGTATTATTAAAATAAGCATTAAAGAAAATGAAATTAAAACTTGTTTTAACAATACTATTGACTTCCTTATCGATTATGGAAATTAAGGCTCAGGATCCTGTTTTTACACAGTATTATTTTGTGCCTGAGACTCAGAACGGCGCCTTTACAGGAGCCGTAAACACGCTGAACACGGGAATAATACACCGGACACAATGGCCAGATGGTGCCAGAAGACTTGATACTGAATATGCATTTATCAATGGTTCCATTGGAAATTTATCTGAAGATTCTCGTCCCTATGATTCGAATCTTCAAAATATTGGATTTGGTATAACGGTTCTGAACCAACATGAGGTTTTTACAGATTATAATTACAATCAAATTAATGGGGTATCTTCTTTAAATCTTGATTTAGATAATTTTTATTCGGGATTAAGATTAATTTTAGGATTAGAAGGGGGTTATGGAACTAAAAATTTTAATTTCAAAAGTCTTTTGTTTGAAGACCAAATTAATATTGACAATGGCAGCATAACAGGCGGAAGTGCAGATCCAAGTCTCTTAGCTCTCAAGGGCAAAGTAAATTTCTTTGATATTTCTTCCGGTTTTTTACTTTATGATGAAGATTTTTGGCTGGGTGTTTCTTTTAAGCATCTTAACACGCCCAATATAGCCTTTGAATCTGAAGGCGAGGTGCCATTGGATATGAATTTTACCGTTCAGAGCGGGTATTCAATTAGTCTGGACAGGAATCCAAGTTTTGGGTTCTTACCGGATAATTCGAAGTTTGTACTGACTTCTAATTTCATGAAACAGGGACAATATAACCGATTGGATTTTGGCAGTATTTTACATTTTAATCCCTTTATTCTAGGAGTCATTGCTGCAACAAATCCTATGAGGAAAAGTGATCAAAGCCATCTTCTTACTTCATTGAATCTGATTGGTTCTATTAAAATAAATAACTTCACTTTTGGTTATTCGTATGATATCAGTACTTCAAAAATAGACAATACTCAGGGCGTTCATGAATTTACCCTGACATGGCAAATAGGCAGAGAATGTCATAATTGTAATAATTATTTGGTCAGAAGACCGTGGGGGAGAAATTATGATGATTAAAATTTCAAAAGAATCTTCTAAATCTTCAACCCAATCTGGTGCTCGATGCAATCGAGCACCAGAGAACTTGGTTTTTAGTCCTTGTGGGCACGGATTGCAAATCCGCGCTATCCGTGGTGGGACATATGCGAGCCATCTAGGTAAGTCCAACCAAAGACTAGTACAATAAGTTATTTATAATCAAAACAAATTAACTCGTTTACGTGAAACCGTAAACTATATTGTTTTTAACAGATTACATTTGAGCATTTTATTTTTATAAAACATCAGGGTTGCTGAAAACTGAAGAGAGTAGGCGAAAAATTAATTCAAAAAATATGAAAAAAATTATTCTATTTATTATTATTATTACTCAACTTACTATATCTTGTTCTAGTAACAATGCTGTTGACGACCCGACTCCACAAAGTTTAAATGAACAAATCGCAGCGATTATAAATCAGCCTTATTCTAAGTTAACTCCATCTGAACAAAAGGTAAAATTGGAGGCTGAAGCCAATGCTATGCTTGTCCAAATGGATAAGTCAAAAACATCAGGAGCTATTGAAGCCATACAAAACCTTGGTAATTTATTAAGTATTGGCAATATTGATATATTCAATGGGAAAAATGACAATCAAATAGAGGACATCATAAATGTTTCAGGTGTATATGGAATTTACACTTGGAATACTTCAAAACAAGATTGGATTAAAACAACCTCAACTACTGAGTTAAAATTTGTTTTTCCTGCAAAGAAAAATTTAACCACAAACAATGCTTCTTTCTCTTCTAAAAGCACCTCTTCAAACATACAAGTAAAAATTGAGGATACTTATGGAAACTGGGTTTATGACCCTAAAACTGGCAATTACATTCAAACCCCATCAATAAATGACTCATTTTATTTGCCAACTTCAGTAGATGCTACTTTAACTATTGATAATGTACAAGCTGCAACTTTTATAGCAAATGCTAAATACACTGGTACAGTTGAAGCCCCTGATGAAGCTAGTTTTAAAATGGTTTTAAACGACGGATATTCTTATGAAATTAGTGGTGGTAAAAAAGCAACCGCAAATTTTGCAAAATCATCTTTTACTTATAATGGGAAAAATTTAGTTTCGTTTACCTCCGGAAGCACAGCTGATATTGATGCTTTAATAGAAAATGATGCTCTTATTCAATACCAAGGTAAAGCAAATGGTTTAGTTCAAATTATGGACAACTTCATCATTATAGCGGATATGGATATTGCCACACAAACTAAAGACGATCAAGCTTTAGAAACAAGTTTAGTTTACCCTACATATCCAGATTACTATAGCCCAAATGCTAATTTCAAAGCATATTACACAGCTGAAAACACATACAACAAAAAGTATTCTGAAGGCAATGTACTTAATTCAAATAAAAATATAAAACTAATTTTAGTCTCTAAAAAAGACGGAACTAAGATTGCTGACGTTGTTAGCCATTCAGAAAAAGGAGATAGCTACGATAGAGAATTACCAGTTTGGACTGTTGATAATATCACTGGAGGAGGATATTGGTCATGGTATAATGGAAATGGTGAGGTAATTACTATTCAATATTACGACGAAGTACTTTACCTAAAATTCAATGACAATACTGAAGTTGAAATGAGTGCTTATTTTTCTACAGGATTTGATACTCTGGAAACCAAATTTGAAGATTTCTTGAAAGCTTTTGAGAGATAGATAATTTAAAGTTCAAACTTATTAAGGTCAATCTGAAAATTTCTCAGGTTGAGCTTATTTTTTTGGAGGTGTTCGAACCAATATTGTGTTTTGGCCGTATCCTGCCCAAATACCAATTCCACCTTTAATATTTGATTTCAGACTTGTATTTGATGGATAGATGGGGTTTCTGCTATTCACAATTTCGTTTTGCCAACTATTCCAAAAATCCAGCACATCTTTATTCATAGTTCTTAATTTCACGAAAATCAAATCGCCATCTGTAAAATACGGTTTGTATTTAGTTTTAGGAAAAATCAACACTCCCCTATTTACCTGCATTGAAATTTTAGGCGAATCAAAATTTTTATCATCCAAATTTCCATAAAAAGCGGGAACAAAAATAGGTTCATGTTCAGCTAACCTTGTTGCAATTTGATAATAATTTTTTTCATTAATAAGGTCATCAAATTTTACGAATACATAGCCTGTAGTATCTGCAACGTCATTTTTTATGTATTCTGCACTTTTAAGAGCTACTGTTTTAGGGATTGTTGTAGATGCTGAAACAATTCTGTTTAAATATTCTATTTTTAAGGTATACGTTTTACCAGCTTCACCAATAATTTCAGAACCATAATATACGAATGGCGGCAATCTGTCTTTATCATTTTTAACTCTTAGAACCTCTACATTTTGTCCATCAGAAACAGTCACCTTTGCAGATCGTATGGCATGGTCTAAAACATTAATAGAATCAATAACTTCAGTTATGGGAATACTACTGGACAATAATAGCTGGGGCACATCGCCTTCTTCAATCCAGCCCTCAACAACTATCTTTGATTCAAGATTAATTTCAGTACTGAAATTATCATTATTACAGCTGATTACCATTATCACCAAAAGAAATAAACAACTATTTTTCATCATTTAAAATTTAAATCTCCAACTTATTGAAGGAAGAATTTTATATAAATATTTTTTTTCTGTTTCTACAACTACACTTTTTTTATCTTCATTAATCTTTACGTTCAAAACAATATAAATAGGATTCTCAATATTGAATGTATTGAAAATTGAAAAATTTAATGCACTTTCTTTTTTGTTGTTTTTTATAAAAAAATAATTAACGGATAAATCTGTTCGAATATAATTTGGCATTTGGGCGTTGTTGTATTCCGAATATTCCTTGACAGGATTATTGTTTATAAAGTACCAAGATGTAGGCATTGTAAAACGATTTCCTGAACTAAAAATTTGGGTAACACCAAAATTCCATTTTAAATTTAAATCATACATTCCCACAATTGCTAAATTGTGTCGTCTATCGTATTTTGCAAAATAAGTGTTGCCATTATTAATTCCTTCAAAATCTCTATTTGACCAACTTAGCGTATAACTCAACCATCCTTTGAACTTTCCATTATTCTTACGTAACATCATCTCCAGTCCATAAGCTGTTCCATCCCCAACAAGCAAGTCATTTTTTAATGTTGAAATTTCATTAAACTGTGCAACTCCATAAGGATATTCCAATAAATTTTTCATTGATCGAAAATAACCACCAAAGGATGATGTAATATTTTTAGAAATAGTTTGATTCGAACCAATAGAAAATTCATCGGATGTTTGTGGAGAAATTCCCTCAGAACTTGCTATCCAAAAATCCGTTGGAATACCTACACTCGAAGTTGTAATTAAACTCAAATATTGATTTTGCCTATTATAAGAAGTATAAAAAGAGAAATTTTTATTTGGATAATAATTTAATAGTATGCGAGGTTGTAAATGCAAATATGAATTTGACTGTAAACCTGAACTGTAATAATTTATTCTCAAGCCTAACTCAGCAGACAAACAATTGGACAATTTAGGTTTAGCTGTTACAAAAACAGCAACCTCATTTGCTTTGATTAAATTATTTTGCTCTGCAATTGAACTCTCAATTTGACTAGCAATTTGAATCTTTTGTGGTTGCAAATTATGAAAAGTATATTGCAAACCTGATTCAAAAGGAATTTCTTTAATGATATAACGAACTGAATTTGAATACCCAAAATCCTGTACATAAGAAGAAACCTCCATTTGAACCGTAGCTTGCTGCATACCCAAATTATTGTTGTATTGAGTAAAATAAATAGCATTTGACATACTCGTCCTTGAAGATAATTTAGAAATTATTGTAGGAGACAAGGAAAAATTTCCCCATTTCACTCTGGTTATTAAGGCTATATTAGGATCTTCAATTTTTAATTTATCGGTAATAACAAAAGCATCAACAACTAACGAATTATTTTTAGAAATCTCCGTAATGAAGGTCAAATTACTATCCGAAAAACCATATTTCATATCTTGTGCATCATTGTTCTTTGAAAATGAATTTAATATTGGAATCACAAATTCATCAATATATGTTTTCCTACCAGATATAAAAAAAGCTGATTTTTTACCGATAGGCACAGCCAAAGTAATCTGTGATGCTAGTAGCCCCACATTCCCTTGAACTGTTAATTCAGAAGGTATTTTTTTATTAGAAATCAACAATGTAGTTGAACTTAAACGTCCTCCATACTTTGCATTAGAACTTGATTTATCAAATTCAACTTCTTGTATATGGTCTGTATTATAAAAAGGAAAGACACCTAATAAATGTGACATTCCATATAGTGGAGTTCCTCCATACAACATCGAATTATGCCCGGGATCGCCTCCTCTCACATATAAGTATCCATTTGCATCCCCCGAATTTTGTACTCCAGGTGTTAATTGCAAAAGCTTGATTATATCAGTCGTCCCTAAAATAGTGGGCACTGAAGACATTTGTTGAAGATTAAAAGATAATTTACCTCCAGATAGAGATGTTATAGAACTCTTTTTAATGTTAGAAACTACAACTTCCTTCAAAAGTGAACCGTCTTTTTCTAATACTATAGAAAGTATCGTGTCTTTTTTTAAAGAAAAACTTAACTCTTTTTTAAAATATCCAAAATGACTAATTGTTAAGCTTACTTGACCTGCTTTAAGATTAACAGCAAATATGCCTAAAGAATCCGTTACTGAAGAAAAATTCTGACCATTTGTATCAAAAACCACATTAACTCCAATCATATTTAAACCTTCGTTAGACTTCAGATTACCATAAATTCTATTATAAGATTGTCCAAACAAGTTAGAAAAACAAAACAAAAAGAACAAAATAATTAATTTCAAAAGTGAAAGTTTTAATACGAAAAATGCTAATTTAAACAATTAAATCCAGATTAGGCGAATTTATTACTTACTGCCAATTATATGCGAAAAGCTCAATATAACCGATTAGATTTTGACACCGCTTTAGAATTTAAACCCTTTATTTTGGGAGTCCTAGCGGCGAAAAATCCGGAAGGAAAAAGCAACAATAGTCACTTATAACTTTCATCAATCTTTTCGGCTCCATTCAGTTGGATCGATTTGTGCTTGGGTATTCTTATGGTATCAATACTTCGAAAATAGACAATACTCAGGGCGTTCCTGAATTTTCCCTGACGTGGCAAATAGGCAGAGAATGTCATAATTGTAATAATTATTTGGGCAGAAGGCCGTGGGCAATGTCATTAAGTTAGAGGTTTTGTCGATGATTTTGTCATTCTGACGAAGGAAGAATCTCAACAAACGTGAGCAACTAACACGAGATTCTTCCTTCGTCAGAATGACAAATAAAGCTTAACTTAATGACATTGAGGCCGTGGGGTAGAAATCATTAAGAATGTTATTAGTTAAATTAAACAATGTTTTCAAAAAAATAATATCAAATTTAATGTGATACAATTTTGATGCTCTCCCAATCTGGTGCTCGATTGCATCGAGTACCTACTTACTTATTTAAGCCAAATAAAGCGTTTTAAACGCGGCTCTTCTCACTTTTTTTTATTAAACGCGTTGCAACCGCTACGTTTGTTGTCTTTTAATTTATGTAGGTACTCAATGCAATCGAGCACCCGAGAAATTGGACAAACGAGCGCCAGTGGGATTAGCTTTATCTTTAGATAACCCCAACCCTCTTATTTTAAATCTTCAAAAACATACCTTTCCTCAAAAGGCACTTCTAACTTATTTAAATCTGCCAAATATTCATCTTTGAATTTCTGCTTGCGATGATGTTCCTCTTGGTTCGCTATATATCTATAAACTTTATCGACATGCGACTTACTATATGAAAAAACGCCATAACCCACTTGCCATTCAAATCGGTCTAATAAGAATTTATTATCATTGATAAATTTTGACGATTTAGCTTTCACAGTTTGCATTAATTCCGAAATGGAAACAGTGGGTTTCAACCCCAATAAACAATGCACATGGTCTTCTACTCCATTGACAATAATGGTTTTACACCCAGTTTCATTTATTAGATTTCCTATAACTCCAAAAACCGTTTCTCGCCATTCTTTCTCTAATACCGCTTTTCGGTACTTAACTGCAAAAACTACTTGGATATGTACTTGATGATAAGTATTTGCCATATTTTTTATTTTATAGGACTAAAGTCCATAGCATTTATATGTTCCATCCCTACGGGATTTGCACAGGTTAGAATCACTATCTTATCTTTTCCAATGGACTAAAGTCCATAGCGACTATATGTTCCATCCCTACGGGATTCTCTCAATATTTACAAGAACCAGCGGTTCGACACATATAGTACCCCAATGCTTTAGCTTTGGCGGATACCAAACCGCTGCCATCATCCCATGAACCAGAACCAGAGGTTCGACCCATATAGTACCCCAATGCTTTAGCTTTGGCGGATACCACACCGCTGCCATCATCCCATGAACCAGAACCAGGAGGTTCGACACATATAGTAACCCTATGCTTTAGCTTTGCGGATACCCCACCGCTGCCATCATCCCACGAACCAGAACCAGAGGTTCGACCCATATAGTACCCCAGTGCTTTAGCTTTGGCGGATATCTACTGATACAAAACCTTTACCATTAACAGATTGCCACGCTCCACTGCATTCCTGTCATACCGAGGAACGCGGCAATCTCATCTCGCATCCTTCAGCTACTCCTTCAGGAATTCATACTGATATACTTTTGGCTTGATTTTGTCGGCTAGGATGGTTAGTTTTTTTCTTAGATCGCCTATAAGTTCTGAATACTTTGCATCATCGCTTCTTGGATTCATTCGGCCAGTGGCGTTTCTGCCTTGAAAATATTCTCGAATGTCGTATAAACTAGCATTTACATGGATCTCTTTTTGCGAATGATAGTAGCTCCATAATACACGACCGGCATCAAAAACGGTGGTCGCTTCTTCTGAAAACTGTCGGTTGTCATTGCTAAGCACGCGGCAATCTATTTCGCTATCAAATAATGTATTTGCTACAGGCTGTTCTATTTTTAATTTGCCATTGATAAATTGGGTCATGAAGTTACTGGCAAATTTTTCTTTGGCATTTACTTCTTGTTCCGTAAAGGGAATCCAGTGGTTGATGCCTTCGCTACTTGTAACTCTATTTTGACCATGAAAAAGAGCAAAAGCCAAACAATCATTTTGAAATTCTGTATTGGTTTTCCAATTATCATTAGGATATAAAAATTGGTCGCGGTCGTTGAGCCAAGTAGCGTCAATGCAATGACGAACAGAGAAATATATAAAACCAACAAATAAATTACTTTTTGTAACGTACAAATGAAATCTGTGGTCATTTTTTTCATTTTCCAAATTATCAAAAAAAACATAATCTTTATTTTGAAAGTCAGGGGTAGAGCAATCTAAAAATCCAATTTGTAAATTTTCATTGTCTTGAAACTTATTAACCCATTGATTTATTCCTTTCGGTAAATTACCGTAGAAATTTTTATCACCTAAATAATTACCATTGTTATCAAAAATTTCTGTTGACACAGTATCCATTTTAGATTTTTTTAAAGTGTTCCAAATGGTGAATCCGATAGGAAATTGTCCTTTTACATTATCAAATGTATTAGCAGGTACAACGAATCCGCCCTCATATTCTGCCATAAAGTATTCTTTAAACTTTTTGAAATTACTACCATTCACAAATTTTAATTTAGAAAATTGCCCCAAAACACAACCTTGTATATTTTTGTAAATAACACCCATAAATAGTGCAAAAATTTCATTAACAGCATTGCCAATTAATGGTTTAAAGGTTTCATTAATTTTAAAATTTAGAGTAATATCTTTTTTATGCTCTTTTCCTAATCCAGTTCCTGCCTCCGCATACGGTGGATTTATATAAATAATTAATTTCTTTCTTTTTTCTTCATCATTGATGATGTCTTGCAAACTTTGGGGCAGTTTAGTAAAATCGTCATTCAAGAAATCAAACTGAAAAACATGTTTTTTCAGAAGATTGGCTCCGTGATCAATGCGTTCGTGAACAACGTTGATGTCGGCTTGGTCTAAAGTACTGGCATATATATTGTATTTGTTAGTTAAACCCGCCAAAAGATTTCCTGTGCCCGCCGCACAATCCCATATATAATAGTCCTCTTGCCAGTTTTCGCCCAAGTAGTCGGTAAGGTATTTTTGCGAAAGTTCTACCCATTTTCTGGGGGTAAAAAAAGCGCCTTTTCGTTCTCGAATGTCTTGCGGTACCAATAAATCCCTGCGTTCAATGATGTATTCTTGAAACTCTTTTAGAGGTGGTCGCTTGTAGCGTTTCCAAAATTGCAGGTAAGTATCTTTAATTTTTAGGTTGATGGTGGCATCAAACATTTGCTTGATGTTTTCCTTCGCAATTTTATACCCTTGGTTCTGGAATACCACAAATAGATTGTCTCTAGTCGTGAGGTCATCCTCAATATCTTGGGTGTCTCGGTCATCCACAAAAAGGTCGGCGAGATAAAAGTCGTTATCAAATATATTTGCCTTCTTTAAGTCGTCCCAGTTAACATCAATAATTGGTTTTACAATTTCGAGCCAACGCAAATAAATAGGGATAAAATTATTTTTATCAATCTTTAATTTGCTCGTAGTTGTAGCCTTCGCCACATTGTTTTTTATGAAAACGGCAAGGTCTTTTTCATCCTTTTCATAATCATACACATACGTATATTGCTTTAGTATGGCTTCAATTCGAACTTTAATGAGTTGAAATTCTTTGGTTTCGTGGTTGCTTGGCGTAACATTCCAATTAAAGTCGTTCAGATAAAAAATATCTTGAATGTTGATGTAGGGTACAAAAGCAATTTTTTTAAAATCGAAAGCTCCCAAAAATGCAGGCGGCATGGTTTTGTCAAAGGTGCGTGCTTTGCCAATGGTTAGAATCAATTGCACAAACATCGAAGGAATATCAAAATTTCCTGTTTTGGCTTCCGCCCAAAGCAAGGGGGTTCTGCCAAATAAGTTGTCTTGTTTTGGAAAAACAGTGAAATCAATATTTCCAAGTATTTCAGTCGTGTCAAAATGTTTAAACCAGTCTTCACCCACTTTATTTTTTAAAGCTTCTTCACGTATGTTTTTATACTTCATTTTATATTCTGCGTCGGCTTTTAGTAGTCTAGCAAGTTGAATTTTTTACAAAATCTTGGATACGGTTTTTAGAAAATAGTAGGTATTATTTCTCGTTTTCACCATTATAAAACCCATAGTTCGATTTCTATCAAAGCTAGAATTTTAATCTTTTACTTACAAAAAAAATAAAAAATGCCCTTTTTGGGAATAAGCCGGAACATAGCGGTATAAGTGGTAAAATACAGAAATAACTGTTTTGGTGGTTTTTGGGTAGTATTGGAAAAAAGCAAAGAAAACGTCGAGCAAAGGGCTTTAAAGACAAAAGTTAAATCTTAAATTGATTCCGGAATTTTAGTACGAAGGTTTCTAACTTTATGTGGTTGGAGAAAATATAAGAAAATAAAAACGTATGTCTGTCCTAAAGAAAACACATCAAGCCATGTATTGCAGGATTGACAATGAAACCCTGCATATAATAAGAAGCAAAGCGATGACTTTCGTTAAATTTTGTCCACATCAAGGATTATCGTAACTTTGTTAATCTAGAAACCAATTGTCTGACAGGGCGATATTAAAAGCCACATTTACCGTAAGGTACTCTTCATTTTTTAAAATATACTTATGAAAAATATCGTTTTCCTGCTGCTCTTTATCACCACTCTATCTGTACAAGCTCAGCAACAGTATGAAACAGAGAAGAACATTCCGTATTATTCCGAATCCATTTCTCAACAAGACGCCTATCTTGCCTCACAATGCACCTTAGATATTTATTATCCGAAAGGATTAAAAAACTATGCCACCATTGTATGGTTTCACGGTGGAGGTCTGACTGGAGGAAGCAAAGAAATCCCCAAAGCATTATTAGATAAAGGGTATGCAGTCATAGGCGTTGGGTACCGGCTTTCGCCAAAAGTGACGGCACCTAAATATATTGAAGATGCGGCAGCGGCTGTAGCCTGGGCGTTTCAAAATATCAGCCTCTATGGAGGCAATCCTGATCTTATTTTTATTTCGGGGCATTCAGCAGGCGGTTATCTGGGTTTGATGATTACTCTTGATAAAAAATATTTAAAAAAATATGATATTGATGCCAACCGCATTGCAGCCCTAATTCCTTTTAGCGGACAGGCCATCACTCATTTTACTATTCGTAAAGAAAGAGGGATTCCGGGCACTCAGCCAATTATTGACGAATATGCTCCTCTTTACTTTGTTCGTGCTGACGCACCTCCTCTATTATTGATTACCGGTGATCGTGAAATGGAACTTCTGGGTCGCTATGAAGAAAATGCGTATCTCAATCGGATGATGCAATTAACGGGAAATACCCATACTTCACTTTACGAACTACAAGGTTTCAATCACGGCAACATGCCTGAGCCTGCTTTCCCCCTATTAATAAAAAAAGTAGATGAGGTCACTAAAGCAATTTTAGCGAAAAAATAGCCTTTAATTCAATTGATTTAGTGTTTCAAAAAAATTATTTTAGAACTCTATTTGAATTAATACTAGAATGCGTTTTATGAAAAAATATTCTTTTCCTCCCATTTCCAATCCAAATGCCACTGTTTTGATTCTAGGGACGATGCCCAGTGAACAATCCTTAGCATTAAGTCAATATTATGGAAACCCAAGAAATACTTTTTGGAAGTTGCTCTTTACTATTTTTGACACTCCTTTTTCTACTGACTACGAAACCAAAAAAAGTGTTTTATTGCAAAATCATATTGCTTTGTGGGATGTTTTACAAGCTTGTGTAAGAGAAGGAAGTTTAGACAGTGCCATTGAACAAGAAATACCCAATGATTTTAATACGTTTTTAAACGCACATCCCCATATCCATCATATTTATTTTAACGGACAAAAAGCAGCTGCTTATTTTAAGCACTCTGTAACCGTTGGCAATAATTATCATTTAGTAACTTTGCCTTCTACTAGTCCTGCCCACGCCGGAAAATCTTTTGAAATGAAATTACAAGAATGGAGCGCTATTAGACAAAAATAAGCCCATCTGCTATTCTATTTTTTACAATTGTTTGTATCTATTTTTAATTATTTCGGCAGCGTATTTACTAGAAATCTTTTTGATAAAGGAGGGGAAATCAATGTGTGAATTATCATCTGCTGTATCCGAAATGGTGCGTATAATACTGAAAGGAATTTCATATTCATAACAAACCTGTGCTACCGCTGCCCCTTCCATTTCTACACATAGAATATTTGGCAATTGGGAATTCAAGGCTTGTTTTTGTTCATTGCTGGAGAAAAACTGGTCTCCACTTGCAATATCACCAATAAACAACTTGGGCTGCGAAATATTGAACTCCATTAACTCTTTGTCTCCAATTATGGCATGCAATCCTTTATTTTCAATTACCTTGGATATTGCTTTTGAGGCAAGGGCTAAATGGTTTGCATCACTTTCAAAATAAGTTTGGGAGAGCAATGGTATTTCATATTGTTTTATTAATGGTCGTGCATCCATATCGTGTTGAATGAGTCTTTTGCCCAACACGATGTCGCCTATTTTTAAGTCGGAATTTATTGCTCCGGCTACTCCTGTAAACAGCAACTCGGTAATTTTAAATTCGTGAATCAAAGTGGTGGCAGTAGTAGCAGCAGCCACTTTGCCCCATCTTGAAAATACTACTACTGCGTCAATCCCATTTATTTGACCAGAAAAGTAGGTTCGTTTGCCCATTGATGATTTTGTGCTTTTTGTTAGTAAAGCCACTACACCTTCAATTTCTTCGGGCATGGCACCCATAATTCCTATTGTTCTTTTTTTCATATTGTTGTTCTGCTTGTTTACTTGTCTTTATCATTTTGCTTAATACCAAACGGTTTTTACTCAAACCTAGACTGAAGTAAATATAAGTGATTTAAATTCGAATTCGACTTTTTCGCAAAAATGATTTTGGAATTTCTCACCCTAAAACCAATCCGTAAATAGTGTTAAAAATGACTTTCAATTATGAAAAGATTGCATTGCGTTAAGAAGATATTTTGCCTTTTCAAAAAATGATTGTAGCTTTGGACGATACAATCCTAAATAAGGAAATGTCCCATTTAATAGCATTAAAGTTTAATCTTTTATGAAGAAATACTTCCTACACAACGGAACTGAAAACAGTGGACCATTTGATTTGGACGAATTGAAAACCAAGAGCATCACTAAGACAACTCCTGTTTGGTTTGAAGGTATGGAAAACTGGAAATATGCCGGGGAAATCCCCGAATTGAGCAGCGTTTTCGCTGTTATACCTCCTCCTATTTCATCCTTCACAACACCTTCGCCAACTCCAAAAGCATCACAAAATAAGGCGTCTCGAAAAATTATCGGGTTGTCTAAGACTACCTTTTTTACGATTCTTGGTGTCTTGGTTATACTAATTGGCATTAGCGTTTTAAATACCATACAAGAAAAAAGAAGCCAGGAATTAAAACTTAAAAATCATAAAACCGAAGTTGAAAATTATCAATATGAGTTGAAACAAAAAGAAATAGCCGACCAAAAAGTCCTCGCGGCCCAAGAAGAGCTGGCAGCTGCAGAAAGAATGTCGAAAGAGAAAAAAAATGCCGATAATAACAGGCTTTTGGTTATTCAAAAAGCCATCACTGATTATCAAACTCAATTAAAGGAATCAGAAAAAAAATTAAATAATGTTTCTGGTTTTAAGTTGTTGAGAACTGCCGCCGAAAAAAAGGAGCAAATTAATTTGTTGCAAAAGAATATTGATTCCTTTAAAATTGAAATGGTGAAATTGAAAAATGAATCCGATCAGCTTCGATTAGAATTGGAGAAAATACAGTAGGTTTTACCTTTTACATATTAATTTTCATCGTATCAATTGGTCATCGCCACTTTATCATTGCCCTGAAAAAGTCCTCCACAAAACATATAAATAGTAATTTTACGCGCTAAATGTAAGCCTATGCTCTTTTTAATTTTAAGTATTCTGTGCAGCGTTACTGTTGGTGTATTATTTAAGACCTCCCGAGGAACTAACAGCAACAATACACAAATCATCGCTTCAAATTATGTGTTTGCTCTTTTGCTTTGTTCTCTTTTCTTCAGGCCAGAACTTAAATCGGTAGGTATGGCAGCCCCTTGGGGAATTTATGTTATTCTTGGCCTTTTGCTTCCCACTATCTTTCTTTTGCTGGCTGTATCCATCAAACATATGGGTATCGTAAAAACCGATGCTGCCCAACGTCTATCGCTTTTTATTCCCGTTTTGGCCGCTTGGTTGCTCTTCAGGGAAGAATTCAATCTGCTTAAAATCGGCGCTTTTGTGATTGCCATTCCGGCCTTGTTGCTCCTACTCACCAAGCCCTCTGATAACACAGAAAATAAATGGGGTTATCCGGCAGCTGTGCTTATTGGCTTTGGTGTAATAGATATCCTTTTCAAACAAATCGCCGCTTATACAGCGCTGCCTTATACTACTTCTTTATTTTTGATTTTTGGAATAGCATTTCTGCTGACAATGGCGGTCGTAGTGTATGAAGTCCTCTTCAAAAAAGTAAAAATAAACCCTAGAAACCTTATTCTTGGGGGGTTGGTAGGAATTTTCAACTTTGGAAACATTTTTTTCTACCTGAAAGCACATCAAGCTTTTGCAGACAATCCTTCGACGGTTTTTGCCGGAATGAATCTGGGCGTTATACTTATTGGCAGTCTTGTAGGGCTCTTTCTTTTTAAAGAGAAACTGAACCAAAAGAATTTTGTGGGACTTTTTTTAGCCTTGGTGGCGGTTGTTTTGATTGTGATTTCCCAGAGTTCTATTTAAAGGGATTAATCCTCTCCATTTTTAACATCTCTTTCAATGATATATTATTCCTTTTCCCTAATTTCTGATTCTTTTTTTATGTTTTTATTAACATAATATTTTATTAATTTTTTGTACTTTTATCAATATTTAGAACGTATATTATTAATTCCGTAAAATGCAATAAATCCTTTTTTAAATTTTACGAATTCAATAATCAGAAACAAAATCATTGACACTAAAATTAATGCAGTTTTCACCACAAAAATATTCATTGCCGGACCTTTCGATGCGGCCTTTTATTGATGCAAATGAAATTTGGGATCTATTGAATGATACTACATCATCCATAACAGCCGTTGAAAAGGTAATTGCAAAATCTTTATCCAAACAAAGACTGAATTTAGCTGAAGTTGCAGTTTTGGTTAATGCAACCGATGCTGCTTCAGTTCTGGCAATAAAAGAAGGTGCTAAAACCTTGAAAAAAAATATTTACGGCAACAGAATTGTATTGTTTGCCCCTTTGTATATTGGCAATAAATGCCAGAACAATTGTTCCTATTGTGGTTTCAGGACATCCAACAAAGAGGCTGAACGCAAAACGCTTGACGATCAGGAAATCATCAATGAAATAGAGGCTTTGGAGGACAATGGTCAAAAAAGACTAGTTTTGGTATATGGTGAACATAAAGACTACAGTCCTGAGTATATTGCCCATACCGTAAAATTGGCTTATAGCGTAAAAAAAGGAAATGGAGAAATTCGCAGAGTCAACATTAATGCTGCGCCAATGGATATTGAAGGATTCAAAACTGTAAAAGAGGCCGGAATAGGAACTTTCCAAATATTTCAGGAAACCTATCATCCAGAAGCCTATACAGCATATCATTTAGGAGGAAAAAAAGCCAACTTTGAGAACCGATTGACTTCATTAGACCGAGCTCAGGAAGCCGGAATCGACGATGTGGGAATTGGCGTTTTGTTTGGTTTGTATGACTGGAGATACGAAGTTTTAGCTTTGGTTCGTCATACAAATCACTTAGAAGCATGCTATAATGTGGGTCCACATACCATTTCATTTCCAAGAATTAAAGAAGCATCTGGTTTTGAAGCCAATACTAACTATTTGGTTTCTGATGAAGATTTCGCAAAACTCATTGCCATTTTAAGGTTGGCCGTTCCCTATACTGGAATGATTCTTACCGCCAGAGAACCTGCTGAACTTCGAGATGAAATTATTCAATATGGTGTTTCACAAATCGATGGAGGAACCAAAATAGAATTAGGAGCCTATTCGAAAACGCTTAACACGGCACAAAACCTCAACAAAGGTCAGTTTAAAGTCAACGACGAGCGCTCTTTGAATGAAATTGTCAATGAATTATTGGATAAAGAAATGATTCCTTCATTTTGTACTGCTTGTTATCGATTAGGTCGAACAGGAGAACACTTTATGGAGTTTTCAGTTCCCGGATTTATCAAAAAGTGCTGTACGCCTAATGCTACATTGACCTTAGCTGAATATTTGATAGATTATGCAGATGAAGCTACTGCCGAAAAAGGTTGGAACTTGATTCAGAAAACTATTGATGAAACCGAAAACAAAAAACTAAAAAAATCGCTGCTACACAGAATTGAAAGAGTTAAAGCCGGAGAACGGGATTTAATTTACTAAAGAAAGAAATATAACCTGAGAAATGAATACAGGGAAAGACAATAAACCGCACATTGGAATCTACGGACGTCGCAACGTCGGGAAAAGTTCCTTTATCAACGCACTCACAGGAATTGATGTTGCCATCGTTTCTGAAATAGCCGGAACCACCACAGATCCCGTAAAAAAATCCATTGAAATTTTTGGAATTGGTCCAGCAATACTTGTTGACACTGCAGGAATTGACGATTTTGGAGATTTAGGGGAGAAAAGAATTCAAAAAACCATTCAAACACTTGAACATATTGACGCGGCGATATTATTGATTTCCGAAAATGTGTTTGGTTCGTTTGAACAAAAATTAATCGAGGAATTCAACCGCTATGAAATTGAATATCTCATCGTTCACAATAAGGAAGACCTAGAAAAAATGAGGGATGAAACGGTTTTGCAAATCCAACTTTCTTCCAAAGCACCTATTGAAATTTGCAGCATTAAAAAGTCTCAAAATATTGGCGAAGTCATTGAATTATTAAAAATTACAATTCCTGAAACTTCTTATCAAAAGAATACTTTATTGGGTGATATTATCCAAAAAGATTCCATCGTTATGCTCATCACCCCAGTAGATTCAGAAGCTCCAGATGGCAGAATGATTCTGCCACAGGCTATGGCTATTCGAGATGTATTGGATAATAATGCAGTAAACATCGTACTCAGAGAAACAGAAGTGGAAGCTTTTTTCGAAAAAACTTCACTCCGACCAGACCTTGTAATTACTGACAGTCAAGCATTTGAATATGTCAATAAAATCATTCCAAAAGAAATTCCGTTGACCAGTTTCAGTATTGTCTATGCTCATATGCGTGGCCCCTTCGAGGAATATGTAAATGGTGCCCATAAACTTTCGGAATTGGAAAATGGAGATAGAATTTTGATTTTAGAATCCTGTGTTCATCAGGTCAGTTGCGAAGATATTGGACGATTTAAAATTCCCAATTGGATTAGAAAATTCAGCGGTAAAACATTGGAATTTGATGTTGCAGCCGGATTGTCAGCAATACAAAGACCAGTTACTGACTATCAATTAGTTGTCCAATGTGGCGGTTGTATGATTACCCGAAAACAATTAATCAACAGATTAAAACCTGCATTAGAAGCCGGAATTCCGGTGACCAATTACGGATTAGCCATAGCCTATATGAATGGAATTTTAGACCGAGTTGTGGAACCTTTTTTAAAAGAAGAAAGAAAATAGAAAATAGAATATTGAACGAATAAATTCAAACCATTGAATGCTTTTTCAAAAATAGTAAACCAAGATACTTTTGATAAAAGAGACCTCATCGTGATGCTTAATGCTGCAGGTGATGACCAAACCTTGTTGTACCAAAAATCAAGAGCCATCTCGGATTACCATATTGGAAACAAAGTACATTTAAGGGGTTTGATTGAATATTCTAATGTTTGTGTCAAAGACTGTTTGTATTGTGGCATCCGAAAATCAAATAAAAATACGCAACGCTATACTCTTTCCGATGAGGACGTTATCCAATGTGCACTTTATGCTTTGGATAATAATTACGGCAGTATAGCCATACAGGCCGGAGAACGAACTGACCAACTTTTTATTTCAAAAATCACCCGCTTACTCAAAGAAATAAAGAACCTAAGCGATGGAAAATTGGGAATTACCCTCTCATTAGGCGAACAATCACTTGCAACTTATAAAGAATGGTTTAATGCAGGCGCACATCGCTATTTATTGCGAATTGAAACCTCAAACAGAGAACTTTATTCTAAAATTCACCCCAACAATCCCTTGCATGATTTTGATAAACGCATAGAAGCCTTGCATAATATTCGAAAAGCAGGCTTCCAGTTGGGAACCGGCGTTATGATAGGTTTACCTCATCAAACGATAGAAAATTTGGCTGACGATTTGTTGTTTTTAAAAGCTATGGATGTGGATATGGTGGGAATGGGACCTTATATTGAGCATCAAGACACTCCTTTATTTGAAGCGCATCACTTTTTGAAACCCCGTCAGGAACGTTTGGATTTGACTTTCAAAATGATTGCCACTTTGCGAATATTAATGAAAGACATCAACATTGTTGCCGCTACAGCTTTGCAGGCTATCGATAAAATGGGGCGTGAAAAAGCTATTCGATACGGAGCCAATATCCTTATGCCCAATATGACCCCGGGGAATTTTCGCAATAATTACAAACTCTATGAGGATAAACCCTGTACTGATGAAAATGCTACAGATTGTAACAGCTGCATCGATGCAAGAATGAGTATGATTGGAAGCCATATTGGCTATAATGAATGGGGAGATTCAAGACATTTTACCAATTCAAAATTAATCCATAAACTGTAAATGATATACAATGGAAACTATAAAATCAGTAGCTGATTTGAAGAAAATCAGAACTTCAATCCAAGAAGTCAATCAAAAGCAAATCGCTGAAAATGACAATAAAAAGTTGATTAAAATTAATGTGGCTATGGCGACATGTGGCATAGCTTCAGGAGCAAAAGCCATAATGGATTTCTTTATTGAAGAATTACCCAAAAGAAACATCGTGGCCAAAGTCAAACAAACCGGATGTATGGGGTATTGCTATGCCGAACCTACTCTGGAAATCACCATACAGGATGAAAAGCCAGTAGTTTTTGGCTTTGTAGATCTTAAAAAAGCCGATGAAATCATTGAAAAATTCATCAAAAAAGGAGAATTAGTTGATGGAATTATCCCCATTAATTATGAAACAGCCACTTAATAATTTGAATCCAACAACATAATACGAACTCAAAATAGTTTTAAAATGAGTAATAGGTACAGAAAAAATTTACTAGTATGTAATGGCAGTTCATGCCAGCAAGCATCTGATTTTGATTTATTATCTTTCATCAATTTCAAATTAAAAGAATACCATCTCGAGGACGAAATTAAGGTAGTACATTCGGTTTGCTCTAACAGATGTTCCATAGGTCCCAATATCATTGTTTATCCAGATAATGTGGAGTATTCAAAAGTTACAAAAGCAGATATAGACGATATCATTATTGAACATTTGTTGAATGATAGAATTGTAGGAAGATTGGTTTTCGATACAGAAAACGAAAATGGTGTTGCTCCCAAAAAACAATATCGAATCGCACTCCGCAATTGTGGTCTTATCGATCCTGAAGAAATCAATGATTATATAGAAAAAGACGGATACGATGCTTTAGCAAAATGTGTAACAGAATATACGCCACAAGAAGTTACCCGAGAAATCATAAAAAGTGGCCTAAGAGGTCGTGGGGGTGGTGGTTTTCCCACAGGTTTAAAATGGGAAATTACCAGTAAAAGTGTCGCCGACCAAAAATATGTGGTTTGCAATGCCGATGAAGGCGACCCGGGAGCTTTTATGGATCGTTCTATACTAGAAGGCGACCCACATTCTGTTATTGAAGCGATGGCGATTTGTGGCTATTGCATTGGTGCCAACAAAGGAATAATATATGTAAGAGCCGAATATCCATTGGCTATTAAAAGATTAAAAATAGCTTTAAACCAAGCCAAAGAATATGGTTTGTTAGGTACAAATATCTTTGGAACCAATTTTGAATTCACCATAGACATCAAATATGGTGCGGGAGCATTTGTGTGCGGTGAAGAAACAGCCTTGATCCATTCTATGGAGGGACTTCGCGGTGAACCTACGTTAAAACCTCCGTTTCCTAGTGTTTCAGGCTATTTAAAAAAACCAACCAACGTTAATAATGTAGAAACTTTTGCTAATATTCCCGCTATTATCAACAAAGGAGCAGAATGGTATGCAAATATTGGAACAGAAAAATCTAAGGGAACAAAAGTCTTTGCTTTAGCCGGAAAAATCAACAATGTGGGACTTATTGAAGTGCCAATGGGAATCACTTTGAGAGAAATTATCTATGACATTGGAGGCGGAATTGTTGACGGAAAAAAATTCAAAGCCGCCCAAACTGGAGGTCCTTCTGGCGGATGTTTGACTGAAAAACACTTGGATTTACCCATTGATTTTGATTCTCTTACAGCAGCGGGTTCAATGATGGGATCCGGTGGTATGATTGTTATGGACGAAGACGATTGTATGGTTTCTATGGCTCGATTTTATCTAGAATTTATTGTGGAAGAATCCTGTGGCAAATGTGCTCCTTGCCGAATAGGGAATAAACGATTGCACGAAATGCTTGAAAAATTGTGCGATGGGAAAGGCACATTAGACGATTTGGATTTGCTTCGCAATTTAAGCGTTGTGGTCAAAGACACTTCTTTGTGCGGATTGGGGCAAACTTCACCAAATCCAATTCTTTCTACAATGAATAATTTTTATGACGAATATTACGCTCACGTTGCTGAACATCGTTGTCCTAGTGGTCAATGCAAATCTTTTATGAGATATTATATTAGCGAAGAAAATTGCATTGGATGTCTAGTGTGTTTAAGAAAATGTCCTGTAGGTGCAATATCAGGTGAGAAAAAGAAATTACATGTTATCAATCAGGAACTTTGTACTAAATGTGGAATCTGTATGGAAAAATGCAAGTTTCACGCGGTGTATTTAAATTAATTCTATACTAAAAATTTATGGATACTATTAGCATAAAAATCGACAATAAGAATTTTCAGGTTGAAAAAGGCACCACAATATTGGATGCTGCCAAAAGTGTGGGGATTAATATTCCAACCTTGTGTCATATGCATTTACACGATTTAAACACTACCCACAACCCTTCTGGCTGCCGTATTTGCGTCGTAGAAGTCGTTGGACGCAAAAATTTAGTGCCAGCCTGTGCAACAGAATGTCTGCCCGGAATGGAAATAAAAAACCAAACTATTAGAGTATTGAACAGCAGAAAAACCATACTCGAACTTATCCTGAGCGATCATCCTACGGATTGCTTGATTTGTGCCAAAAATGGAGATTGTGACTTACAAAGTATGGCTCAAAAAATGGGTATTCGGGAGATTCATTACAAAGGAGAACAATCGCATTATATCAAAGATACTTCACCTGCCATCAAAAGAGATATGGACAAATGCATCGGATGCCGAAGATGCTTGACGATGTGCAATGAGGTTCAAACTGTTGGCGCATTATCAGCTATTAACAGAGGATTTATGTCTGTTGTTGCTCCTGCTTTTCAAATGAATTTAGAAGACAGTGTTTGTACCTATTGTGGTCAATGTGTTGCGGTTTGTCCTACGGCAGCTTTGACCGAAGTCGATCATACTAATTATGTAATCAGAGCATTGGCAGATCCGACCAAAACAGTGATTGTGCAAACTGCACCCGCTGTCAGAGTTGCCTTAGGCGAGGAATTTGGATATGAACCGGGTACAATCGTTACTGGGAAAATGACTGCAGCTTTAAAAGATATGGGATTTGATTATGTTTTTGACACCGATTTTGCTGCCGACTTAACTATTATGGAAGAATCTGCAGAACTGCTTGATAGATTAACAAGATACATCAATGGGGACACTACTGTAAAATTGCCGTTACTGACTAGTTGCTGTCCTGCTTGGGTTAATTTCTTTGAGCATCAATTTCCCGATATGAAAGATATTCCATCAACTGCTCGCTCCCCACAACAAATGTTTGGTGCTATTGCCAAAACTTATTTTGCCGATAAAATTAGTGTCAAACGGGAAAATTTAGTTGTAGTTTCTATCATGCCTTGCTTAGCAAAAAAATACGAATGTAGTCGGGATGAGTTTAAAACCAATGGAAATCCCGATGTTGATTACGTTTTATCAACTAGAGAATTAGCCCGATTAATCAAACAAGCCAGCATTGATTTTGATAGTCTAACGCCTGTTGAATTCGATCATCCCATGGGAGAATCCTCTGGTGCAGGAGTTATTTTTGGTACAACTGGAGGTGTAATTGAAGCTGCTGTAAGAACCGCTTATGAGACCTTTACTAAACAAAAACTTCACAAAGTCGATTTCAAACAACTAAGAGGAATGGAATGGATCAGAGAATCGACCATTGATTTTAATGGGACTCCAATCAAGATTGGTATAGCTCACGGATTGGGAAATGCCCGTAAACTACTTCAGGAAATCAGAGAAGGAAAGTCACAATACCATGCCATTGAAATTATGGCCTGTCCCGGCGGATGTATTGGTGGCGGAGGCCAACCTTTGCATCACGGAGATTCCAATATTTTATTGGCAAGACAAAAAGCATTGTACTCAGCAGATAAAGCAAAAGTCATTCGGAAATCTCACGAAAATCCATCCATTCAAAAATTATACGCCGAGTTTTTAGAAAAACCAATGAGTGAAAAAGCACATCAATTGTTGCACACTCATTATTTTGACCGAAGTAGCCATATAGAAATCACTAAAGATTAACCCGTTGGGTGCAATTAATAAAATACTCAATTATTAACGAAATATAAAAATTATAACACATAGAGTCATAGTAAAAAGAGTTTGATAGACCAATTGCTTCGCATGTTCGCTATCGCTCGGGTCTTGGGTTCTCATAGCTATGATTCACTATCAAAAGGTGAAACGTCTTAAAAAAAAATAAAAAACTATGTTTCTATGCGTTTAAAAAAATATAAATTGAATTACACCCAACGGGTTAAAGATTAATTTATTATTCAATAATTAAAACATAATAGCAATGATGACAATATGCGAAAATAAGGTTTCCAAAATAAAAGAAATCTGCAAGGAATACAATCATGATAAAGGAGAATTGATCAACGTACTCCACAAAACTCAGAGCACCTTTGGGTATTTACCGGAAGAGGTACAGGGAATAATTGCAGAAAACCTCAACACTTCTTTGGCACAAGTATATGGAGTCGTTTCTTTCTACTCCTTTTTTAATATGACTCCAAAAGGAGAACATCCTATTAATGTATGCAAAGGAACTGCTTGTTATGTAAGAGGTGCCGACAAGATAATAAATGAATTTAGAAGTATTTTGGCTATTAATCTCGGGGAAACGAGCCCTGACGAAAAATTTTCTTTAAGCAGTTTGAGATGCATTGGGGCTTGCGGATTGGCACCAGTAGCATTAGTTGGCGACAAAGTGTATGGGCGAGTTACACTAGATAGTGTAAAAGATATTTTGGATGAATACGAATAAACGCAAGTCTATAAATAGTAAGACCTATGAGATTTTAAAAAACTCATAGGTCTGTTAAAAAAATCAAGCGGTTACTAATTCAAATTTGATTCTTATTAAAACTTAATTCTGGAAAATAGGTTCTTCTACTTTATAAGGGACAATACTTTTCATTCCCATTGTAATCGCTTCCAGATTTAAAGGAATTAAGTGATGGTTGCGTTCTGAGATGGATTTTTTCAGGCCTTCAATTACATTTTCTAATTTCACAACCGGTTTTTCTTTTAAAAATCCTCCTAAAATTACCATATTAAATATTTTCTTATTACCCATTTCGGCAGCTAATTTAGTGCCTTCAATCTGGAAAATATCGATGTCTTTTCTTGTGGGATGAGAGGTGATTCCGTTAGGGTCATAAATTAAAATACCTCCCGGTTTTACAGATTCCTCAAATTTATCCATCGATTGTTGGTTTAAAATAATTGCAGTATCCACAATTTTTAAGTAGGGTGAACTAATTCTTTCATCACTTAAAATTACAGTAACGTTTGCAGTGCCACCGCGCATTTCGGGTCCGTAAGAAGGCATCCAACTCACTTCCTGATCTTGCATTATTCCGGAATAGGCTAATATTTTTCCCATTGAGAGCACTCCTTGCCCACCAAAACCTGCTATAATAATTTCTTCGGTCATTAGTCTATAGTTTTAATTTACCCTCCACTTTTATATCCCCAAGAGGAAAGTAAGGAAACATATTTTCTTCCATCCAAATGTTGGCATCATTAGGAGTCATTTTCCAGCCCGAATTACAGTTGGAAAGGATTTCAATAAATGAAAGTCCTCTTTTTAATCGTGTATTTTCAAATGCCTGTCTAATCGCAATTTTGGTTTTTCGAGCATGTTTATGGGTATGAATCGCATGTCGACTTACCGAATAAACTCCGGGAAGATTCGCGATTAATTCTGTAATTTTTAATGGTGAACCCATGGTATCGATTTCTCTGCCATAAGGAGAAGTTGATGATTTCATTCCTTCTAAGGTTGTTGGTGCCATTTGTCCGCCTGTCATTCCATATATACCATTATTGACAAAAAAGATGACCATATTTTCCCCTCGGTTACAAGCGTGAATGGTTTCGGCAGTTCCAATAGCCGCTAAATCTCCATCTCCCTGATAGGTGAACACATATTTATCTGGCCAGGTTCTCACAATGGCAGTTGCAACTGCTGGAGCACGACCGTGAGCGGCTTGGGTCATATCGATATTCATAAAATCATAAGCTAATACAGAACATCCCACAGGAGCAACACCAATAGTATCTTCTGAAATTCCCATTTCATCAATGACTTCCATAATTAAATTATTGGCAGTACCGTGACCACAACCCGGACAATACGACAAGGGCGTATCCGTCATTAATTGTGATTTACAGAATACTTGATTCTCTGGTTTTATGATGTCTAATGCTTCCATTATTGATGATTTTTTGTTCTAAAGCTTCTAAAATTTCTTCCGGAGTGTGAATAATTCCTCCCGTTCTTCCAAAATGCTCTACCGGCACTTTGTGTTCAACAGAAAGTCTGACATCTTCTACCATTTGACCTGCATTCAATTCCACACTTAAAATTCCATTGACCTGATCGGCTAATTCGAATAATTCTTTTTTTGGAAAAGGAAACAGTGTTATTGGTCGCAATAAACCCACTTTTATTCCTTTGGCTCTAGCCAATTCAACTGCTTTTTGAGAAATTCTTGCACTTGAACCATAAGCTACTATCAGATATTCGGCATCTTCGCAGTTAATTTTCTCAAAACGCAAGTCTTCTTTTTCCATTTGTGCATATTTTTTTTGCAATCTATGCACTCTGGCTTCCATTTTTTCGGATTGTAAATCGAGAGAAGTAATAATGTTTCGTTCCCTTCCTTTCTTACCAGTCACTGCCCAATCTCCATATTTTTCGATTAACTCCTCATCAGTCATTCGTGGTTTCTGATCTTTGAGAATCACTTTTTCCATCATTTGACCAATTAATCCATCGGAAAGTATCAATACAGGAGCACGATATTTAAAGGCAATATCGAAAGCATCTTCAACAAAATCAGCCATTTCCTGAACAGATGCCGGTGCTAAAACATAGAGTTTATAATCACCGTGTCCACCACCTTTTACAGACTGAAAATAGTCGGCTTGCGAAGGTTGTATTGTTCCTAAACCAGGACCACCACGTACTACATTTACAATCACAGCAGGCAATTCGGCTCCAGCCAAATAAGAAATTCCTTCAAGTTTTAATGAAATACCGGGACTTGAAGAAGAAGTCAGTGCTTTTTTACCTGTACTTGCGGCACCATAAACCATGTTTATTGCTGCTATTTCGCTTTCTGCCTGTAAAACAACCATTCCCGTTCTTTTTTCAGGACGTTCGTTCATTAAATATTCAATAATTTCAGTTTGTGGCGTAATTGGATAACCAAAATAAGCATCAACTCCGGCTCTTATTGCCGCTTCAGCTAATGCTTCATTTCCCTTCATTAATTTTAATTCTGACATTATACTAATGGTTTAATGGTTAAGTTGAAACTTTTACTCTATACACTGTGATTGCTCTGTCAGGACATACAATACCACAATTTGTGCAGCCATTACAAGCTTCAGGATTTTGCATATAAGCATAGTGATAGCCTTTTCTGTTGACTTCACTTGACATAGCAATCACCTTTTCCTGACAAACAGGAATGCAAACTTCGCAGCCTTTGCATATTTGAGTATCTACAACTATAGCCCCTTTAACTTTTGCCATATCAATAAATTTATATATGATTACTCTATCATAATTTTATTATTCTCAAAGATAGTGGTGATAAATTACAATAAAAATGATAAATGTCATATTTAGCCAAAATCATAAAGTAAAAAAAGAGATAAATTTGGGTAATCATCAAAATCGTATTTAAACTATCCTCCGAACCTCATAAAAAGGAATAAAAAAACCCACTAAATTCTATATTTAGTAGGTTTATATATCTGTCAAAATTATCCAATTAAAATCTTCAAATCAGAATATATTGTAATTATTCTGCATCACTATATTATATAAGTTCTTTTTATAATCCTTTGGTTAAAGTTGGTAATTTTACAGAACAATCCAAACAAAACTTGCCACATCACCCGATTCGTTAACAGTTTTTATTTATTTCCTTTTTCGAAATCAGCCACAAATTGAGCCAAACCAATATCAGTCAATGGGTGTTTCAACAATCCGTAGATTGCAGAAAGTGGTCCTGTCATAACATCTGCACCAATTTTAGCACAGTTCACAATATGCATAGTGTGACGAACTGAAGCTGCAAGAATTTGCGTTTCGTAACCATAATTGTCATAGATTAATCTGATTTCTTCAATTAGAGCCAAACCGTCAGTCGATACATCGTCTAAACGACCTATAAATGGAGAAACATATGTTGCACCGGCTTTGGCAGCTAATAAAGCCTGACCTGCTGAAAACACTAAAGTTACATTTGTTTTAATTCCTTTATCCGAAAAGTATTTTGCCGCCATAATACCTTCTTTTGTCATTGGCAATTTTACTACAATTTGCTCGTGCAAATCAGCTAATTCTTCTCCTTCTCTCACCATTCCGTCAAAGTCCAGCGCATTTACTTCGGCACTTACATCGCCATCCACACTATTACAAATGTCAACATAATGTTTCAAAATGTTGTTTTTCCCGGTAATTCCTTCCTTTGCCATCAATGATGGATTGGTAGTTACGCCATCTAAAACGCCTAATGCCTGTGCTTCCTTAATTTGAGCTAAATTCGCTGTGTCGATAAAAAATTTCATATATATTAATTTAATTGTGTGTTTATTTATTTTTGGGCGTGACCCAAGGGTCGGGCTTTACGCTACAATCCACGAGATTGCTTCTTGCCTCGCAATGACGTGGGATTTTCACTGCAATCCCTCACGCAGAATTCGTGCAAAATTACAATTTATAATGATTCATTAGCATTTTTTCATATACTTTATCCGGTAAAATTCTCTTTAAAACTATCGAGAATTTCTGCATAAAAACACCTACTTTATAATGAATTTTAGGGTTTGGATTTTCGATAATTTTATAAACCGCTTCCGCCATTTCATTGGGATTACTACCGCTATCCACGTGTTCATCCATCATTTTAAGTGTATTTCCGTATGGAATTTCATAAGCTGAATCCTTGATCAATGGTGCGTGAAAACGTCCCGAAGCAATATTGGTGGCAAAATCACCTGGAGCTACATTTGTAATTTGGATTCCAAAAGATTTCACTTCCATTCGCAAGGCTTCAGTTATTAATTCCAAAGCTCCTTTTGAAGCTGAGTAAACGCTTCGATACGGCAAACCCATATAACCTGCAATGGAAGTTATGTTGATAATTAAACCAGATTTTTGGGAACGCATTTGTGGCAAGACCGCTTTCATCACTTCTATCGGCCCAAAAAAATTGGTTTCGAAATTATTTCTGATTTCGGCTGTTGGAATTTCTTCCAAAGGACCCGTAATTCCAACACCAGCATTGTTAATGACAATATCCAAACGCCCTGAAATAGCAATGATTTTGGCCACAGCCACATTTATTGAATCGGCATTTCGAACATCTAAAGTTACCAATGGAAAAACCGAGTTCAAAACTCGTTCCGGATTCCTGCTGGTTCCATAAACTACAAAGCCTTTATGGTGCAAAAATTCGCCAATGGATTTTCCTATTCCCGAAGAACCGCCTGTGATTAGAACTACTTTGCTCATTTTAGAGTTTAGAATTTAGCCCTTGGTCTCTCGACTGCGCTCGAGATGACACGCTCAGGGTGATGATTTATGAATTTAGTATTGGGTAAAAATAAAAAAATCACGCCAAAAAGCGTGATAAAATATATAAAAGATTGCTTCGTACCTCGCAATGATAAAAAATGGCAAGCGACCTACATCGCACCGCTCAACCACTTACCCTTGCTATGTTCCCATCCTGGGGGATTTTGCAGGAGCTGGTCGTGTAGGACTTGCCGGTGCAAATATACAATCTATTTTATATTTTTACAAGGGCTTTGCACCTATAAAATATCGTTGTATATTGCATCATCAAAATTTTAATTTATGAAAAATTATAACTTCCTATTTATCATTTTATTAGGAATCACTTTGGCTAATTGCGGAGGTGCAAAAAAAGGTGAAAATTCTTTATTTACTTTCGATGATTCGAAATTTAAGGAACAATATCAATCACAAGATGCTTTAGAATTGGGTATTTTAAACACCAATTCTAAAACCGTTGATAGTGTTGTTTACTTCAATAACGACATTAAAATTGGTTCCAAAAAAGGACTTGAAAAACTTTCTTTCGAATTAAAAAACCAACGATTAGGCTATCAAAACCTAAAAGCGGTAGTTTATTTTGACGGAGAAAATTCAGAAGCTACGAAAAGAATTGAATTGGTTTCGAATGTACAGCCTAAAGCATTAAAATATAAAATTATAAACAAATATCCTCACGATACAATGTCATTTACGGAAGGTTTAGAATTTATTAATGACACTTTATACGAAAGCACCGGAAATCCAGAAGGCAGAAAATCATATTTAAGAAAATATGATTATAAAACAGGAAAAGTTTACAACCAAATAAATCTAGATCCTCAATATTTTGGAGAAGGAATAACGATGCTAAACAACAAAATATACCAATTAACCTATCAAACAAAAGTTGGATTTATATATGATTTAAAAACTTTTAAAAAAATTAAGACTTTTCAATTTGACAAAGACATTGAAGGTTGGGGAATGACAAACGACGGGAAATATATCTACCAAACCGACAAAACCGAGAAGATATGGAGAATGGATCCTGAAACCCAAAAAATGATTGATTATGTAAATGTGTATTCCGGTGACTCAAAGATTCCTAGTATCAATGAACTGGAATGGATTAACGGAAAAATTTACGCGAATGTTTGGCAGAAAGATGCTATTGCAGTCGTAAACCCATCTACTGGTGCTGTTGAAGGTGTTTTGGATATGTCAGATTTAAAAAAATACATTAAAAATGCTGATGCTGATGTTCTAAACGGTATAGCTTACAATCCAAAAACAAAAACCATTTTTGTAACCGGTAAAAACTGGGATACTCTGTTTGAAATAACTGTTTTTGAATAATTTCATACTAAATGAAAACGCTAATCATCAACATTAAGGAATTACTTCAAGTTAGAGATACCTCTGTTTTGAAAGTTTCCGGTGCTGAAATGGCGGTTCTTCCCACCATCAAAAATGCTTATTTGGTAATCGAAAATGATTTGATTGCTGATTTTGGTTCCATGGAAGATGTGCCTGAGGATATAAATCCGGAAAAATGCATTGATGGTGATGGAAAAATGGTGCTGCCAGCCTGGTGCGACAGTCATACTCATATAGTATATGCTGGGAATCGAGAACAGGAATTTGTCGACAGAATCAATGGACTTTCCTATGAAGAAATTGCTAATCGTGGTGGCGGCATCCTGAATTCGGCACGAAAACTCAACCAAACATCCGAAGAAGAAATTTACAACCAATCGAAAGTTCGACTGGAAGAAATAATGCGTTTGGGAACCGGAGCTGTCGAAATAAAATCAGGTTATGGGCTGACTTTAGATGGCGAGTTGAAAATGCTTCGAGTAATTCAACGTTTATCAAAAGATTATCCAATAACCATAAAAGCTACTTTTCTTGGCGCTCACGCTTTTCCTTTGGAATATAAGGACAATCGTAAAGGCTATATAGATTTAATAATCGACCAAATGCTTCCTAAAATTGCTGAAAACAAATTGGCAGACTTTATAGATGTATTTTGTGAAACCGGTTACTTCACCGTAGCCGAAACGGAGCAAATTATGGAGGCTGGAAAACGTTTTGGTTTAAAACCAAAGATTCACGTCAATCAATTCAATTCTATTGGCGGAATTCAAGCAGGAATAAAATACAACGCCCTTTCTGTTGATCATCTTGAAATAATGAATCCCGAAGATATTGAGGCCTTAAAAAACAGCGAAACAATGCCAGTTGCTCTACCTTCTTGTTCTTATTTTCTGGGCATTCCTTATACTCCGGCTAGAGAAATGATAGCAAAAGGTTTGCCAATAGCGCTCGCCACTGATTTTAATCCTGGCTCCACTCCTTCTGGAAATATGAATTTTGTGATTTCGACGGCTTGCATCAAAATGAAAATGACTCCCGAAGAAGCCATAAATGCTACCACCATAAACGGAGCTTACGCTATGGGAATTTCAGAAACCCACGGAAGCATCACCATTGGCAAGAAAGCCAATCTTATTATTACAAAACCTATTTCGTCTTATTATCAAATGCCCTATGCTTTTGGCAGTAATTTGATAGATATGGTATTTATTGAAGGAGAATTTTTAGCATAAAAAAAGAGGAACAAAATGCTCCTCTTTTTTTTATTAATATTGAATTTTTCTATTTCAATGTAAAACTTGTTTTGGAAACCAATTGGTCCTGATCAAAAACATTCACGAAGTAAGTCCCTTTTGCAAAATCTTTTCCTGGCAAATCTTGTGAAACATTAACCGTTTTGTTTTCATATTTCACATTAGTTATAAAACTATAGGTTAATGATTTTTCTCCAAAAGAAACTGTTTGCTTGTCACCCAAAACATTGTTCTTGCTGTCAATTACTTGAACATAATATGCTTTATCACCAGATTTTGCAATTTGATTTTCGGCAATAGTAAAATTAATTCTAAGAACATTTGCTCTACCAGCTTTATCTGTTTCAATTTGTTTTCCGGAACTTTTTAACTTGAAAGCTGAACCTTTTGTATTTAAAATAGTTAATTTTGAACCTTTTTCAACAACTTTTGCTAGTTCTTCATTTTGACCTGTTAATGCTTCAACATTCTTTTTAGTCTCTCCTAAAACAACAACAGTGCTGTCGCGTTGAGTAGTTAAAACTGTGTTTTGTTTTTTCAAGCCTTCATTTTCAGCCATTAAAACTTTCATATTGCTTTCTAGTTTAGCATATTGTGATCTATATTTAGACAAATCACCTTTTGATTTATCTACCTGATTTATCAAGTTTACCACTTTGTCTCTTTCTTTAATTAATTCATCAGACATTGAGGTGTTTTCTGCAATTGCAGCGTCATAGGTAGTTTTTAACTCCTGTAAATCTTTCATAACCAACTCTTTTTCAGAAAGGGTTTTTGTCAATTCTGTTTGAACAATTTTGACATCTGTGGTCATTTTATAAATGTAAACTAAACTTCCTACTAATAGGATTGCTAAAATGGCAATAATTACCTTTAGACTTGAACTTGAACTATTCTGTTGCTCTTCCATTTTTAAATATTTTTATACAAATTTAATAATTTAATATGACCTAACAACGTATTCTCGACAATTATATTATATTTGGGAGATTATATATTTTATGGAAAAGCTCATCCCATTTACGATTAATGACCTTGCAAAAGTTACGAACCACAGAAGTGGTGAGATAAAATTTGGCGAGAAAATGATGACTATTCCAAAAGGAGTTGATCCTACTTCTTTTTTAAAAACTTCGGAAGCAAAATATGTAATATTTGGAATCCCTGAAGATATTGGCGTCAGAGCTAATTATGGCAGACCAGGAGCAGCATCAGCTTGGGATAGCGCCATAGGTAGTATTGCAAATATTCAACACAATCGCTTTTGCAAAGGAAGTCAAATTCTTATTTTAGGAAAACTAGATGTTTGTGAGGAAATGAAAGATGTGGAGCATTTGAATTTTAACAATGTTGATGATCGGACGAAACTGAGCCAACTCGTAGAAAAAATTGACAAAGAAGTTTCCCATATAATTTTCACTATCACAAAATCCGGGAAGATTCCGATAATTATTGGTGGTGGTCACAACAATTCCTACGGAAACATAAAAGGAACAGCACTTGCCAAAGGGAAATCCATTAATGCTATAAATTTTGATGCGCATTCTGATTTTAGAATTCTTGAAGGACGCCATAGCGGAAACGGTTTTTCTTATGCTTATGAAGAAGGTTTTCTGAAAAAATATTTCATTTTTGGTTTACACGAAAATTATACTTCAAAAAGTGTTTTGGATATTATTAAAAAAATTGATGACAGAGTACGTTACAACACCTATGACAGTATCAACATTCGAAAGGAAAAAAACTTTAATCAGGAACTCGTTCATGCTCTAGAATTTATTCAAAATGATTCCTACGGAATTGAAATAGATCTTGATGCAATTCCAAATATTGCAAGCAGTGCCATGACTTTAAGTGGCTTTTCTATTGAAGAACTTCGGCAGTTTGTTACTTATTTCGGCAAAAATAAAAATGCCGCTTATCTGCATATCTGCGAAGGAGCCCCTGACCTTGGAGAAGAAAAAAACAATCATTTAATTGGCAAACTTATAGGTTATCTAGTTACTGATTTTATAAAATCTCACAATAATATTGAACCTATATAATGCTCTAATCTTTTTTTTGGTTATCCAAAAAATGCCAACTAATTTCCATCAAAAATAATAAACCTATCTTTGCAGCACTATCTATGTACTAATTACAGGATATTTAATACCAATTATTTATGTTATTCGAAGATTTATCACTTTCAAAAAGTATACAAAGAGCCGTATTTGAAGAAGGCTACATAAGCCCAACCCCTATTCAAGAACAATCCATTCCGCTGGTTTTAGCAGGCAGAGATTTAATAGGTTGTGCCCAAACAGGAACAGGAAAAACGGCAGCATTTGCCATACCCATCATACATCAATTACACCGAATTGTAGGTTCATCAAAAAAAGCCAAAGAAATTCGGGCTTTAATAGTAACTCCTACAAGAGAATTAGCGGTCCAAATTGGTCAAAGTTTTGACACTTATGGCAAATATACTAACTTAACACAATTGACCATTTTTGGAGGTGTTTCTCAAGTTCCACAAGTTGATGCACTACGCAAAGGAGTTGATGTTCTCGTTGCAACACCGGGAAGATTACTTGATTTGCACAAACAAGGTTTTATAGATTTAGACCATTTACATACCTTAGTCCTTGACGAAGCAGATCAAATGCTGGATATGGGATTCATAAACGATGTCAAGAAAATTGTAAAACTTACACCAAAAAACAGACAAACATTATTATTCTCGGCAACAATGCCAATAGCCATAAGGGAATTAGCCGAAATGTTTCTGAAAGATCCAGAAAAAGTTGAAGTTTCACCTGTTTCATCTACTGCCGAAAACGTAGAACAACACGTTTATTTTGTTGAAAAAACCGAGAAAAGAAACTTGTTGTATCATTTGATAAAAAATCAAAATTTATCGGATGTTTTGGTTTTTTCCAGAACCAAACATGGTGCTGATAATGTGGTGAAAGCTTTGCGGAAAAATAACATTGCTGCCGAAGCCATTCACGGAGATAAATCACAAAATGCCAGACAACGCGTTTTGGATGCATTCAAGAATAAAGAAGTTGGCGTTCTTGTAGCAACTGACATTGCTGCTCGTGGTATTGATATTGACCAATTGCCTTTTGTAATCAATTTTGATTTACCCAATATTCCCGAAACATACGTTCACCGAATTGGCAGAACCGGTCGTGCCGGAAATGAAGGAATTGCAATTTCTTTTTGCAGTAAAGACGAACATCAATATTGGAAAGACATTCAAAAACTAATAAAAGTGGATGTAAAAACCATAAATGACCATCCTTACCATTGGCATTCCGGAAGTCCGGAAACAGCTCCAGCTTCTGCTCAAAAAAATTCAAACAGAAGCGGAGGTGCCCATAAATCCAGAAAATCCGATGTTTCTAAACAAAACAAAAAACGCTGGTATTAATTGCAGTTTTATTTCGTACTATTATAAAAAATCAGCTTTTAGAAAAATACTAAAAGCTGATTTTTTTTATTAGTAAGTTTCTTATTACCAGTTATTTAAGTGTTAATTATTTGTTATATTGATTTTACAATTAACTGATTTTCGTTAATTTTATGATAGTTAATTATTAACAATTTAATAGTATATATTATGAAAACTTTAGTTAAAACAAACAGCTTATTTCCAACAGTGGAAAGTAAATTAGTCAACAATTTTTTCGATGATTTTATTACAAAAGATTTATTTGATTGGACTGACAGAAATTTTGCAGCTTTAGGCAGCAATCTTCCTTCTGTAAATTTAAAAGAAACTGATTCGAAAATTGAAATTGAAATGGCAGCTCCAGGAATGAAAAGAGAAGACTTCAAAGTTGAAATCGATAATGATATTTTAATGATTTCTTCTGAAAAAGAAGAAGAAAAAGAAGAAAAAAAAGAAAACTACATCCGAAGAGAATTTAATTACAAATCTTTTAACAGAACTTTCAGTTTGCCTGAAACTATAGATGAAAACAAAATAGAAGCCAATTATAAAGATGGTATTCTTCATGTTGTTGTTGCAAAAAAAGAAGGTGCTAAAAAAAGAACTCTAAAAACAATTCCTATTAAATAAAAATTGGATTAACAATTTATATTAAATTAAACAAAAAACGCTGTCAAATGACAGCGTTTTTTGTTTTTTTGATCTGATCGTTAATGACTTGAAATAACTTTAAGGTTTCAAAAGGTTTTATAATAATATCATTCATTCCCGCAGAAAGAGCCTCCTCTGTGATTTCGTCTTTGGCGAAAGCCGTTAAAGCAATAATAGGTGTGTTAATTCCTTTGAGTCGAATTTTTCTGGTAGTTTCAAAGCCACTTATTAAAGGCATATTTATATCCATTAAAATGACATCAAAGACTTCCTTATTTAATATTTCAATTGCTTGAAATCCATCATCAACAATAAAACAGCTGCAATTATTTTTTTCAATTATTTTCTTAGTGACAGTTTGGTTAATCTTGTTGTCTTCAACAACTAATATCTTGAATATTTGGCCTGAACTTAAATCTACTTTTATATTGTTGATTATCTCTATTGTTTTATTAGGGTCAACATCAAATTCAATGGTAAATATAAATGTCGTTCCAATTCCGATCTGGCTTTCGAGTGAAATTTCACTTTTAAATAATTCCAATAATCGTTTTACAATTGCTAAACCAAGTCCCGTTCCCTGATAATCATTCTCTTTTCTTCCAACCTGAACAAATTTTTCAAAAATTTTGTCTTGGTCAGCAGCCGCAATTCCTATTCCGTTATCCGATATTTGAAATTCAATAAAATGCGATTTATCTTCGACTTTAACCAAATTAGCACTCACAATCACCTCTCCGTTGTTCGTAAATTTCAATGCATTACTTATCAAATTCATAAGTATTTGAGCAAATCGCAATTTATCTCCAATTAAATATTCTGGAATTGCCGGGTCAATTTTTATCGATATTTTATTATTATGACTTTGTGAAATAAAAGAGAGCGAGTTTTTAACCATGTTAATCTCATCTGAAATATTGAAAGTTAAATTTTCAAGAACAATCCTGTTTTCTTCAATTTTATTAATTTGTAGAATATCGTTAACAAGTGATAGTAAATAGCGAGCCGAAAATTTAAGCGAGCTCAAATGTGGACTATTTGCCAGTTCTTTGTGCTCGTCTAATAACATATTTGTAATCCCGACAACACCATATAAAGGTGTTCTCAATTCATGACTTATTGTTGATACGAATTGTGTTTTTGCATAGGAAGCCTCTTCTGCTTTATCTTTTGCAATAAGTAGTTCTTCATTGGCAATAGTGAGATCATGATTAGCCTTTTTCTTAAAATTATAGTTTTTATAAAGAGAATAAAACAATAGCAATACAACCAATAATGAAATGAGAAACAAGAGCACAATAATTTTTGATTTTTTCAGACTTTGAGTTTGTAAATTTCTTTCTGTTTCAACTTTATCAATCTCTCTTTTATATTCGTCTAATTCAAGATTAACTCCAGCCACATTAGCCTTCTTAATTTTATCTTCTTTATAAATTTCATCAGTGATTTTATTGTAAAGGGTTAAGTTTTCATAGGCTTGCTTATAATCTCCTTTTTTTAATAAAAACTTTGAATACTCCTGATGCGAAAAAGATAAATCCGATTTTTCATTCCCTTCGGTTCCCAATTTTATGGCTGTCAAAAAATAAGATTCTGCTTTTTTATTTTCACCTGTGTGACTATAATACATCCCATTAAGCATATTGAATGCAACAATAGTTGACTCATTACCAAATTTTGGATGGTATTTATTTATATATTTCAAATATGGAAATCCTTCTTCAAAATGACCAATATCAAAGTAAGCCCATGCAATATTGAGTTTTGTGAAAACGATTTGACTGGTATCTGCAGTCTTTTGACTATATTCTAGAGATTTTTTATAATAGTTTATTCCTGTCTCATATTGCTTTTTTTCAAAGCAATAGACATTCCCCAAATTATTATTTATCCAATTTTTTATTTTATCATTATTTGTTTTATTGGCATAAGACAAGCCTTTCTTATAATACAAAATCGCTTTTTCAAATTCTGATAATTCTTCAAGATTTGCTGCAATTACATTATAAGAAGCAGCTATAAGATAATCGTCTTTAATGATTGTGGCATCATGCAAACTTTGTCTTGCAGTAGATAAGGATTTTTCAAAATTATCCTCACGCAAGTATTTTACTGCTAGTTTAGCTGTTTTTTTAATTTCTTCTTTAGAAGGTGTCTTTGCCTGTGCAAAAGAATTATTACTGAAAGGGCACAGTAATAATAGCAATAAAACAATTCGTATTGGATGCATAACTAGTTAAAATCGATTCAAATATACATTATAAATATTTATTAAAAAGATATAAAAAAGGTTTTTATAGGTTATTTCTCTATCATAGAATAGTTGAAAATATCATTGGATTTGAAGAAATATTTTATTCATAATTTGAAACCACTCAGAAAGCCGAATAGGTTTATAATAATTTTATATTTATTCTGAAGGAGCATCCCCTTCACCTTCCCATTTCCCTACTACAGATGTCGCCAAAGCATTGCCTAAAACATTAGTGGCGCTTCGAAACATATCACAGAAATGATCAATTGGCAAAATCAAAGCAATACCTTCAATTGGAATTTTGAACATTCCGCAAGTAGCTGCCACAATTACTAAACTAGCTCTTGGAACCCCTGCAATTCCTTTGCTGGTAAGCATCAAGACTAAAAGCATCGTCATTTGGGTCCCCATATCCAAATGGATTCCATACGCTTGAGCGATAAATAAACTGGCAAAAGTCATATACATCATACTTCCATCAAGATTAAAAGAATATCCCAAAGGCAACATAAAAGCAACAATTTTATCTTTTACTCCAAAGCGTTCTAATTCTTCGGTTAGTTTTGGAAAAACCGCTTCGCTACTAGTTGTGCTAAATGCAATAATTAAAGGTCCTACAATGTGATTCAATAAAGTTTTCATTCTTTTTCCAAGAAAAACAAAACCTACAACTAAAAGAAAAAGCCATAAGGAAGAAATTCCCACCAAAAATGAACCAAAAAATTTGATGTAGGTAAATACTAAATCATTAAGGTCTTTAATGGCAAAAACGCCTGCAATTGCCCCAAAAACTCCCATTGGTGCAAACTTCATTACATAATTCACCATTTTAAGTACAATATGGGATAATACTTCAATGAAATGGGTAACTGGTTTTGCATAACTACCAATTGAAGCTGCAGCTAAACCAAAAAAGATAGAGAAAATTACAATTTGGATGATTTCATTATTCGCCATAGCTTCAACGATGCTTTTTGGAATAATATGTTCTATAAAATTTTGGGCAGAAAAACTTTGAGTATTTCCTGTTACTTCTGCAGCAGTAGATAAATCAATATTAGATAAATTAAGCCCAACTCCCGGCTGCAATATATTTACCCAAAACATTCCTATTAAAAGTGAAATAAAAGAAGCACTGAAAAACCAGCCTAATGCCTTTGCTCCCACTCTTCCAACGGTTTTTACATCACCCAACTTAGCAATACCAGGCACTAATGTACTAAATACCAATAATGAAATTAACATTTGAACCAATCTTATGAAAATAGTTGCCAATATTTTTATCTTATCACTAAATTCTTTGGCAAAAGCTACGTCATAATTGTTATGAATATAAATCCCTAAGATTGCTCCAAGCAACATGGCTATAACAATTTGAACGGTAAGATTTCCTAATAAGGATGGTTTTTTAGTTTCGGTCATTTTTTTGGTGTTCAGCAAACAAAGTCCAGTTTGCAGTTCGTAAAGAACAATACAAACTTAACACTGAATACTATTTAAAGTAAGTCTTATTTATCAAATAAAAATCAGCAAGAACAATGGCTGCCATTGCCTCAACAATAGGAACTGCACGAGGTACGACACAAGGATCGTGACGCCCTTTTCCAGTCATTTCTGTGATATTTCCTTTATTATCCAATGAATCCTGTTTTTGCATAATAGTAGCCACCGGTTTGAAAGCTACTCTGAAATATATATCCATTCCATTACTAATTCCTCCTTGAATTCCTCCCGAAAGATTGGTTTTAGTGGTTCCGTCAGGATTGTATAAATCGTTGTGTTCGCTTCCTTTCATTTTTGCGCCACAAAAGCCACTTCCAAATTCGAAACCTTTTACGGCATTTATAGAAAGCATCGCTTTGCCTAATTCAGCATGCAGTTTATCAAAAACAGGCTCACCCAAACCAATTGGAACATTTTGAATTACGCAAGTCACGGTACCACCTACAGTATCTCCCTGCTTTTTTATAACTCGTATATATTCTTCCATTTTGATGGCCGATTCTTCATCAGGACAACGAACAGGATTATTTTCGGTTTTGGAAAAGTCCAAATCTTGATATGGTTTTTCTAAAAATATTGGTCCCACAGAAGAAACAAAAGCGTTAATTTTTATTTCTGGCAACATTTGTTTTGCTACAGCTCCAGCTACTACTCTACTTGCAGTTTCTCGGGCAGAACTTCGTCCGCCACCACGATAATCACGAAAACCATATTTTTTTTCATACACATAATCCGCATGGCTTGGTCTGTAATTGTCTTTGATATGCGAGTAATCGTCTGATTTTTGATTGGTATTTGGGATAATAAAACCGATAGGAGTTCCAGTAGTTTTGCCTTCGAAAATTCCAGACAGAAATTGCACATCATCTGGTTCTTTACGCTGTGTAACAATCGCGGATTGACCCGGTTTTCTTCGAGACATTTCAAATTGAATGGCATCTAAATCTAATGTTATTCCGGAAGGACAACCGTCAATTATTCCGCCTAAAGCTTCTCCGTGTGATTCTCCAAAAGTTGTTATTCTAAATAGGGTTCCGTAGCTATTTCCTGCCATTATAATTAGTTTTGAACAAATATAATATTTTAGTTCAAAGTTTAAAAGTTTAAAGTGTGAAGTTTTAAAAAGCTATTCACAATTTGTTGGCATTTTCAAAGTATTAAAATAGATTTCTTTGTATTATGCCCATCATTTTACTACTTCATAATTCAAAAAAATGAGGTAATTATAATTTTATTTGAATTGTACTATAATTTTTCCGCCTGTTAGCAGTTATATCTATAGTAATTACAAACATTTATTTATTTATGAAAAAAATCATTTTATCGGCAATTATGCTAATGGGATTAGCGTTTACCACACAGGCACAAGACATTTCAAAAAATGCAATAGGTCTTCGATTTGGAGATAATGCCGGTTTTGGCGCAGAAGTTTCGTATCAAAGAGGATTGTCAAACAATAATCGACTTGAACTGGATTTAGGCTGGAGAAATAGAAATGATTATTACAATAATGGGTATTATGGTAATGACGATGCCATAAAATTGGCAGGCTTGTATCAATGGGTTTGGAATATTGACGGTGGATTCAACTGGTATGCAGGCGTTGGTGGAGGTATTGGAAGTTATAATAGTGATTATAACGGAGCTAATGACAGTGGGGTGTTTGCTTTTGCAGCTGGTGATGTAGGAATCGAATACAATTTTGATTTCCCGTTACAATTGTCACTTGATTTTAGACCTGAACTAGGTGGTAATAGTTATTATGAAAATAATTATAGTTCAGATATCGCTTTGGGTATAAGATACAGATTCTAAAATATTAGAATTTTTTGTAAAACTCCGTCTCGTTCCAAAAAAACGAGATGGAGTTTTTTATTTAATGATAATCTCTTTTTTAGAATTTATTTTTACTACACAATATGGAGTCGTAATTTCTTGTGTGGCAATTGTATTGGGTTCTGGAGAGGTTTCTTTGATGGTAACAATTATATTCTTATCAGTTTCTACAGCACTTACAACGCTTATCTTATAACCACCAGATGTTTTTTCTCCCATATTCAAGACAATAAAATTTGAAGTCTGGATATCATTTGGGTGAATTTTATTTCTTAATTTTTCATCATTTTGCAACATTGCAATTTCTTTTTCTTCGGTTAGGATTTCAAAAAAACGAATGCTGGCGCCACCATCTGTTTGTTGGGTCAAAACTTCATATAACGGCTTAGTTCCTGAATTTTTTGTAGATGAAGCTCCACAAGAAACCAGAATTAAAGTGAGTAATAACAGACCTATATTTCTCATGAAAATTTATTTATCGCTTTATGATAGAGCTCCTCATACAAAGGCAGAATGTTTTCAATATCAAATTGCTTTGCTACTGATAACGCATTTTCTTTAAACTTATTTAAAGTAGTGGTGTCTTTCAAAATCCGTAAGGCATTTTCGGCCATTTCATCAGTATTGCCCACATCACTCAAATATCCTGAAACTCCATCAAAATTCACCTCTGGCAAACCTCCCGAATTACTCGAAATCACAGGAACACTCCAAGCCATTGCTTCCAGCGCAGCAAGACCAAAACTTTCGGTTTCTGATGGCAACAAGAATAAATCCGTATAACTCAATATTTTATCAATTTCATTACTGTTCCCAAAAAAAATCACTTTGTCCAATATGCCTAATTCCTGACATAAATACTCTGCTTTTTCTTTTTCAGGTCCATCCCCTACCATCATTAATTTAGCAGGAATTTGTTGTTGAATTTTATAAAATATTTTAATCACGTCAGGAATACGTTTTACTTTTCTAAAATTACTAATGTGCGTAATAATTCGTTCCTTTTCTGTCGCCATTACTGAACGGTGGCAGGAAATACTAGGATCTATACTATTTTTATCCAATTCTATAAAATTAGGAATTACCTGGATTTCATTTTTAATATTGAATAATTTAATTGTATCCTCTTTTAAACTTTGTGAAACAGAAGTCACAAAATCAGATTTGTTGATACTGAATGTCACCGCAGTTTTATAGAAAGGATGGTTTCCCACTAAGGTAATATCGGTTCCGTGAAGCGTGGTTATCATTGGGAGATTTATACCTTCATCCTTGAGCATTTGCTTTGCCATATAACCTGCATAAGCGTGAGGAATAGCATAATGCACATGAAGTAATTCGATTTTATACAACTTCACCATGTCGACTAATTTGCTCGACAAAGCCAATTCATACGGCTGAAAATGAAACAAAGGATATTCCGGAACATTGACTTCGTGGTAATGCACATTTGGATTCAACAATGCTAAACGAACAGGCTGACTGTAGGTAATAAAGTGAATTTCGTGACCACGACGAGCCAACTCAAGGCCCAATTCTGTAGCGACAACGCCACTTCCGCCAAAAGTTGGGTAACAAACAATTGCTATTTTCATAAATGAATTTTGAATGGACGAATTTAGGTAAATTTGAAATGAGTTTGGGGAAAATTGATATTAAAATTCAAATCTACTTTATAATTGCATCGTAAATCACTTCTTGAACTTGCTCTCTGATTTTTCCCTTCGCCAAGGAGTTTCCTGTATATTCAGGATAGGTTCGATTCGAAAGAAAAACATAAACCGTCTCTGTTTCTGGGTCAACCCAAGTCATTGTTCCCGTAAATCCGGTGTGCCCAAAACTGCTATCTGAAGTCGATTTTGATGCTGGATTATCGATGCCTCGAGGTTTATTAAACCCTAATCCTCTAACATTTCCATCGGCACATAAATAACAGGTGTTAAATTCATCAAAGGTTTTGGATGAAAAATATTGAATACCTCCATAATTTCCTTTTTGCAAATACATTTGCATCATTTTGGCAATGTCCATAGCATTCGAAAACAATCCTGCGTGACCTTGAACTCCGCCTTCAATAGCGGCACCTTGATCGTGAACATAGCCCTGCAAGGTTTGATGTCTATAATAATTGTCAACCTCTGTTGGTGCAATATCACTTTTATTCCTTGTTTTCAAAGGATTAAAAAGGGAATTATTCATTCCTAAAGATTGGAAAAAATTATCCTGAACCAAAACATCTAATTTTTTTGATGTAACTCTTTCAAGATATTCTTTCAAAATCATAAAAGTAAAATCACTGTATTTATACTTTTTTTCAGGTAATAATTTACTATCCACAATGATTTTCATAATCGTATCGTGATAATCGTTTCTCACAAACATACTATCGGCAACTTGCTTTGAGAATAATTCGTTTGGAGTTTTCCTGTAATATTTTTCCAAAGGTCTTCCGGCGCTATCAATTGTGTTTTTATAAAAAGGAATAAAAGGTGTCAACTGCGAATTATGCAACAACAAATCTTTGAAATTGATATTGGATTTATTCGAACCTTTAAACATTGGAACCATATCTCCTAAAGTGGTTTCTAAAGTAACTTTCCCTTTATCGTATTGTTGCATCACGTTTGGCAAAGTAGCAATCATTTTTGTTAAAGAAGCGACATCGTATAAGTCTGTCGTAGAAACCTTTTTTTCCTTGTCATAGGTTTGATATCCAAATGCTTTTTGATACACCACTTTTCCTTTTCTAGCCACAAGTACGACAATTCCCGGTGCAACTTTGTCCTCAATTGCTTTAGTAGCAATTTGTTCAATTTCTAAAAGTTTAGCAGGATTCATATCAACGTTTTCGGGAGAGGTGAAACCCAGACGATTAAGTCTTTCAGTTGGTAAACCATCATTTACCTTGAAGTTTGTATTTATGGAAACCGGTAATTTTCCTTTGGCTTCAATGGCTCCAAAAATAAGTTCAGCAGAAACAATCTGGGCAACATCAGAATTTTGATAGGAAACTATCAGTCCTTTTATATTGTCAAAATTTGTAATCGGCAATAACGAATACGGTTTTGCCAAAACATCCAGAATTACGTTGTTATTATTAGCCATTTCCTGCAGCCAAAGCAATTCGGTTTCGGTGAATTCCTGATTTTTCCATGCTTTATCCGATTTGTGAAAGCCAATAATAACGGTATTGAAATCTTTCAATTTTAGATTCAGACTGTCGATACTTTGGCTTGAAACTTCGGTGATTTCAGTATATTTTTTTAGCGTCGAAACAAAGGAACTATTCTCATCATCGCCTAGTTTTACATAGGCAATTTTGTTGTTTTCCAAGTTTATTATTGGAAGAATATTCTCTTTGTTCTGTAAAACGGTAACGGCATTTTCAAACAATTGATATTGCAATGCTTCGTTTGAAGAAGGATTAATATCCTGAACTAAATTCGCAGTTTCGATAGGTGCAAACTTATTTAAACCCGATTTAAATTTATAATGCAAAATCTTTTTCACGGAATGCGCTAAACGCTCTTCCGTAATACTATTCGTTTGATAAGCCGATAGGATTTTTTCAATTGCCATAGGAACATCTTCCGAACAAAGCAAAATATCATTTCCGGCAAGAAAGGCTAATAGGTCAATATCTCCCGGTTTTGGCGGAATACTATCAATAACTCTGTAATTACTGACTCCTTTCATTCCAAGAGCATCGGTAAAAATCAATCCATCAAATTCCATTTCATTCTGAAGCAGTTCAGTGACAACACTCTTAGAAATTGATGTTGGATAATTGGGTCTTGGATCTAAACTTGGGATATTAAGATGCCCTACCATCACTGAAACCAAGCCTTCGTCAAACATTCGTTTATAAGGATACAATTCAATTAAATCGATATGTTCCCCTGAAAGAGTAACCAGCGGAAGCGTTTTATGTGAATCTGTCGAAGTATCTCCGTGGCCAGGAAAATGTTTTCCAGTAGAAAATACTCCTTGATTCTGAACACCTTTCATCAAAGCAATCGCTCTTTCGGTAACATTTACTTTGCTTTCGCCAAAAGATCGAAATCCGATTATTGGGTTTTTAGGATTTGTATTGATATCCAAAACTGGAGCAAAATTAAAATGAACGCCAATACGTTTACTTTCTTTGCCCATACATTCGCCTACCTTTTCAACGAGTTTCAAATCCTGAACTGCACCAAGAGTCATATTCCAAGGATGTCGATAAGTAGAATCGAGTCGCATACTCAATCCCCATTCGGCGTCAATACCAATGAATAAAGGCGCTTTTGATTTTGATTGAAAACGATTAGTTAAATTTGCTTGTCGAACGGGTCCGCCTTGAAAGAAAATTAAACCACCCACTTTATTTTCTGTAATTAGTTTTTCAACAGCATTAAAGTGAACGGAATCTTTATTCGAATACGCCGACACCATGAAAAGCTGTCCAATTTTTTCTTCTAAAGTTAAGTTGTTGTAAATACTATCGACCCAATGGGTTTCAGCATCAGAATCTTTGAAAAAGTTTTTCCGCTCTGATTTTAAATGAGGAATATAAATTTCCTCATTTTCAGCAATGGCTGGCTTTTTGAAAGGAAGTTTTGATTTTTTTGTTGCACAATTGGTAAGTAAAAGCAACAAAAATAAAAAGCATCCAATTTTGGTCAAAAAAAATTTCATTGGTTTTTTGTTTTAGAAAAAAACGACTTTCCGCTAAGCGGACTAAATTTTTTGTACTCAAACACTTTATAAAATTTAGCTACGAATTACACTAATTTTCAATAATTTTTTAAAAATTAAAACCAGAATTTGTGTAATTCGTGTCTGAAATAATTAATTGGTATTAATAGAGGATAGTCTTTTTAGAAAAAACGACTGTGCCAACTATCCATAGCCGGGACTTCCCAAGACTCATTAAATTCTTCAATATTATTAACCAAATTATTAAAAACGATGGTGTTTTCAGTCACCGCTTTTTCTTTGGCCATTTTTTTGAAATCAATTAAAGATTTGTGTGCAATATGTTCACCGTTTTTGAAGGTAACGTTCATTTTATCCAATAAATCTACGCTGTATTTTTGTTCCAACTTTTGAATAAATTGAACAGAAGAATCAATAGAACAACCTGTTGCTGCCTGCACATCTTGATTTACGGCAATGATTATAAATCGATTGTATTTCAATTGATAAGAGGATTCAAGACCTACGCTGTGTGCTTCCCATTTGTCAAGAAAGGAAATTAAATCAGCTTCAATTTCAGAAAATTCTGCATCCGAAAATTTTCTGTTTGATTGGTAAATCCAGATTTTGGATTCTAGTGGTAAATTTTCAAAAGGAATTAGCATTTGATTTTAGATTTTAGCCCTTCGACTGCGCTCAGGGTGACATTTTTAATTTTTAATTTCTTCGACTATTAGGTATACCTCAGGTTGTAATTTTAATTAATTATAAATCCTGAGCGTTTGCTATTAATTCGGCGATGTCCAATACTTTTATTGTGCCTTCATTTTCTTTGTTTTTGATTCCGTCAGTCATCATTGTATTACAAAAAGGACAAGCTGCGGCAATAATATCGGGTTTGGTTTCAAGAGCATCTTCGGTTCTTTCCACATTTATTTCTTTGCTGCCAGGTTCAGAGTCTTTAAACATTTGGGCTCCACCAGCACCACAACATAATCCGTTGGCACGAGAACGCTTCATTTCGACCAATTCCATATCCAATTTTTGAATTAAATCACGGGGCGCTTCATAAACATTATTTGCTCTTCCTAAATAACAAGGATCGTGAAAAGTAATTCTTTTTCCTTTGAATTGTCCGCCTTCGATAGTCAATCTACCATCGTCAAGCAAGGATTTCAGGAATTCTGTATGATGAAAAACTTCATATTTTCCACCTAATTCCGGGTATTCATTTTTCAAAGTATTGAAACAATGCGGACAGGCAGTAACAATTTTTTTTACTTCGTAGGCATTCAGAACCTCGATATTTGTCATCGCCTGCATTTGGAAAAGGAACTCGTTTCCTGCTCGTTTTGCGGGATCACCAGAACAACTTTCTTCTGTGCCAAGAACCGCAAAGGAAACATTGGCTCGATTTAGAATTCGCACAAATGCTTTTGTGATTTTTTTAGCTCTGTCATCAAAACTTCCTGAACAACCCACCCAAAACAATACTTCTGGTTGCTTGCCCTGAGACAGCATTTCGGCCATTGTTGGTACTATTAAAACTTCTGACATAAATTTATATTGATTCGGTTAATCGAATAACCAATTATACTATAAAATATTAATTTTCGTTTTTCCAGTTCAATCGATCTTGCTGGTTGTATTGCCATGGCGCACCATTATTTTCGATATTGGTCATCATTGCATTAATTGGTGCTGGTGCAGCGCTTTGTTCCATTACTAAATACCGACGCATATCCATAATAATCGAAAGCGGACTAATATTTACTGGACATTCTTCGACACAAGCATTGCACGAAGTACACGCCCATAATTCTTCGGGTGTGATGTAATCGTTTAATAATGATTTGTTGTCTTGAACAAACACTCCTTTATTAGCCTCAATATTTTTTCCCACTTCCTCTATTCTATCTCGGGTTGCCATCATAATTTTACGAGGCGATAATTTTTTTCCGGTAATATTCGCAGGACAAGAGGATGTACAACGACCACATTCGGTACACGTATAGGCATTCATTAATTGAACCCAATTCAAATCCTGAATATCACTTGCTCCAAACTTAGCTGGAACTGCATTTTCGTTTACTGGGGCTGTAGCATAAGGATCTGCATTTGGATCCATCATCATTTTTACCTCATTGGTAACAGATTCCAAATTATCAAGCTGCCCTTTTGGATTCAAATCAGCAAAAAAAGTATTTGGGAAAGCCAACAGAATATGAAGGTGTTTTGAAAAATACAAATAATTCATAAATATCAAAATTCCTATGATATGCAACCACCAAAATAATTCATTCAAAAGCATCACAAATTCGCTGGAAACTCCATTAAATAAAGGTTCAATAAATTGACTTACAGGAAAACTTCCCGCTTTTATGAAATGAGAAAAACCTCCCGGAATGTTTTGCAAATGTAAATCCGAAGCGTTCATCAATAAAAATAGAGACATCAAAACGACTTCGAAATACAAGATATAATTCGCATCGTTTTTTGGGAAACCTGCCAAATCTTTGTTGGCAAACCGTTTTAATCTAATAATATTTCTTCTTGTCCAAAAAGTAAATACGGCAATCAAAACCAATAAAGCTAATATTTCAAAAGAACCAATAAGGACATCATATATAGTTCCTAAAGAGGAAAAAATTCTGTGAGTGCCAAATAATCCATCAATAATGATTTCCAGCAATTCTATGTTAATGATTATAAATCCAGCGTAAACTATGATATGAAGCACTCCGGAAACTGGTCGTTTCACCATTTTTGATTGACCGAGAGCAATCATTGCCATGTTTTTCCAACGTGCTTTAGGATTGTCTTTGCGATTTACAGCTGCTCCAAGATTTATGTTTCTAACAATTTTTTTTATATTGGAATAGAAATACCCAAATCCTAAAACCAGCAGTATTGCAAATAAAATATTATCTAAATAGCCCATAATTGCTAGTTTTTAACTTTTGAAACTGTATCATTTACTGGTGCAACATAAGGCTTATTTTTCTTTCCAAAAACAGAGACATTTACATATCGGGTTGGATGAAGCCTTACGTCTTCTAATAACAATTCTAATTCTTTTGAAGTTTTCTCTAAATTATTATATAAGGCTTCGTCGTTTATCAATTTGCCCATTGTTCCCTTGCCGGCCTGCATTCCAGCCAACATTTTATCAACATTCTCCAATGTTTTTTGAAGATTTTTAGCAGTTTTCCCTAAATCGGCTTTGTTTAAAGAGTCCGATATTTTAGAAAAATCACTTGAAACTTTGTCCAGGTTGGTTACAACTCCTTTTATTCCTACTTTATTATCATCTAAAATTGTATTTATACTTGAAGACGCTTTGTGAAATTGCTCCATAGTTTTACTCAATTCAGACAAACTAACTTTCAAATCTTGTTGTCCTTTATTATCTAAAACATTGTTTATTCCAATCAATAGATTGTCGGCATTCTTCATTAGCATCTCAAATTTTACCTGAAGCGGAAGCAGTTGCTTTTTTAAGGCTTCGGTTAAATCTAATTCAGCATTTCCTATGAGCATCTGACCATCAGCTGACACAGATTTGTCCTCAAGATTAGGACGAATCGCAATTTGCTTTCCATCTATAAAACCGGGCTTATAAATGAGAGCTGTGCTGGTTTTAGAAATAGGAAAATCAGTTTTGAGTTGCAATTGAACCATGAGTTTTCCTGTTTCTTTGTTCAAGGAAATCTTAGTTACTTTTCCCACTATCAAACCATTAATAGTAACCGATGCTGAAGGAGATAAACCTTCAACATTGTTATATTCTACATAAAATGTTTTGTATTTATCTAAAAGGTCTTTTCCTTTTACAAAGCTGTAACCCCAAATAAAAAGTAAAATAGTCGAAATGACTAGTATGGCGGTTTTAATTTCTCGTGTTAATTTCAAAATTCAAGTATATTTTTACAAATTTAATATAAAAATAATTAAAGTTGCAGTTATTAATTATTTGATTGCGTCTTGCACACTAATCTTTTCTCCGTTTTTAAATGCAATTAAATAGGCAGAATCATACCCTTTAGATTTTGCTTCCTGCAAGAGTTTTTTTGCATTATCGTAATCAGCAGTTTCTCCGTACATATACTTGTAAAGATTAGTTCCTGACTCAATTGAAATATCTTTCAATCCTTTAAAGTTACTTGGTGTCAATTCAATTTTTTTTGAACTTGCTGAAAGTTGCACTTTAAATATAATACCAGTTGCATTATTTACAGCTTTTTTTGGAGTTGTAACCTCCAAGTTCGGTTTTAGTTTTGCCGATGTTGAAGTATCTTTTACCGGTTTTTCAATTATTTTTTGAGAAGGCCTTTCGGCATCGCTATCATTACCATCATTGCCAAAGTATTCATTTTTGTAGCTAACAATGGCATTTGCAATGGCTCGTGCGATTTCGTTTTGACCCTCTTCAGAATCTAATTCAGCACCTTCAGTAGGATTAGAAATAAATCCAGTTTCTATTAAAACTCTTGGCATATAAGCTTTGTGCAACACCATAAAAGGCGCTTGTTTTACTCCTCCGTGTCTTATTTTTTTACCTAAATCAGCAAATCCGTCTTCAATTTTGCTTGCCAATGAAATGCTGTTTTCTAAATATTCTTCAGCCATCAAGGTCATTCCTATCATCGTTTCAGGGGAATTGGGATCAAAACCTTCGTATTTTTGTTTGTAATCTTTTTCTAAAGTAATAACGGAGTTCTCTTTTTTAGCCGCTTCAAGATTCGAAGCCACTTTACTCATCCCCATTACATAGGTTTCAGTTCCCACGCCTATTGGGTTTTTATTGGCATTGCAGTGAATGGAAACAAAAATATTGGCATCAGCCCGATTAGCAATATTGGCTCGTTCAATTAAATCAATAAAAACATCTGTCTTACGAGTGTAAATCACATCAATTTTTGGATTCTGTTCTAATAATCTTCCTACTTTGAGAACTAGTGCTAAGTTTATATTTTTTTCGACATGACCATTATAAGTAGCTCCAAAATCGTGATCTCCATGACCTGCATCCAGAGTAACCTTGAAAATATTGGATTGACTAAAAGAAAGAAATGAAACTAACGTTAAGAAAAAAGCAAATTGTAGTTTGATTTTATTTATTCTATACATAAATCTAAAAGTTAATTTAATTAAAACACTAAGGTTATAAATTTATTAATTGATTATTTTTGACAAAAATTTATATGTAAGTTTGACACGTCAAAAAACAAGCCATATTTCTACAAAAATAGCATTAAAACCTTTGAATACAAACTTATTTAATATCGTTTTATTATCAATTTTCCTAACAATAGGATCTTGCAAAATATATTCACAAGATATAAAGAACAAAACCACAGCAATACCTGCCAAAAAACAAAAAGAAAGCCTTGCATCTATTCCTGAAAACACCACTAAATCTAATGCAAAAAAAGAAACCGACACTATTAAAAAAGATAGTATAAAAGTAAAGGTCTTTCTTGATGGAAAAGTAAAATACAAATCAGTAGATTATGCCCGAATTGACCAAAAGAAAAAGCTTATTACTCTATATGATAAAGCTGAACTTTATTATCAGGACATCGAGTTAAAATCGGGGATTATTGTAATGGATTATGAAAAAAATGAAGTATATGCAGGTCGTATCAAGGATTCCACGGGTGCATATACTCAATATCCCAATTTCAAACAGGGTGCAAATGTCATAGAACCAGACTCCATTCGCTTTAATTTCAAAACACAAAAAGCTTTAATTTGGAATTCTAGAACAGAGCAGGGAGAATTTAAAGTAAAAGCTTCCATCACAAAAAAGGAAAATGATTCTGTATATTTTCTGAAAGGGGCACGATTTACAACATCAAAAGATATAGATAATCCTGAATATTATTTCCAGACCAGCAAAGTAAAATTTATTCCTGGAAAGAAAGTGGTTACTGGTTTAACCAATATGGTAATTGCTAATGTACCCACACCGATAGCATTGCCTTTTGCTTTTTTCCCGATGAGCAAAGAAACAAGTGTTTCAGGTATATTATTACCCACTTATAATGATTCAAACACCCGAGGGTTTTCATTGCAAAATGGTGGTTATTATTTTGCAATTAGTGACCGTTATGATTTGACCGTTTTGGGAGATTATTATACTAACGGAAGTTATGCCATGCGATTTGAATCCAGTTATGCCAAAAGATACAGCTACAGAGGAAATATTAATGTTAGATTCGAAAATTTAATTAATAGCGAAAGAGGTTATCCAGACTATTCAAAGCAAAATATTTATAATATTCAATGGTCCCATTCGAAAGATTCTAAAGGAAGTCCCAATTCAAGTTTTTCTGCTTCGGTAAATATGGGTAGTAGCAAATATTATAAGCAATCTATCAATCAGGCGAATGTAGGATCAAATTTAAATAATACCTTAAGTTCATCAGTTTCTTATAGTAAAACTTTTAATGGCACGGTTGGGTCTAGGTTAGCTTTGTCAGCAACACATTCTCAAAACACGCAAACTTCAGAAATTAATATGACATTGCCTGATTTGCAATATAGTGTAGATAGAATTTATCCTTTTGTAGGCAAAGAAGGGGTTAAAAAAGGCTTTTTCAAAAATATAAACTTACAGTATAATTTAAGCGGGAGAAACAGTTTTATCACCACTGATTCCTTGTTTTTTAAATCAGAAATGTTTGATAATGCAAAAATAGGCGTTCAACATAGTATTCCTTTGAGTACCAATTTTAAACTATTTAAATATTTCAGTGCCTCGACTTCTTTAAATTATAATGAAGTTTGGTATTTAAAAACCATCCAAAGAGGATATGACACAGAACAAAGTAAGGTTGTAGATCAAACCCTTAATGGTTTTGATGCTTTTAGGACCTATAATTTTTCAAGCAGTTTGGGAACCACTATTTATGGAACATTTAATTTTAATCCCAATAAAAAGATAAAATCCATAAGGCACGTAATGCGACCTTCTGTTTCTTATGGTTACACGCCTAGTTTTGAAAAATATTATGATACTTATGCTACCGATGCAAGCGGAACAATGACTAAAGATTATACCCGATTTGAAGGCGGTATTTTTGGAGCACCGGGAAATACCAATTCTAATATGCTTGGCTTTGATTTGAGTAATACTTTCGAAGCAAAAGTTACAGACAAAGACAGCACAAAGGTTGAGGCAAAAAAAATTATGCTTCTTAACAATTTAAATTTTTCCACCAGTTATGATATGAATGCTAATGGAACTACCACACTAGCTTGGGCTCCTGTTAGAGTTAGTGGAGGAACACAACTATTTAACGATAAGATGAATGTCAATTTTGGGACTACATTAGACCCGTATGCTATTGATAATTCTGGCAACCGAATGAATGTGTATAACATAAACAATGGCGGAAGTTTGTTTAGAATGACAAGTGCCAATATGACTTTGAACTATTCGATTTCCAGCAAGGATATGGAAACTGAAAAGAATGATAAAAACAAACAAAGTCAAAGAAATGGAGGTCGCGATGATGATTTGTTCGGAAGAAACACTATTGATGCCACGAGAGGAAAAAGCCAATTTGATGATGAAGAAGAAGGTGGAGAAGATAAAATTTCAGAGTTTTTTGCCTCAAAATTGCCTTGGGATATGACATTTGCCTATTCACTTACTTATGGAAACAACAATCGAGAGAGTAAAATTACCGGAAATTCCATAATGATTTCCGCTAATACAGATTTGACTCCAAAATGGAAAGCAGGAGTCTCTACAGGATATGATTTTGTCCAAAATGGTGTAACCTACACCCAACTTCGTTTTGAAAGAGATTTGTTAAGCTGGAGAATGGATTTCAATTGGCAACCCTTTGGAAATCAAGCAAACTGGAGCTTTTTCATCGGGATAAAATCCGGCGTGTTAAGCGATATAAAGTATGACAAACGAAGTGCCAGCAACCGATAAATAGATTTAGATTATACTCGAAATTTTATAAAAATTAACTCGTTGGGTGTAATTAATCAATTTTCAAAATAATTTAAAAATATAAGATTAAACACATAGAAACATAGTAAAAAAGAAAGGGATAGCCCAATTCTTGGGTTCACAAAACTATGATTTACTAGAATAAAGTAAAACGCCTTCTTTAAATTAAAAACTATGATTCTGCCTTTCGGCAGTCAGGTCTATGTGTTAAAAAAACAATAATTTGAATTACACCCAACGGTTTAAATATTATATTCCATTTTATGAAAAAAATAATTTTTACAGAAAAAGCCCCCGCTCCAATCGGACCTTATAATCAGGCCGTTCTCAAAGGAAACACCTTGTATACTTCAGGACAAATTGCTATTAATCCTGCAACCGGAGAGCTCGTAACTTCAAGTATTGAAGCCGAGACCAAACAAGTTATGGAAAACATGAAAGCCGTTCTCGAAGCTGCTGGAATGACTTTTGAAAATGTGGTGAAATCAACTATATTCATCATGAATATGAATGATTTTGGAAGTATAAACACGGTTTACGGTTCTTATTTCAACGAAAAAACCGCTCCAGCTCGTGAAACGGTTCAAGTGGCTTGCTTGCCAAAAAATTTAAATATCGAAATTTCTATGATTGCTATTCTATAGCAATTGCATTCAAAAACAATTGTGCAGAAGCTTCATTTGTTGCCAATGGCACGTTGTGAACATCACAAACGCGTACTAACATATTCACATCAGATTCGTGTGCGTGACTGGATAAAGGGTCTTTAAAGAACAATACCATTTTAGTCTTGCCTTCTGCAACTCTGGCTGCAATTTGTGCATCGCCTCCCTGAGGACCAGAAAGCATCTTTTTTACTTTTAAACCAACACTTTCAGCTTTAGATCCCGTTGTTCCTGTGGCAATAAGTTTAATTTTTTCTCGTTGCAAAATGCTTTTGTTTTTGTTCAAAAACTGAACCATATCTGCTTTTTTTCCATCGTGAGCAATAATTGCTATTTCCATATGTCTTTGCGAGCTTGCGAAGCAATCCCATCGTTTAGTTTATAAAAAAACCTGACTTATTAGGGTCAGGTTTGTCTTAAATTATTTATTTTTAATGTGATAAGCAATTAGTCCATCTATGGGTCTTCTTAATACATTTCCTAATTTCATTTCGTATTTATCAAATGTTATCTGTAATTCATCTTTTAAGTAGAAAGCTATCGAACCTACAAAATGCACAGGAACTTCTTTGCAATTATCATATTGACGTATGTAGTTTTTTACAAAAGATTTCATCCCTTTGAAAATGATTTTTTTGCAAAATTCATGATCTTTATTTTGAATGAGGAATTTTGCAAAAGTTGCTAAATAGGCATTTGGATTGGGCTCTTTGTATAATTTATTTTTAATATAATCCGGATCTAAATTATACTCTTTTTCAAACTCAACCGCTAATTCTTTTGGCATTTTATTGAAATAATATTTTCGGATTAATTCTTTCCCAAAAACATTACCACTACAATCATCCATTACAATATAACCAAGTGATTGCACTTTTTGATGCAAAGTTTTGCCATCAAAATAGCTACAGTTTGAACCTGTTCCAAGAATACTAACAATAGCTTCTTCCCCTTTTGGAGTAGTTGCATAAACTGCTGCATAAGTATCTTCGTTTACAGAAATAATTGCATTCGAAAAATATTCCTGAAAAACTCTCGAAAGATTAATCTTCATTCTATCAGTTCCGCAACCTGCGCCATAAAAGAAAAGGTGTGTTGCTTTGTCCTTATTTTGAAGAATATCAAAACGATCATTTATACGCTCAATAATTTCATCTCCATCAAGAATTTCAGGGTTTAAACCTAATGTTTGTGTTGTGAACAATACTTTTCCATCCTCATCTATTGCAATCCAATCGGCTTTAGTAGAGCCACTATCAACTAATAATCTCATCTTTAATTTATTTTAGATTTTAGATTTTAGTCTCAAGCTATCGGGATTAAAAACTAAAAAATGGTTGTTGTTTGGTTTGGTAAAAAAAATCCCGTAAGAATTAGGTCTAACGGGATTTTTGGTAAATATATGTAATTATTTTAATCCTGAGATGTGTACAGATAAATCAATTAATTTGCTTGAATATCCGTATTCATTATCGTACCAAGATACTAATTTGAAGAAAGTTGAATTTAAACCAATTCCTGCAGTAGCATCAATGATTGAAGTTCTTTTATCAGAAATAAAATCCTGAGATACAACCGCATCTTCTGTGAATCCCATAATTCCTTTCATAGTAGTTTCAGAAGCTAATTTTAACGCAGCCATAATTTCTTCATAAGAAGTTTCTTTAGCAACTTTTACAGTTAAATCTACTACAGAAACGTCAACAGTAGGAACACGGAAAGACATACCAGTTAATTTTCCATTCAAATCAGGAATAACTTTTCCAACAGCTTTTGCTGCACCAGTTGATGATGGAATGATGTTTACGCTTGCAGCACGTCCGCCTCTCCAGTCTTTTCTAGAAGGACCATCAGCTGTCATTTGAGTTGAAGTTGTTGCGTGAACTGTTGTCATCAAAGCTTCAACAATTCCAAAATTATCGTGAATAACTTTAGCCAAAGGAGCTAAACAGTTAGTTGTACAAGAAGCGTTAGAAACAACAAGGTCTGAAGCTTTTGCAGTTTCGTGGTTTACTCCCATTACAAACATTGGAGCGTCAGCAGATGGAGCAGAGATAATTACTTTTTTGGCACCACCTTTAATGTGCTCACTTGCAGTTTCAATAGTTGTGAAGATACCTGTACATTCAGCCACTACATCAACATCAACTTCATTCCATTTTAAATCTGCAGGATTTCTTTCGGCAGTAATACGGATGTTTCTTCCGTTTACAAAAAGTTTTCCTTCTTTTACTTCTACTGTTCCGTTAAAACGACCGTGTACTGAATCATATTTTAATAAGTAAGCCAAGTGATCTACATCTAATAAATCGTTAATTGCTACTACTTCTACATTGTCTCTATTGAAAGATTCTCTAAAAACGATTCTTCCAATTCTTCCAAATCCGTTAATTCCTAATTTTACTTTTGACATTTTCTTGTTTGCTTTTGCTTTAAGCTTATGGCTTTGAGCTGATTATAATTATTATTTATTTTATTTGTTTTTATTTGGCGAAAGCCCGCTTCTAAACTGACATAATTTCAGAAACACGAAGCAATTCTCTATCAATTTCGGTTTTTCCTTTGATGGCTTGTAACAATGGCGTAAGAGCCACTTTATCATTGATCATTCCTACCATAAAATTTGATTTTCCTTCCAATAATGATTCAACAGCTTTTACACCTAATCTACTGGCAAGAACTCTATCATAACAAGATGGTGCACCACCACGTTGCATATGTCCCAAAACCGAAACACGAACTTCATATTCTGGTAAATTAGCTTCAACGTAATCTTTTAATTCGAAAACATTTTTACCAATTTTATCACCTTCGGCAATAACCACAATACTGGAAGATTTTCCTGCAGCTTTGCTTTTTCGAAGCGATTCTACTAATCTTTCTAATCCTAAAGCTTCTTCTGGAATTAAAATTTCTTCTGCTCCAGCTCCAATTCCGGCATTCAAAGCGATATGACCAGCATCACGACCCATAACTTCAACGAAGAATAATCGGTTGTGTGAACTTGCCGTATCACGAATTTTATCGATACATTCTACCACTGTATTCAAAGCAGTATCGTATCCTAAAGTATGACTCGTTCCGAAAATATCGTTATCAATCGTTCCAGGAATTCCCATTACAGGAAACTTGAATTCTTTATTGAAAATTTCTGCTCCGGTAAAACTTCCGTCTCCACCGATAACCACAAAAGCATCAATTTCAGCTTTTATTAGTTCATCGTAGGCTTTTTTGCGACCTTCAACAGTCATAAACTCTTTTGAACGAGCTGATTTAAGTACAGTTCCTCCTTTATTGACAATATTATGTACGCTTCTTGGACCCATTTCTTTGAAGTCGCCTTCAATCATTCCTTGATAGCCTCTGTATATTCCGACGCATTGTATGTTATGAAAAGAACAAGTTCTAACTACTGATCTAATTGCTGCATTCATTCCTGGTGAATCTCCGCCTGAGGTAAGGACTGCAACCTTTTTTATTGTTTTTGGCATTATTTAAGTATTAAAAGTGTAAAATTAGCAAACATCCACCACTTTTGGGACTGTGTTATTAATAAATTAATAAAGCGGGGTAAATTCAAACGTTTTCGTTAATAAGTTTATTATAAATGAGAAAACTTATTATTAATTAACAAATAAACGATTAAAATAAATAAGAAATTGAATTTACTATTCAGAAAATAAATAGTATAAAGTTGATGGCAATCCTTTAAGAAACCTAATCTTCTTCAGGAGCTTTGCCTTCTTGATTTTGTTTTAACTCTTTTGAATTTGATTTTGAGGAATTTCGATTTTCAGGAGGCAGATTTGAATCCTGATCAATCACATTAGAATCCGGAGCTTTTTCTATTTTTTTATTTTTAAATATTTTATTGGCTAATTCTTTGAATGTATCAAAATCAACTTCATAGGAAATCCCTGCTCCTTGTGTATAGCCTATTCCTTCTCCTATATAACTGATGTCATTTTCTCTATTAAAAAAGCGCTGGTTTACGGTTCCATCCTCATTAACTCTGTATAAAATTTCCACATCACCTACGACGGCTGTTTCATTAATTCCTCCAAAAGGAACTCCAACTTTTCCATTGATAGTAATTCTTTCATTAATTTTGGAAGAAACTGTAGCTACAAATCTACCGTCAGATTCTTTTCCAGTGGTTTTGTCAGCACCTATAATATCAATACCCACTTGGAATTTTTCGTCTTCTGAATGGATAAGACCACTCAATAAACCTGTTGCCGTTTCAAATGCATTTGAAGTTAAAGCTGAATTATTCACTCCTTCGGCACTTAAAAAACTACCTGTAGACAATAAATACAAAGCTTGTGTTTGGCGAACATCTTTATCATTTAGTTTGTATTCAATTTCTGATTTTAAGACATTGCTGACCGTTGGAAACTCAAAATTAAAATCTGGTTCTGGGCTTGTTAAATCTCCTCGAAGTCCTATAACCACATTGACTGGCACTTTTTTATTGAAAGAAGAGTTTTCTAATAACAAGGCTGGATTTGCACTGGTTTTATATATGGCTTCTAAATTCAAACGTGCTTTCATTGGATTTCCTTCCCAAGAAATATAACCTCCTTTTTTGACGGTAAATTTCTTGTCGATGATACCTCCATATTTAAAATTGTAGGTTCCTTCATAAGCCTGAAAATCCCCCCACATATTAAATTTACCCAAAGTATTTATTTTAAACAGCAGTGTTCCATTTCCCTTACCTTTCATTCCGTGACCTGAATTTCGATCCAAAATAACTTCTACTTCTGCATTTGGAGTGATGTCAAGATCAAACTCCAGTTCAAGTCCTTTGTAATTTCTTGAATTATCAACAATTCCCTTTTTTATATTAAACTTTTCTTTGGCAGTCAAAAAATGAATAAAACTGTTTTCGCTTATATTTTCAGAATCATTAATAGGAATTTTTAACGACGACCCTTTTTCTGATTTTGCGTCGACCTTAATAAATAAACCATCTGTTGGTCCTTTGATTGTTGCAGTACCATTAATAAATGCGATTCCATAGTATGCAGCGTCCTCGGAATCTTTGGTGTCAAGCACCAATAATCTTTTTGAATTAATGGCTAAATCCAATTTCCAATCCGAAAAATTATTATGTGAAATACTTCCGTTTAAGGTTCCTTTTGTACCAAATTTTGTATCGGTAAGTACATCGTTTTTAAACAAAAACTTCTCGTCTGTTAAATCAACAATGGTTCTGTTACTTAATGCATAATCCACATTCAAATATGGAATTGTCAATCCCGCATCATCTACATAAAGGCGTCCGTTGATTTCTGGTTTTTTGAGATTTCCTGATATACTTGCATTTCCTGATGCAAATCCTCTGATATTTGATAAAACGTCACCACCAAGAGAACTTAAGATTCCTAAATTAAATTTGTCGAGTTTTAATTGTAAATCCAAAATCGTTTTATCATTAACAATTTCGAAACTTCCGTTGGTTTTAAAAGATTCAACGTTTTCATTTTCGATATTTGCATTTACTGTAAATTTCTTCAGTTTTTCATCTCCAACAATATCAAAATTCAAATTACCCAACTCTGTTTTATTGATATTCAAATGGTCAATTTGGATTGAAGCTGGAATTTCATAAATGTCATTATTTAGCTTATAATTTAACGTTGCATTCAAATTTCCATTAAAAACAAACTTTGGATCTGCTGGGGTAATTTGGTTTAAATCAACATTTTTAAAACTTAATTTTAAATCCTTGTATGCCGTTCCTTTAATATCGCCCATAAAGCTAATTTCCTGATCTTTATGAGTCAGTAAGATGTTGTCAAAATTGAAATTTTTGAATGATTTATCAAAAACTATTTGATTATCTGGAGTTTCCTTTTCATTCAAAAACCACAAATAATCCTTGATTTTTACCTCAGATTTATTGATCCCCACCACATTATTATTGGCTGGGTTTATGGTATGATATAGGTTCAAATTAAAATAATCTTCTCCTTTTGTACCGCCTTTAAACTCAGATCGAAAGAACAAAGTGTCTTTCATCGTAACGTTTATCAGGCTAAAATCCCGAATCTTATAAAAATCTGTTTTTATACTATCTAATTCAACGTAAGCATTATAAAGCGGGTTTTTATTGTCGATCTTAACTCTGATATTATCGAAAGTATTAGTTGAAGCCGTAATTTTTGGCGAATTAAAATTGAGCTTGAATTCCTGATTGTCAGAATTGATGTTTCCTTTAACGATTGTATTTGTAGCAATAGAAATTTCCGGATAGAAGATTTCAATAATTTTATTATAAATAGTAAAATTGAACTTTAAAAACTGTCCTTTTTTAACTTTTTCAGGTTTGTAATTAGTATAAAGACTTCCGAGCGAATTCGTTACTAAATTTTTCAGTTGGTTGAATTCATATTTTCCCACAATTTCGCCTTCAACAATATCACGAGAATTTACGGTAATTGTTCTTACACGGTCTTGGTCAAAACTTGAATTGATATAAAAATCATCAAAAAGATAGGTAGCTTTTACATTTTTATAGGTAGTTTTATTAATAAATACGTCTCCCTTGAGATTGTCAATCGTATTACCATTTACTTTTACCACAACATCACCTTTGAAAACAGAAATGGAATCTTTCATGAATTTCAATTTTTTCAAGTCGGCATTTTCAACATTGATATGGAAATCGTATCGACTGTCTTTTTTGCTCAAATCGACCAGTCCATCAAAATTCATGGTCAAATTGGGATCGTTTACAGAAACCTGACCTTTATAGAGACCACTTTTAAAATTTCCGTTTAGAGCTATACTATTATAGGTGTAATTGTTATAATCAACCTGGGTTACCTCTCCTTTTAAGGAAGTATCCAAATACTTTTCAGAAAAACCTTTGCCATCTATGTCAAGATTCAAACTAACTTTTCCGATGTCTTTTCTGTCTAATAATACTCCTAAATCAAAATTCTCCAAAACAACATTCCCTACATATGCCGCCTTGTCGGTTAAATTCATATTTTCGATATTCAAATCAGAATTTACTTTCCCTAATTGAGTTGTCATAACAATATTAGCACCAACAGAAGTAGTGGTAACTTGAGTAGTACCAACTAAATTAACATTACCCAATTTTTTCAAAATAACAGGTAGTCTTTTGCCTAAAACATTAGGCAATATTGTCACAAGATCATTATAGTTGATATAAACTTTAGCAAATTTTCCATCCATAAAAAATTCCTGATCTTTATTTGGAAAAAGATTTTTGAAATGTATTGTACCAACTATTTGTGACTTTTTAGAATCAACTAATTTTAAATTTGTAATTTTCAGGTTGTTTAATGGACCTTTAATCCTTCCATTTACATAAAAATATTGGTTTTTGCCTAATTCATTATAAAAACAGCGAATATCATTTGAAGCCAAGGAAGCTTTATTGAGTTTTATATCAAACTCAACTTTATCGGTAAAATGTGAAAAATCTCCTTTATCTATATCGTAATTTAAAGCAATTGCTCCTTTTAGCTTGGATTCCTTGGTTACCAACTCAAGATTATCTAGTTTAATATTCTTTTTGGTATAGCTAAATATTCCGCTTAAATTCTCTACAAAAATGCCGCGATGATCCTGAAAAGACATCTTGTTAATTATCGTAGTCACTTCTGGTCCATAGATTTTTAAAGCAGTAGCAGTTAAATTAAGCTTTGTAAAATCGACATCTTTAGGGTTTTCCCTATTTTCATCTATTAAACTATAATGTCCATTATAAATTTTTACTTTGGAAGCGGTTAACAAAAAATGCTCTTTGGAAGGTGGTTTTCCGGTATCAAACGCAGCAACAAATTTATCAAGATTGGACTGTTTTTCGCTTTTGTAAGTTTTCATATTAAAATACAAACTATCCGCTGCTATATCCCCAAAAATAAGATCCACATTTAACAATTTATTCCAGTCTAAAATATTGGTTTTAATCCTGTTGGCATAAATTAAAGTGTCTTTATGATGATCCAAAATCAATACTTTTTTCAGTTTCACACCCCCGAAAATGGTTAAAGAAACCTGCTCAACATTAATATTAATCTTATATTTTTGATTGAGTGAATTGGTAACATAATGTCCAATTTTACTTTGAACAAAAGGCAAAGTCAACGCAATACCAAGTACCAATAATAGTAGGGCAAGTCCAAGGATAGAACGAAATACTATTTTTTTAAGTTTTTTGATACCTATTAATGTTTTAAATTTGTCAAATATAATTCAAAATTAGTGCCTTTTTATGCAAAATTCCGAGGTTTTTATTCTTGCTATCGAAAGTTCTTGTGATGACACTGCTGCAGCGGTTTTACATAACGACAAAGTTTTGTCAAATGTTGTTGCTAACCAACTGATTCACAATCAATATGGCGGTGTAGTTCCGGAACTTGCTTCTCGCGCGCATCAACAAAATATTGTACCAGTTATTGATGCTGCTTTGCGCAAAGCGAATATAAAAAAAGAACAACTATCGGCAATTGCCTTTACGCAAGGACCAGGGTTAATGGGTTCTCTTTTGGTAGGAAGTTCGTTTGCTAAGTCTTTGGCTTTGGCATTGCAAATTCCATTGATTGCTGTAAATCATATGCAGGCACATATTTTGGCTCATTTCATTGCTGAAGAAGGATTTGACAAACCTACATTTCCATTTCTTGCTTTGACAATTTCCGGTGGACATACCCAAATAGTGAAAGTAAACGACTTTTTTGATATGGAAATCATTGGAGAAACTACCGATGACGCCGTGGGAGAAGCTTTCGACAAAAGTGCAAAAATACTTGGCCTTCCCTATCCTGGCGGTCCTTTGGTTGATAAATATGCACAATTGGGTAATCCAAAAGCCTTTGCTTTTACGAAACCAAAAGTTCCCGGATTAGATTTTAGTTTTTCAGGTTTGAAAACCGCAATATTGTATTTTATCCAAAAGAAAAAAATAGAAAACCCCAATTTTGTTGACGAAAATTTAAACGATATTTGTGCTTCTATCCAATATACAATTATTGAAATTTTGATGGACAAGTTAAAATTAGCCGTAAAGGAAACAGGAATCAAACAAATCGCCATTGGCGGAGGCGTTTCGGCTAATTCCGGAATTCGGAATACTTTGAAAGAAGCTGAACAAAAATACGGTTGGAAGACTTTCATTCCAAAATTTGAATACACCACCGATAATGCTGCAATGATTGGAATTGTAGGTTATCAAAAGTTTTTATCACAAAATTTCGAAACATCTTCTGTAGTTTCAAAAGCACGAATTCAATTCTAAAATGAAAAAACTATTTTTTATATTTCTTTTTTTTATAATTATTCTTCCAATTTTCGGACAAAAAACTCCAGAATCCTTTGGATATAAACATATTCAATTTAAATATAAAAATGAAAATGTTGATGTAATTATTCAATCTAACAAAGAAGTTGAAGACAAGAAAAAACCATTATTCTTTTGGTGTCAAGGAAGTTTACCACAACCAGTCATAAAGTATAATGAAAAAGGAATGTTTGGAACATTTCCATTTGATCCGAAAGATTTTTTAAATGAATTTCATTTGGTTATAATTGGAAAACCTGGCATTCCAATTATTTCTGACGTAAAAAATTTAAAACAAAATTATTGTATTCTAGACGATAATTTACATATTACAAAAGAGTATTCTGATAAAAATTATCTTGATTACTATGTTGAAAGAAACAATTTTATATTAAAAAAATTACTTCAAGAGAAATGGGTTTCTTCAAAAATATTGGTCGTTGCTGGTCATTCTGAAGGAAGTTACATTGCAGCAAAAATGGCTTCAACAAACAAGAAAATTACTCATCTAATTTATTCTGGAGGAAATCCTTATGGAAGATATTTAAATATTTTGGCACAAAGCAGATATTACGACAATGACAACACAACTTTTGAAAATTGGAAGGAAATTGTTAAAAACAAAAATAATATCGATTATAATGGAGGTGATACTTATAAATGTACTTTTGATTTTTCTAAACCTTTAACAAATGATATTTTTAACCTGAAAATTCCAGTTTTATTCAGTTATGGAACAAAAGATTGGAGTACACCATATAACGATTTATTTTACATTGAATCAATTAGAAAACAATCAACCAATATCACATTTTTAACATACATAGGTTTAGAACACAACTACTTTCCAGTGAATGAAAAATTAGAACCCAATCAAGACATTTACAATTGGGAAAATGTTGGAAAAGATTGGATAAAATGGTTAAACAAATACAATTAAACTATGCAATTATTTTACAATCAAACTATCGACGAAACCACCGAAAGCTTTTCTTTTGATAAAGAAGAAAGCAAACATATAATTAAAGTATTGCGTAAAAAAGATACTGATATATTATTTGTTACCAATGGCTTAGGTATATTATTAAAAACTGAAATCACTTTAGCATCTGACAATAAATGCACTGTCAAAATTCTTTCTTTCGAAAAGGCGGAACCTTCAAAATTTCACTTGCATTTAGCTGTTGCACCTACCAAAATGAATGATCGTTTCGAATGGTTTTTAGAAAAAGCCACCGAAATTGGCATTCACGAAATCACGCCAATTATTTGTGATCGATCTGAACGAAAAGTGGTTAATAAAGAAAGATTCGAGAAAATTATATTGACCGCGATGAAACAATCCAACGTGTTGTTTCTTCCAAAACTGAATGAAGCCAAAACTTTCAAAGAATTTATAAAAAACGAAAACAAAGGTTTGCAATTGATTGCCCATTGCGAGGAAACGGACAAAAAATCATTAAAATCGGTTTTGAAACCAAATGAAAACGTCACGTTGCTCATTGGTCCCGAAGGTGATTTTTCGGAAAAAGAAATTGCATTGGCACTTGAAAAAAACTATGTTCCGGTTTCATTAGGAAACACCAGATTACGAACAGAAACTGCTGCTATTGTAGCGTGTCATAGTGTAGTTTTTGTGAACGAATAAAGTATAAATTGGAACGCAGATAATCCGGATTTGCTTCGCAAAGACGCTGATAAAAACAGATTTTAAAAAGAAGACAATTAATATTGATTCCAAATGTTTATAAAAAAAGTGTTTTTCATATTTCTTTTATTCTCTATAGCTTCATTTTCCCAAGAAATTGCTTTGGTAAAATACAGCGGAGGTGGCGATTGGTATGCAAATCCTACTTCGTTGCCTAATTTGATAAAATATTGCAACGCCAACATAAACACCAAAATAAAATCTAAACCTGGATTAGTAGAACCCAATAGTCCAGATTTGTTTTCCTACCCATTCGTGCATATGACCGGACACGGAAACGTAGTTTTTAGTGATGCCGATGTCAGTAATTTGAGAAATTATTTAACTTCAGGAGGTTTTCTTCACATAGACGATAATTACGGAATGGATCAATACATTAGAAAAGAAATCAAGAAAATTTTCCCTACTACTGATTTAGTTGAGATTCCGGCAAATCATCAAATCTTTCAAAAACCGTATTTATTCTCCAGTGGATTACCAAAAATACATGAACACGATGGAAAACGCCCGCAAGTTTTTGGAATTTTCATAGAAAATAGATTAGTATTACTTTATACTTTCGAATGTGATTTAGGTGATGGTTGGGAAGACCCAGAAGTGCACAATGACCCAATAGATGTTCGTGTAAAAGCACTAAAAATGGGTGCTAACATTATAAATTATATTTTTAATAATTGATTATACCTCGTTAAAATTTAAGATATCTTTATGTTATGTTGAACTCATTTTTTATAAAAAGTTTGCTGTTTTAATAAATTTGTTATATAATTGTCAAATAATTAACTAAACCCATTATTATCTAACATCTATCATTATGAAAAAAATCCTTTTCTCAACTGCTGCAATCCTGCTGCTTTTTTCTTGTCAAAATGATGCAACTGATTCAACTGCTCCAACAACCAGTGTTATTGCTCATCGTGGTTGTGCATCACAAGAAGTTCTTGAAGCTCAATTAGCAGCCGATCCAACATTAGCAATTAGAATGAATCAAATTGAGGCTTTTACCCAAAGTACAATTTCTAAGTCTAATTTTAGAATAGTAAATGGTAAAATTGAAATTCCAGTTGTAGTAAACGTATTATATAGAACAGCAGCAGAAAATATTTCTCTTGCTCAAATACAATCTCAAATTGATGTATTAAACAAAGATTTTACTGCTACAAACTCTGATTTTAATAAAGTTCCTTCAATGTTTACTGGAGCCGCTGCGAATGTTGGCATAACTTTTAAACTAGATGTAACTGTTGGAACAGGCGGAGTAGTTAGAAAATCAACGACCAAAACTTCTTGGGGAACGAGAGATGCAATGAAAAAATCTAAACAAGGAGGAATTAATCCTACTACTCCTACTTCAAGACTTAATATTTGGGCTTGTACAATAGGTGGTGGAATTTTAGGTTATGCACAATTTCCTGGTGGTTCTTCAACAACAGATGGAGTTGTAGTTGATTCAAAATATTTTGGATTATCAGGTGCTGCAAATGCACCATACAATTTAGGAAGAACTGCAACTCACGAAGTAGGACACTGGATGAATTTACGTCACATTTGGGGTGATGCCTCTTGTGGAAATGATCAAGTTGCTGATACTCCAGTTCACAAGACAGCAAATTATTCAAATACTGCTCCTTTTATCAGTTTATGTTTACCAACTCATTACGAAATGCCTATGAACTATATGGATTATACTAATGACGATTTGATGTATATGTTCACTGTAGGTCAAAAAGCCAGAATGGATGCTTTATTTGTTTCAGGTGGAGTTAGAGCTGGTTTTAGATTAGAACCATAGTTTTAAGTTTCAGATTATAAAACTAAACTCGCTACTTGTTAGCGAGTTTTTTTTATCTTTATCCTCTAAAAAAATAGAAATGATTACATCAAAAATTATAGCAAACGGAATTTTAAGAGCAATAGGATTTTTAATTATAGCCGTTGTATCCTTATATTTATTGTATCTAATCCAGTCTGCACTTATTTATCTTGTTGTAGCATTGATACTTACTTTAATAGGAAATCCAATTCTTGATTTCTTTAATAAAAGATTAAAATTCAAGCATACTTTGGCTACAATTGCCACGCTTCTAATATTTATATTATTTATTACCGGTTTTGTAATGATGTTTATCCCTTTAATCTCCTCTCAAGGAGAGAATTTATCCCTACTAAAAACCGCTGAAATTGAAAAAGACATAACCCAATTAATAAATCAAGTTTCTGTTTTTCTAGAAAGTCATAATATAGATTCTGAAAAAATGTTAAATGAAGCAAAGCTAACTTCAAAAATAAATTTCAATTTCATCCCTAATTTTTTAAACCTCATCTTGGGAACTATAAGTAGTTTTGGAATTGGTTTAGCTTCAGTATTATTTATTACTTTTTTCTTTTTAAAAGACAGATTGCTTTTTATTGATGGAGCAAAAAAATTGATTCCAGACAGTCAGGAAGGCAAGATTTTGAATTCAATACATAAAATAAACCATTTACTTTCCCGCTATTTTATTGGTTTATTACTTCAATTATTTATTGTGTTTATTTTATACATTATTGTATTATTAATTTTTGGAATTCCAAATTTATTTATCATAGCCTTTTTATGCGCCATTTTGAATATTGTTCCTTATATCGGACCACTAATTGCCTCGGTTTTAGCAGCTATTTTAACAATGCTGAGCAACTTGGGAAGCGATTTTCAAACCGAAATATTACCTACAACAATCTACGTATTAATTGGATTTTGGATTGTACAAATCATTGATAACAACTTTTCGCAACCTCTAATTTTTTCCAAAAGCGTCAGTTCGCACCCTTTAGAAATATTTCTTGTCATATTAATTGCAGGATTTCTTTCCGGGATTTTAGGGATGATTATAGCAGTTCCTTTATATACTATTCTGAAAGTAATTGGAAAAGAATTTTTTCCGGAAAACACAGTAATCCAACTACTGACAAAAAATATATAATCTTGGATTTTAACCTATTAAATCCGGAAATTCAAAATTTTATCAATGATAATATTGATACAACTATTGCTAAATTAGCGCTGAAAAAAAATCCGTTTCCAAATGTAGAATGGATTTCTATTTTAAATCAAATTGAAGCCAAAACAAAAGCAAAACTTAAATTGCCGAGTTGGTTTGCTTCCAAAGACATTATTTATCCAAGCAAAATATCAATCGAACAAACTTCTTCTGAAAAAACAGCTTCTTATAAAGCTAGGATCGTTTCAGGCGAAAGTCTGATTGATTTGACTGGAGGTTTTGGCATTGATGATTATTATTTTGCCAAGAAACTAAAAACAGTAGCGCATTGCGAAATAAATCCGGAACTCTCCAATATTGTAAAACACAATTTCAAACAATTAAAGGTTAAGAATATCTCCTGCTATACAGGAGATAGTTTAGCAACATTAACAGCATTAAACTCCAAATGGGATTGGATTTATATTGATCCCTCCAGAAGAAACGATGCCAAAGGAAAAGTTTTTATGCTTCAGGATTGTTTGCCAAATGTTCCTGAACATCTTGATTTGTTTTTTGAATATTCTGATTCAATTCTAATAAAAACAGCTCCCCTACTCGATATTGCTGCCGGTTTATCTGAACTCAAAAACGTAAAAACAATTCACATTGTGGCCGTTGAAAACGAAGTAAAGGAATTGTTATGGGAAATCCACAAAGGTCATTCTGGAAAAATAAATATAAAAACCGTCAATATTCTAAAGAAAAAAATGGATGCTTTTGAATTTGTTTTAGACGAAGATATGGAAAATCCAATCTATAGTTTACCACAAAAGTATTTGTACGAACCCAACAGCGCCATAATGAAATCGGGAGGTTTTGATGAAGTGGGAACTTTTTATAAGCTGAATAAACTCCATAAACATTCTCATTTATATACTAATTCAGCCCTAATTCCTTTTCCGGGACGTGTTTTTGAAATTGAGAATTCAATTCTATATCATAAAAATGGAATGAAGATTTTTTTAGAAAACAAACAGGCCAATATCACTACCCGTAATTTTCCTGACACTGTTGAAAGTATTCGGAAAAAATGGAAAATAAAAGAAGGCGGAAATCAATATTGTTTTTTCACAACTGATGAAAATGACAATAAAATAGTTTTAATTTGCAAAAAAATATAATAAAATGAAACAAGCAATTCTAGTAATCTTTTTCCTTATAAGCAGCAATTTATTCGCCCAAAAAGCTTGTGAATACAGTACAAATGTCACCGATTCCATTGGCACCTATAAGTCTACCAAGGAATATATGATTTACGAAAAAAATTTCGCCGGAAACACTAATTACATTTTTTTCTCTTTAGCATTGACTGATGGCACTCCCACTCTAAATATACAGTTTATTCAAAAAAGTAAAGATTTTATGAAGGCCAATTGTTTTGATAAAAATTCAAAATTATTTTTGCAGTTAAATAATGGAAAAATAATATCGCTGCTCCACATTGACCAAGAAAATTGTGGCACAATGATTCGAGACGACAAAGGCTTTGACAATAGAATTCTTACTGGTACTTTTTTGTTTATGAAAGGTACTTTTGAAGACCTGAAAAGTTCTCCCGTTAACTTGATGCGAATAAAATATTTGACTGATATAGAAGATTACGTCATCAGAAAGGAATTTCAATCGGAACTTGACAATCTGGTTTATGAGCCCGATACTTACTTTATAAACTATTTACACTGTGTTGAATAACTAATCACAGTTCCACTTTGCATTAGAAACTTTGTCATTTAATGCCGATTTTAAATTGTAATGCCACCATTCAGAATCAAAGGAGTTGAAACCTTTCTCTATCATTGTTCTTTTTAGTAATTCCCTGTTAGCCTTTATTTCCTGAGAAAAATTTTGATAATTATGACTGGCTTCAATACCAAAAAAGTCGAAAGAAGTTCCCATATCGAGTGCTGCCCCATTGGAGTCGACTAAAGTTATATCAACAGCTCCACCTCTATTGTGTATCGAACCTTTTGCAGGATCTGCAACGTAAGAAGGATTGGGTACGATTTCCCACATCTTTTTTTGAATATCCAAAGGTCGGTAACAATCAAATATCTTGATTTTATAACCCATTTTCATAAAAGAATCATTGGCTGTAATCAACGCTTTAACGGTTTTCAATCTCAAAAAACATTCGGCGCAATCATATACTTGGGCCTTCAAAAAATTATCCGAAGTGGCATATTTCATATCATACACAAAATCTTTGCTGTAGTCTTTCAAATTTACAAAGGCAGTATCATTTACAACGGATTGATTTATAGTCCCAACATCTGAAATTACCGTTTGGGATTTGCAGGAAAACAAACAAAAAATCGTGCAAAAAAGAAATAAGGGTTTGCTAAATAAAGTCATAAATACTATTTTTTATAAAAATAGAATAATTCAATGGAATTAAGGATAATAATAAAAATCTATTTTTTAAGTCTTGATATCTTGAGTTATTTTACAGAGAATTTGAATGTTGTTTTTGTTTTAAAATTCTCTCCCGGATTCAAAACCGTAGTTGGAAAATCTTTTTGATTAGGTGAATCTGGATACTGTTGTGTTTCGAAACAAAAACCAGTTCTGTGTTCATACATTCCTCCGTTTCGCATTGGCATAGTGCCATCTAAGAAATTTCCTGAATAAAATTGTATCCCAGGTTGATTTGTAAATACTTCAAGTAATCTTCCACTCGTTGGGTTATATGCTGAAGCAGCAAAACGATCTCCTTTGTCCTGATTGTTAAGAACCCAGCAATGGTCGTATCCTTTCCCTGTGATTAATTGGTCGTCTTTCGCTTCAATATCTTTTCCGATAGCCTTTGATTTTCTAAAATCGAAAGGCGTATTGGTTACATCTGTTAATTTTCCTGTTGGAATTAAATTAACATCTAC
>CAMCFT010000020.1 GCA_945874225.1 Flavobacterium psychrophilum
TAACTTGTATATAGGCGAAATAAACCTTCGTATACACCCAAATTTGGGTAGATTGGCAAAGGTTTGTTTCGCTTTATTTATTCTCAAATATATTGTTTTTTTTTCTTACAAATCATCAAATGGACTCTTTGCTTGTTGCAAATCTTTTATGTTTGCGCGGACGTAAATTTCTGCTGTTTTGCAAATCTAAATCATCGATTATCCTGAATAATTTCGGCCAATAATTTCTTGGCGCGAAGCAGTTTTATTTTAACATTACTTAGCGGTTCGTCAATTTTGTTGGCTATTTCCTGATAACTCATTTCCTGAAAGTAGCGCAACTGGATCACTTCCTGATAATGTGGTTTGAGTTCTTTGATGAATTGCAACAACTGCGAAAGGTTTTGCTCCGTAATCAATTCATCTTCCGCCGATGGAGTGGTGTCGGCAATATTGTAGGCTTGTTGATTTTCATCATCCGTAATTTCGATAAAAAGAGAGGATTTCTTTTTTCGCAATAAGTCAATATGGACATTTTTTGCAATAGCAATCAACCAAGTGTTGAACTGAAATTCAGGATTGTAACTGGCGATTTTGTCAAAGGCTTTCGAGAAAGTTTCTATGGTAATGTCTTCGGCATTGGTTTCGTTTTCGGTACGTTTCAGCATAAAACCATAAACCTCGTTCCAATAGAAATCCAATAGAAAAGTGAAGGCTGCTTGATCGCCTTTTTTCGCTTTTTCTATCTGTTTGTTTATTTCCAATGTACCGGTTTTGAAAAAATATTGGTGATAAAGATATTCAATTGTGTGAAGATAAGCACAATTTCAATAATTGGAAACCAATATATCACATCTTTTTCTTTTAGTTTTCCAGCCGAGAAACCAAGTGTAATCCAAGTGAACAAATAACGGAATCCAATTAAACTTAAAACCAGAATCCATTGGTATTGAAAAGCCAGTAAAATAATAGGCAAAATTATAAACAGCAATTGCGATACATAAAAAAGCGCCAATTGAATTTTGTCAAATGATTTATAAAAACTCGCTGTGGAAACGTGTCTGCGTTTTTGGGTAAACCAACCTTTGAATGTTGTTTTTGGCTGTGAATAAGTGAAACTTTCCGGTGAATAGCAAATCGCTGTATTCTTGCTTTTGGCTACTTGATTGATGAATAAATCATCGTCACCAGAGCGAATTTTCATATGGCTGATAAAACCTTTCACGTTATAGAATTCTTCCTTTTTATAGGCTAAATTCCGGCCAATTCCCATATAAGGATGTCCTATTTTTGCCCAGGAAAGGTATTGAATTGCAGTGAGCATTGTTTCAAAACGAATGATTTTATTCAAGAAAGAATTGGCAATTTTTTCATAAGCTCCATAACCTAAAACGATGGTTTTGTGCATTGTAAATTGCGCACTCATAGTGGTTATCCAATCTTTTGTAGCGGGATAACAATCAGCATCCATAAATAATAAATAGTCTTTTTTGGCAGCTTTTATTCCAAGCGTCAGAGCATATTTTTTGTTTCCCCAAAAAGCTTCATTGTTTTCTACTTTTACCAATCGGATATTGGAGTATTGTTTCTCAAATTCTTCGAAAATTTCCAAAGTATTATCGCTTGAAGCGTCGTCAATCAATATGATTTCGTAATCAGGATAATCTTGTTGCGCTAATAGTGGAATGAAACGCGCAACATTCTCGGCTTCATTTTTGGCACAAACGATTACCGAAATTGGTATTCTTTTTGGAGTAGACTTTTGCGCTTTGGCGAAAGCAAATTTCCCAAAAACAAATAGATAATACGAAAATTGTATCGCAACTATAACAATAAAAAAGTATAAAGTAATGGTCAACATATAGTCTTGGCTTCTTTTTAAAATGGGTACAAAGGTAATTATCAATTGTTAATTATCCATCGATAAGCGGCAATTAGTTTCAGGATTTTAAATTTATCCGAAATCTGTAATTTGAAATCTAAATTACATTTACTTCAGCTTCAATGTGAATACCAAAAGTCTTTAAAATTGTTTCTTGAATATCCTTGGAAACATCCAGAATTTCCTGTCCGGTTGCATTGCCGTAATTCACCAAAACTAAAGCTTGATTTTTATGAATTCCCGCATCACCAAAGCGTTTTCCTTTAAATCCAGCTTGTTCAATGAGCCAGCCTGCAGGAACTTTAACTTTGGTTTCTGAAACTTCATAGAATTTCATTTCTGGAAATTTCTGATGGATTTTCTCGAAATCGGATTTTAAAAGGATAGGATTTTTAAAGAAGCTACCGCTGTTTCCCAATTCTTTTGGGTCTGGTAATTTGCTTTGACGAATCGTTATTACGGCATTGCTCACATCTTTTAAAGTAGGATTCGTAATGTTGTTTTTTGCCAATTCAGCCGTTATATCTCCGTAAGAAACATTGATTTTATGGTTGCGCTTGGTCAATTTAAAAACCACTGATGTAATGATGTATTGGTCTTTTGCCTCGTTTTTGAAAACACTTTCTCGATAACCAAAATGACATTCGGCTTTGGTAAAGGTTTTCATTGTTTGATTTTCAATTGTCATCGCTTCACAGGAATCGAAAGTATCTTTGATTTCAGTTCCATAGGCGCCAATGTTTTGTACCGGAGTTGTACCTACATTTCCCGGAATCAGTGACATATTTTCCAGTCCGCCAAAGTTTTGATCGATGGTCCAAATTACAAATTCGTGCCAGTTTTCGCCAGCCTTACTTTCGACCCAAACAAAATCATCATTTTCCTTGATGATTTTTTTGCCTTTCAAATCGACGTGGATAACCAAAGCATCAATGTCTTTGGTCAAAAGCATATTGCTCCCGCCGCCAAGAATAAACTTTTTTTGTGACTTATTTTGTTCTAAAACTGATTTTAATTCAGCTTTATTGTGAACGGCAACAAATTGTTTTGCTTTTGCTTCAATGCCAAAAGTATTGTAGTTTTTTAGAGAAAAATTATTTTGTATTTCCATAAATAAGAGTGCGATTAAACTTAAACCAAAAGTAAGTATTAAAATTTATATGGCTATCCGCAAGCGGACCAACTTTATTTTTTTGCCACAGATTTTACAGATTTTCACAGATTTGAAAAAAAATGAATTTTATTTGTTGAGAAAAATCCGTGAAAATCTGTGAAATCTGTGGCAAAAATTATTTGCTTATATTTAGATAAGGACGAGTATTAAAATTTATTTGCGTAGGTTTTTAGCCAAATATGCATCATAAATAGTGGCATTATGTAAGTAATCATTTTAGTGTCGCCTTTTCTTAAATTTTCGACCAGCTTAGAGGCGTTGATGTGCTCAAAATAGGGCATTCGGAATAAATCACTTTTCGAAAATGATTCTAATTCTTCGATGAATCCGGGACTTTTCATTAAATAATCGCCCCAAGGAACACTCAATCCCACTTTTTTGAATTTTAGAATTTCTTCAGGAAGTCGTTCTGCCATTGCTGATTTCAGGATGTATTTCCATTTTTTTCCAGTAAAAAGCCATTTGTCTTCTAAAGAACCCAATCCAATAATTAGCCTTTGATCTAAGAAAGGTTCCCTACATTCTATGGAAGCGCCCATTGTGCAACGGTCGTTTCGGTCGAGTAGCGAACATAAATAAGTATGTTGGTCAAAATAAAGAGCTTGTCTTCTAAAATTATTTGGATATAAAGATTTTGCATCTTCCAGAATTTGCTTTCTGTATTCGTTTTTTGGTGGATTTGTGATTCCAAAAGTCTTTGCAATGTCATTTGGATAAATATTGGAGCCATTATAAATCACTAAATCATCATTGTCTTTTATTTGTGAATAACGAGCTAATTTTTCATAACGAGGTTTCGTTGTGAAATAATCCATATGTCCAATTGTCCCAATCGAATTCAATAAAGACGGGTATTTTAGTGCTTTGTATCTCACATAACCACCCATTAATTCATCAGCACCTTCGCCGGAAAGCAAAACTTTAACTGATGGTTTTGCCAATTGTGCAAGTGCCAAAATATGCGGTTCGCTCAAATGCATAATAGGTTCATCCTGAAAATAAGTGGAACTTACGAGTTTGTCAAAAAGTGCATTATCCTCAAGCCGCATCGTGTGAAATCCATAATCGAATTTCTCCGCCATCATTTTAGCCAAATGGGATTCGTTGTGTTCTTTTTCCTTGAAACCAATATTAAAAGTTTGGATGTCTTTGAAATTTTGCTGGTTTAACGAAGCCAAAATCGAGGAAGAATCGAGTCCGCCGCTCAATAAAACACCAACAGGAACGTCACTCACCATTCGCAATTTTATGGAATCATCAAAAGTTTCTCGAAACCATTCCACGGGATTTTTTATTTTTGGTTGGTTTAGAATTTCTGATTTCAAATCCCACCATTTTTCGGTTTCAATTTTTCCACTTTCGTGAATAGTCATAATGTGTCCCGGCAATACTTTTTTTACATTTTCGTACAAGGTATTTTCGCCAGCCACAAATCGGTTGAAAATATATTCTTCCATTCCGTCTTCAGCCATTTTTAAAGGGATTCCAGCTGTGAAAAGGGCTTTTTGTTCAGAGGCAAAATAGAAAGTTTCGTTGTAAATAGAATAATACAAAGGCTTAACACCCATTCTGTCGCGAACGGCGATTAGTTTTCGTTCTTTCTTGTCCCAAATTACAAAAGCAAACATTCCGTTGAGACGGCAGAACATTTTCGTGCCGTACAATTCAAATAATTTCAGCAAAACTTCCGTGTCGGAACTGGTGCGAATGTCAAATCCGTTACTTCGTAGTTCCGGATAAAAATCTTTGAAATTGTATATTTCGCCATTATAAACCATCACATAACGACCGTCGTCCGAAAGAAACGGTTGGTGTCCAGCCGAGGAAACATCCAGAATAGAAAGTCTTCGATGTCCCAATCCAATGTTGTTTTCGATAAATAATCCTTTGTCATCAGGACCCCGATGTTCCAGTGAATCGCGCATCTTTGTAAGAGTGCGTTCATCTACTTTTTTCGGTGATTGTAAATGCAAGATTCCATTAATTCCACACATAGCTAGTTGATTTTAGATGTGTTAATTAATTCGTGATACTTGGTGGCAATGATTTTCATATTAGTATTGTAATCTGCATTTTCTTCTATAAATTGTCTGTTTTTTAGAACTGCAGCCTTTCTCATTTCGTTATTTTCGAAAGCCCAAAGTATTTCTTCGGCTAGCATTCTGAAATTGTCAATGGTAATTAATTGTCCATTTTCACGGTGATTAATCCAACTCTGATTTCCCGGAATATCAGTTACAACTGGATAACAATTGGAAGCCATAGCTTCAAACAAAGAAGCCGAAACTCCTTCTGTTATTGGCATACTGATATAAATATTTGAGTTTTGTAATAACTCTGGTAGTTTTGTGTTAGGAATTCTTCCGGTGAAATTCACCTTTTTTTCGATTTTTAATTTTCTTGCCAATTCCTTCAACTTTAGTAGTTCTTTTCCATCACCAACAATGGTAAGTTCAAAATCAATTCCTTTTTGGTTTATGATTGAAAAAGCTTTTAAAATAATATCGTGACGATAATCTGATGTAAGAGATCGAGTAACAATAGCATTAATTTTTGAGGGATTCGCGGTGTTTTGATTGCCAAATTTCACCAAATCGATTCCTTTTGGCAAAACCATAACTTTATTCAGATCGACATTGATTGCTTTCATTGAAATTGTCATTACGGGTCCCCAAGCGTGAATTAAATCAGCTTTTTTGAAAGCATAATCCTGAATTATTTTTTTTAATGGGAGCAAAAGCGATTTTTCAGGCCATAAATCAGTTCTGCCTTGTTGCGCAATTGCGATTGGTTTCATACCTGATATTGCTGCAAGAAAACCATAACTTGTGGTTCTCTCGGCAATTACCATATCAGGTTTGTGCAGTTTGATTATTTTTCTGACTTGAAAAAGTCCTGTAAAGAATTCTAAAAGTCGAAGAAGACGGCTGAAAATAGTATGATTTGGTGTTTTTAATTCCCAAGTGACAAATTCAAAGTCGCCAAATTCTTTCAGTCCATTCATCCAGGTTATGGCGTCAGCTCTGTAAGTTTCTCCGAGAAATAGTATCTTCCTTTTTGTCATTTATTGAGTTATTCTTCGGAAGTTAAGGCCCGATTGATAAAATCGTTTAATGGTTTCAAAACGATTAATTTTTTGCTCATTTTGGTAACGAAATATTCTTTTGTCACTTCATCTATGTCAAATTTCTGTGAAGTTTCAAAGCTTTTTAATTTCAGGAATTCGATGGCGGGATGTTCCTTTTCGTAACCTCTAGGTGGGTTTTTTAATAAGTTTGTTTCATTTCGGTCAAAATCAACAAATTCTTTTTTGAAGTTTTTATTGTTGAGGATTTCTTCCAAATCTTCGTAAAAATAGGCGATTTCTTTTCGTACTTTTTTCAAATCTTCGGCTTCGGGACAATAGAATCCACCGGCAATAAAACTGCCATTTTTTGCAATGTGAACATAATAACCAGAACGATTCATCCCTTTGGCTCCACTTGACAACCAAACGCCTATGTGGTCTTTATAGGGTGATTTGTCTTTTGAAAATCGAATGTCACGATTAATTCTGAAGGTACAGTTTTTGACTTCGAGCATTTCTAAAGAAGGATCAAGCGGTTTCATTGTGTCAAGAAAATCTCCAACTAATTGTTGATAGTCTTTTTTAAAAACTTCATACCGCTTTTTATTGTCCAAAAACCAATCCCGATTGTTGTTGGCTTTTAAATCATCGAGAAATTGTAACGAATCTTTTGAAAGCATATTAAGTTGATTATTGCAATTGTTTTTTCAAATCTTCTTCGCTGATAAAACCAGAATTTTTCCATTTGATTTTCTTATTTTCATATAAAATAAGCGTAGGAAGTTCCAGAATTTTCATTTCCTTGATTAAGGTCGGATTTTCGTCAGCATTCAATCGAATAATGACTACTTTATCGGCTAATTCTTTTTGCATTTTCAGTAAGTAAGGCGACATTTTTTTACAAGGTGCACACCATTCGGCATAAAAGTCAATCAACACTTTTTTGTCGGTATTTAATAATTCGGCATATTCTTGGCTGCAAACGCCGATAATTCTGTCGGTTGGTTTAGAAAAACCTTCGGCATCCCATTTTAACAATCCACCTTGCATATTGTAAATAGTCGTAAACCCTAATTCTTCCAATTTTTCAGCCGCTCGAGGACTTCTATTATTAGTTTTACAATAGACAAAGATAGGTTTTGTCTTGTCTAATTTTTTGGCATTTTCTTCAAAATAATCACCTAACCAATTGATATTTATAGCATTGTCAAGGTGTCCGGCGGCAAATTCTTGAGGTGTTCTGACATCTATAATTTGTGCATTTGGTGTTGCAGTTATTTTTTCGGAGAATGCCTTCGGGTCAATGTCTTTTATGTTTTTGGAGGTTTGCCCGTTGCAGGATATTATTGTAAAAGATATAAAAAGAATTAAAATGGAACGAAATTTCATAATAGTTTTGATTTAATTTAAAAAATGCTAAATTAAGTAATTTCTGTTTGCAATTTTGAAAGAATTAGTTAAAGAAATTTAAATTAATCTAATTTGTATTTTCCGTTTTTGCATAATAAAAACTTTTCTGGTTTGTACGATAACTTTGGATTCTTAGAAGTGAGTTTTCTTGGATATCTTCCCAGAATAAATTCACATCGCCAGAATGATAATTTCGCATTATAAAAGCAAGATGTCGATAGGGAAAATGTGGAGTGGAAATCCAAATTACTCCATCAGCAATATGGGTGTCAAAACTATTTTTATACATTTTACCATTGGAATACAAGAATCCTTTGTGAAGTTCCCGATTTGCAATTGCAGTAGTATCCCAAGTTACGGGGTTTATCACGACTTTCCCTTTGTACCATTTATAGTTTTGTTGGTCAAACTTTTTCTTGAAAGTGTTCCAAGTTACAAAACCTCCTATTTGGTCAGGATGTTCCATAAATGGAATGGTTTTGTATTGATTTCTATCTAAACCAACGCCGGGAATGTATGCCGAAACGAGTTGTTTTTGCAATGGTTTTCCATCAAAAAAATCGCGTAATAAATAGGAAATATGTGTGCTTCCTTGGCTGTGACCTGCCAGAATAATTCCCCGACCGTGATTATAATGTTTTAAATAATATTCAAACGCGGCTTTTACATCTGAATAGGCAAATAATAACGCTTTTGCGCCGCCATTATCAAGATTATCATAGGAACGAATATGTGCTTGTTGATAATACGGAACATACAAATTTCCGGAACTTGCCCAAGCCGAAGCCTGAAAACGAACAGCAACATTGAGAACTTTATTTCTTTGAATGCTGTCATCAATGGGAACATTCCATCTTTTATCCTTATCTGAAACGAGTAATGTTGGATAAACATAAAATACATCAATAGAATCTTGTGGATTCTGCACGGTAAATTCCTTTAAATTATCAGGATAATTTCCGGGTAAAACCGCCCAATTTTTGGCAGAGGAATAATCAATGGAATCCAAAAGAATATTTGGACTTAAATTACTATTATTTATAGAAGTTGTTGGGTGATTTTTTGTGTTTTGTATACTACAACCAAACAGGAAAAAAGCAACAAAAACTAGGGGCAGGATTTGGTATTTCATTTTTAAAATGTTTGTTATCAGGTAAATATACAAATTATTATAAAATTAAAGATTGAAAATTTTATAAATTTGATGAGTCGATTTGATAATGGTTTCTGTTCGTTCCGGATGTGTGTCTGAAATAAATAACTGTCCAAAAGTATCGCTGTTGACCATTTCGATTATTTTAGCTACCCGACTTTCGTCTAATTTATCGAAGATGTCATCAAAAAGTAAAATGGGTTTAAAGCCGCTTTGAGTTTTTAAAAATTCAAATTGGGCAAGTTTTAAGGCAATTAAAAAAGATTTTTGTTGGCCTTGAGAACCAAATTTCTTTATGGGAAAATTATCTATTTCAAATGACAAATCATCTTTATGAATTCCAACACTTGTGTAATGCAAAGCCCTGTCTTTATTGATGTTTTCCTCTAAGAGTGTCAGCAAATTATTTTCAAATAAATGACTTTCATAAACTAATTGAACTGTTTCCTGTGAACCTGTAATGGCTTGATGATGCGTATTGAAAATAGGGATAAATTGCTCGATGAATTCTTTTCGCTTTTCGAAAATGTATTTTCCAAAAGCATCTAGTTGCTCATTATATATAGAAAGCGTATCGTTATCGAAAACATAATTCAACGCAAAATATTTCAACAAAGCATTGCGCTGACTCATCACTTTTTGATATTGAATGAGTTGTTTCAAATATTGGGAATCCAATTGTGAAATAACGCTATCCATAAACTTCCTTCGTGTTTCGCTGCCTTCAACAATCAAATCTCTGTCTGCAGGAGAAATAATTACTAAAGGAATAAACCCAACGTGTTCCGAAAATTTATCATAGATTTTCCCGTTGCGTTTCAATATTTTTTTCTGACCCTTTTTTAAGCTACAAATGATTTGTTCGTTTCTTTCGTTGATTTCAAACTCGCCATCGATGACAAAAAACTCTTCTCCGTGTTTGATATTTTGAACGGCTTGGGGGTTGAAATAACTTTTTCCGTATGATAAATGGTAGATTGCATCCAACACATTGGTCTTTCCAATTCCGTTTTTGCCCACAAAACAATTTATTTTGCCCACAAATTCGAAATTTGCTTCGGAAAAGTTCTTGTAATTGAATAATGAAATGGTTTTTAAATACATTGGTAAAGCTTGCTGGTATTGAGAATCTTCCTGATTTTGGATATTTTTTTTAAAGTGGGTGCAAATTATTGAAAAATATCGATAAAAGAGGTTTTAGATTTGAATAAATATTATATTTTTGCCACTCACTAAATTAAATATTTAAATGGCTACTTATAATAAAAGAGGATATAAACCAGCAAAAGAAAAAGAAGGAAAAGAAGTTACCGAAGACATAAAAGTTCTTGAGAAAAACAGCAAAACAGCAGAAGTTTTTTCAACATTGGACACCACAGCATCAAAAACTGAGGATTTTGTTGCTAAAAATCAAAGAATTATTATTGGAGTTGTTGGTGCAATTGCATTATTGACTGTTGGATATTTAACTTATCAAAAATTTGTTGCTGCCCCAAAACAAGATGAAGCTGCTACCGAAATGTTTGTTGCACAACAAAACTTTCAAAAAGCTACAGACGGAGTTGCAAGCGATTCATTATATAAATTAGCATTGAATGGTTCTGAAGGGAAATTTGGCTTTATAAAAATTGCTGATGAATATTCAGGAACTGATGCTGGAAATCTAGCTAATTATTATGCTGGTATTGCTTATTTAAATACAGGAAAATATACTGAAGCGATTGACTATTTAGGCAAATTCAAATCAGATGATATCGTTTTAAGTGCTTTGGCTAAGGGTGCAATTGGAGATGCTTACTCTCAAAACAAACAACCAAAAGAAGCTTTGGAAAATTATGTAAAAGCGGCTGAAGCCAATAAAAATGATTTTACTACACCACGTTTCTTGTTGAAAGCCGGAAAAACAGCATTGGCATTAGGTAATAAAGTGGATGCACTAAAATACTTTACAGATATTAAAGAAAATTTTGATGCCTCTCCAGAAGCTGCTTCAGTAGATGTATTGATAGGATTAGCACAGTAATTTTAGGATTATACATATAGATTTGGTAACTTTATGTTTTTAATTCTAAATCTTTATTGTTAAATTTTTATTCCTAAAAAAAAATGGCTACTAAAAACAAAAACTTATCTGAATACGATAAAAATTCAATCCCAAACGCGAAAAATTTTCGGTTTGGGATTGTTGTTTCAGAGTGGAATGACACGATAACCGAAGCACTTTGTTTTGGTGCATTCACGGGACTTTTAGAGAACGAAGTGCCATCAGAACATATCATTCGTTGGAATGTGCCGGGAAGTTTTGAACTTGTTTATGGTGCTAAAAAAATGTTGCAAACGCAAAATGTTGATGCAGTAATCGCTATTGGCTGCGTAATTCAGGGACAAACCAAACATTTTGATTTTGTTTGCGAAGCAGTTTCACAAGGAATAAAAGACCTAAATGTAGAAACCGATATTCCTGTTATTTTTTGTGTTTTGACTGATAATACTATGCAGCAATCTATTGACAGAAGTGGTGGAAAACACGGAAATAAAGGAACAGAAGCTGCTATTGCAGCTATAAAAATGGCTTATTTAAGACATCAGGCTTCGTTTAGTCATCAATTTAAAAATCAACAATTATTATCAACCGGTCCATTGCAAATCGAAGGCTTGAAGATGATAGAAGAATAAAGACAAAATAGATAAATCTAAAACCTATACTGTTCTATTGATGGTATAGGTTTTTTGTTTTATTTATGATTATTCCCAACAGAAATTTATTAAATTTGCTCACTTCAGTTTTTTACTGAACACTAATTACTGAACACTTATTACTGAACACTGAACACTAAAAAAATGCCGAGTATTATTCAATTACTTCCCGATCACGTTGCCAATCAAATTGCCGCTGGAGAAGTCGTTCAACGGCCTGCTTCGGTTGTAAAGGAATTGCTTGAAAATGCTGTTGATGCTGGAGCAAATGACATCAAATTAATTTTGAAAGATGCCGGTAAATCTTTAGTTCAGGTGATTGATAATGGACTGGGAATGAATGTTACTGATGCGCGTTTGTGTTTCGAGCGTCACGCAACTTCAAAAATCCGTCAAGCTGAAGATTTGTTTTCTTTGCATACCAAAGGTTTTCGTGGAGAAGCTTTGGCTTCTATTGCAGCGATTGCCCACGTGGAAATGAAAACCAAGCAAGACCAAGAAGAACTGGGAACTCATATTGTCATTGAAGGCAGTAAGTTTGTGTCGCAAGACGTAGCGGTTTTACCAAAAGGAACTTCTTTTGGAGTCAAAAATTTATTTTTTAATATTCCTGCTCGTCGCAATTTCTTGAAATCGGATACGGTGGAATACCGCCATATCATTGATGAGTTTCATCGTGTGGCCTTGGCGCACCCGCAACTATATTTCACATTTTACCACAATGGAAGCGAAATGTTTAATTTGCATCCTTCGAGTTTGAGACAGCGAATTGTGAATGTTTTTTCTGGTAAAACCAATGAAAAATTAGTTCCTGTTAACGAAGAAACCGAAATTGTAAGCATTCAGGGTTTTGTTTGCAAACCTGAGTTTGCTAAGAAAAATCGTGGCGAACAGTTTTTCTTTGTCAATGATAGATTCATAAAAAGTGGTTATTTGCATCACGCCGTAATGGCAGCTTATGATGGGCTTTTGAAAGATGGCGCACAGCCAAGTTATTTTTTATATTTAACGGTTCCGCCAAACACAATCGATATCAATATTCATCCCACAAAAACCGAAATTAAGTTTGATGATGAATCTGCTTTGTATGCAATTTTACGGGCTTCGATAAAACATAGTTTGGGTCAATTTAATGTAGCACCAGTTTTGGATTTTGAGCGCGATGCTAATTTGGACACACCATATCATTACAAAGATTTGGTAGGAAGTACGCCAACGATTCAAGTCGATGGCAGTTTTAATCCTTTTTCCGAAGAAGACAAGCCTAATAGGCATTTTGAAAATACTAATTATAGAAAACCAGAATCTACAGCAAATTGGGAAAGTTTGTATGTGGGTTTAAAACAGGATTCTGAAGAAGTCGAAACGGTGAATTTTGAAAATGAGGCAGTGACTTCGTCTTTATTTAACAGTGAAGATGTGGAACAAGCGGTTCATAAAACCTACCAAATTCATAAAAAATATATTGTAAATCCCATAAAATCAGGAATGATAATTGTGGATCAGCAACGAGCACATCAACGAATTTTGTACGAACAATTTCTGACCAATATCACAGTCAATTTGGCGTCAAGCCAGCAGTTGTTGTTTCCGTTGCATTTGTATTTTTCGAATGGAGAAATGCAATTGATAAAAGAATTAAAACCTTCGTTGACCAACACGGGCTTTGTTTTTGAAGAAACTAATGATGAGAGCGTTTTGATTTCAGGATTGCCGGTCAATGTTTCCGAAAGTGAAGCTTCACTAGTTTTAGAACAACTTTTGAGCGATTTGCACGATGGAATTCCGGAAAGCAGTTTCAGCCAGAATGACACTATAGCCAAATCTATGGCACGAAGTTTGGCAGTAAAAACAGGAACTTATTTAACCGAAAAAGAACAGGAAAACTTGGTAAACGGACTTTTTGCCTGTAAAGACCCTAATGTTTCCCCATTTCAAAAACCTACTTTCATTACAATGCGTGTGGAAGATTTAGACAAAAAATTTGCACTATGATGAATATCACACCAGTTGTAAAGCAACTTTTAATAATTAACATTCTCTTTTTTATTGGTTCCTATTTTGTACCAGTATCGTATGATTTATTTGCACTTTATTATCCTGAAAACGATGGTTTTAGAATTTGGCAGCTCATAACGCATATGTTTATGCACGCTCCATTTCCTAATCTATCACATATATTATTCAATATGTTTGCGTTGTATTCCTTCGGAAGTGCTTTAGAACATTTTTGGGGTGGAAAAAAATTCTTGTTTTTCTATATTTCTTGTGGATTAGGAGCAGCTTTGTTACATACAGTAGTCAATTATGTTGAGATTCATTCTTTGTTATCTCAAGTGTCAAATTTGAATTTATCAACTTCAGAATTACATCAATTATTAAATGCAGATTACAGTTCACTTTTTGATGCAAAAGGGAAAATGATGGCTGGTGAAATCAACTCTCTTTTAGAAAGAGTTCATTGTACTCAACAACAATTTAACGCCATTGGAGAAGCATCTGTGATTTCTAAAGGCACTGTTATTGGTGCTTCGGGAGCCGTTTATGGATTATTGGCAGCTTTTGCTTTTATGTTTCCAAATGCGGAATTGGCATTACTTTTTATTCCTATTCCAATAAAAGCGAAGTATTTTGTACCGGGAATATTGGCAATCGATTTGTTTTTAGGTTTTAATGGACAATCTATTTTTGGTGCCGGAAGTACTGGAATAGCACATTTTGCACACGTTGGTGGTGCATTAACTGGTTTTATAATGATGTGGTTTTGGAAGAAAAACCAGTTTAATAGTAATCGTTGGAATTAGCCCCTAACTCCTGAAGGGGAATTAGCAACAAATGTGATTTCTCCTTTGTCGAATGACAAGATTTAGAATAATTTATTTTAGAAAAAATGGCTAGTATTATAGACGACTTAAAATTGCATTATAAATTTGGTGGTATAGCTCAAAGGCTTATCTACTGGAATGTTGCTTGCTTTCTGGTTTCATTATTATTTTTTTACCAATTTAATGTTGGTGTTTTTAATTTTCCAAATTGGATTGCTTTGTCATCGGAACCTTCGGTTTTTATAATAAAACCTTGGACCTTGCTAACTTATGCTTTTTTTCACGATGGATTTAGTCATATTTTTTTCAATATGATTGTTTTGAATTTTTCCAGTACTTTATTTCTTACTTTTTTCTCCCAAAAACAATTGCTGGGATTGTATGTTTTAAGCTCAATATTTGCAGGTATTGCGTTTGTTTTAGGCTATTATTTCTTGAATTTTAGTGCTTCTATTGTTGGCGCTTCAGCAGCAATTATGGCTATATTAGTAGCTACAACAACTTATCAGCCTTTGATGAATGTAAGGTTGTTGTTCATTGGTAACGTGAAACTTTGGCACATTACACTTGTTATTCTTGTTATTGACCTGATGCAAATTCGTATTGAAAACACTGGTGGACACATTGCTCATTTAGCAGGTGCTTTTTTTGGGTTTGTTTTTATTAAATTATTGCAAAACGGAACCGATTTGAGTAAAATTGTTTCAAACCTATTGGATTTTTTTGTTAATTTGTTTCGGAAATCCCCATCCACACCATTCAAAAAGGTACACAAAAATTATAATAAGCCAGTGGCGAAACCCGCTTCAAAGATTATAACCAAAGACAAAACGCAACAGCAAATTGATGAAATTCTAGATAAAATAAGTCGTTCCGGATATGATTGTCTGACAAAAGAAGAAAAAGAATTTTTGTTTAAAGCCGGGAAATAAAATTAGTATTCAGTGTGCAGTCGCAGTTGGCAGTTTGTCAATTAACAACAAACAAACATAAAAAATGAAAAACCTTTCATGGTTTAATAAATTGATGTTTTTTTTGAATATAGTGCTTACTGTATCGACATTCATTGCTTATGTTTTACCTTTTTTGGCTCCAAAACTTTTTCCGCTTTTATCCGTTCTTACCCTCTTTATGCCTTTATTTTTTATAGGGAATGGGTTGTTTTTCTTGTATTGGGGATTTCAGTTCAAGAAGAGAATGATTTTGTCTGGGTTGGTGTTATTAATGGGAATTACTTTTATCAATAAATTTTATAAATTTTCGGCAAAGGATTACCCCGAAAACGAGAAAGATTTTACGGTAATGAGTTATAATGTTCGTTTATTGAATGTATTCAAATGGTTAGACAGAGAAGATGTCCCGGAAAACATTTTGACTTTCATAAATGACAAAAACCCTGATATATTGTGCATTCAGGAATATTCTTATTCTGCCAATATTGATTTGAAAGTGTATCGCCATAAATACATTTTGATGGAAGGAAATCAAATTAAAACCGGTCAAGCAATTTTCTCCAAGTTTCCCATTATAGATCAAGGAAATATTGTGTTTCCAAACTCCAATAATAATGTTGTTTTTGCAGACATCAAAAAGGGGAAAGATATTATCAGAGTCTATAATATGCATCTTCAATCCATAAAAATCTCACCCGATGTCACCGAAATAAACGATAATATAGATGCTATCAATCAAGGAAAATCACAACGGCTTTTTAATAGAATAAGCAAAGCTTTTAAACAACAGCAGCAGCAAGCCGAGATAATCAAAGAACATAAAAAAGAATGTCCGTATCCCATTATTATTTGTGGGGATATGAATAATAGTGCATTTTCGTATGTTTATCGAAATATAAAAGGAAAATTAAAAGACAGTTTTGAAGAAGCTGGAAAAGGTTTTGGTGCGACTTATAAGTTCCGATATTATCCTGCCAGAATAGACTATATTTTTGCTGATGAAAAAATGACGGTCAAGAAATTTGAAAGTTTTCCTGAATTTGAAAACTCCGACCATTATCCAATTATGGCAAAATTGTCAATGGAATAGAGCGTTTATGCTATTTTAGCATTAAATTTAACGATAAAAACTAACCAGCTATTTGTCATTCTGACGCAGGAAGAATCTCATCTTGTTGCTCACGTTTGTTGAGATTCTTCCTGCGTCAGAATGACAAAATTATACAAAGTCATTCTGGTTAATCCGTAAGCATTGGAGCTAGAGCAAAATATTATTTAAATGACTGTGGAGTTTTTTTTGATTCCCAGTTCTGGTTTTTCAAATAATCCAAAGCATATTTTCCTTCATTAAATATCAAATCAAGAACACTCAAATTATTCAAAAACCCGTGTTTATCGTCAAAGACCTGAGTGTAAGGTTCAAATTGGGAATCGTCTTTTTTTCCGTCTGCCAAAATTCTAAAATCCAAAATTGTATTTGAATCTACTTCTTGAAAATATTCGGTTGTAGTTTCATATTCGAATTTCATTCGCATACTTTTAGAAATAAAATCCATTGTTTCAAAATTCAAGTCCATCAAAAAATCGTATTTTTTTTCGAAAATAGAACGAATGTCATCCTCAAAATATTCAAAAAAAGGAGAACTTCTGTAAGCCGCTTCCAATGATTTGAAATGTTGTTTTTGCCAGTCAAAATCAGTTTCGATTTTGATGTCTTTCGTTTTTTGATATATTTGTTTGGAATGTTTTACGGGAATATTCAGCAATTGAATTCCATTTGGACTATAAATATAAGTACGGTTGCGATTGGTTTGTTTTTGGAAATTATCTTCCATTTCAAACACAATTTTTTCGGATTGAGCCATTGCAACATAATGACTAATCGAAGGAAAATAGGTGGGATGGAATAAGCCCCCTAACCCCCGAAGGGTGAATTCCTCGATAGTATTGGAATGGGTCATTTTATTTTCATTTCTATAATTGACATCTTTTTGATTTTAACTTAACAGAGGTTTATCATCAAATGCTAAAACTCCCCCTTAGGGGGTTGGGGGGCTTTTCCTTTTTTTCCAAAAATACTCACCCACAAAAAAGGCAGCTAAAGCAATAAGAAAAAATTTAAAATAAGACTGAGGCTGACCATCACCGCCAACGGTAGTGAATAAACGTTCCCAACGAATTTTACCTAATCCTTTGCCATTGGTATCCCAACTCATCCAGATGAATACTGGTTTTCCAACGATATGATCTGCTGGAACATAACCCCAATAGCGGCTATCTTCTGAATTATGGCGATTGTCTCCCATCATCCAAAAATAATCTTGTTTAAAGGTATACGTATTTGTTTTATTTCCATTAATATAAATATCACTACCCTTAACTTCCAACTTGTTCTTTTCGTATTCGGTAATTATTCTGCTATAAAAAGGCAAAGTCATAAAATTTATTGCTACCGTTTTTCCTTCTTGCGGAATGTAAATTGGTCCAAAATTATCACGATTCCATTTATGTATATGTGGAAAAATTCCTTCTTCAACACCTTTTGAAATTATTCTTGTTACGGACGTAATTCCGGGAACATTTTTTAATCTTTCAACACTAGTTTCAGGCAAAGCAGCTACGAATAATGTATCTCTTTTTTCACTAGTAAAACCTCCACCGTCAGTGACATTCATATCTTTGAATAAATATTCAAAATCAATTGGCGTTTTTCCGTCTACAGCTATTTTGTATGAATATTGTGGTTTAGCTCTTTCTGGCATAGCCAATATTTTACCATTGATATAGACAATTCCATCTTTTATCGATAAACTTTCACCAGGAATTCCAACACAACGTTTTACATAATTTGATTTTTTATCGATTGGTTTATCAGCGTGTCTTCCTGATGGATCTCTAAAAAAGTAAACGGTATCGACAGGCCAATTGAAAACAACAATATCACAATTTTTAATTTTTTGGAAAGCAGGCAATCTAAAATAAGGCAATTGAGGCCTGTTTAGGTAGGATTTTCTTTTGAGCAATGGAATTGTGTCGTGAACCATTGGCAGTGCCACCGTTGTCATAGGAACTCTGGCGCCATAATTCATTTTGCTCACGAATAAAAAGTCGCCTACCAATAATGATTTTTCCAATGAAGAAGTTGGAATGGTGTAGGGTTGAAGGAAATAAGTGTGTACAATTGTAGCAACTACAACTGCGAAAAGCAAAGAACTTATAGTATCAGCAGTTTTATTATCTGGATTCAAACTTCTGTCAGTTAAGTAATTTAACTGCTGCGTATAATTAATATAATAAATATACAAACCAAAGGTGGCTATTCCTAAAAAGGTGTCTAAAGAAGAACGTTTTCCAAAACTTCTCAAAGTTTCTACCCAAATAACAGGAAACATAATCAGGTTGATAATCGGAATAAAAAGCAGGAGAGTCCACCAAGTGGGGCGACCTATAATTTTCATCAAAACTATGGCATTATAAACAGGAATTGCAGCTTCCCAACGTTTTCTGCCAGCAGCTTCATATAATTTCCAAGTTCCTAAAAAGTGAATTACTTGTACAATCAAGAAAAATACAAACCATTGATATAGTGTCATAATATTTAGATTTTAGATTTTTAATATTAGGTTTTGATGTTAGATTTTTTATGTTTTTTAAAATTCGTATATCGAATATCTAACTTCGTATATTCAATACATCTTTCATCGTGAAAACACCATGTTTTCCCACAATCCATTCGGCTGCAATAACAGCGCCAAGTGCAAAACCATCACGATTGTGAGCGGTATGTTTTATTTCAATTGTATCCACTGTTGAATTATAAGTTACGGTGTGCGTCCCGGGAACATTTTCAGTTCTTATAGCTTCAATATGAATTTCATTTTCTTTTGCCTCTTCTAATGTCCAACTAGTGTAATCACTATTTTCAATAACTCCTTTTGCCAGTGAAATGGCTGTTCCACTTGGTGCATCTAGTTTTTGAGTATGATGAATTTCTTCCATTTCGACTTTGTAAGAATCGAATTTCGACATCATTTTGGCCAAATATTCATTGAGTTCAAAGAAAAGATTTACACCTAAGCTGAAGTTAGAACTAGAAATGAAAGCTCCATTTTTTTCTTGGCAAACCCCTACCATTTCGTTATAACGGTCTAGCCAACCCGTTGTTCCTGAAACCACGGGAACATTGGCATAAAAACAACTAGAAATATTTTCTACAGCAACAGCAGGTATGCTAAAATCGATAGCAACATCAGCATTCGAAAGTCCTTCATAAGTATTAAATTCGTCTTTTTTCAAAACAATTTCGTGACCTCTTTCCAGCGCAATTCTTTCGATTGTCTGTCCCATTTTTCCGTATCCTAAAAGTGCAATTTTCATTTGTTTTATGCTTGTTTATTAATTTTTCTTCTTAAAATCCTCCCTTTGGGTGCTTAAAAATTATAATTAAATGTTAGTCCAACATTTGCCCTATATGTTACATCGTTCATATAAACATCTGGTCTTAAGGATAAATTTTCATTTACGTTAAATTGTATCAATGCCGCATCAACATTAGCGTCAATGATATTTAACACATAAAAACCAACTACAAATAAGGCAGATAAATCTCTATTTCGTTGATAAAATTTCTGGGCTGAAATCAATCTGCTTTCGTCCAAATAATAAAATTCATCGTCAGTATAACCTTCTAACCTTCGTTTGTAAGCATCTCTATACTGGTGATAACTTTTATTACTATCTAAATAATAGTACATACTTACTCCAATCGCTCCGTAAACTAAAGGTATTTTCCAATATTTTTTGTTGTAAGCCTGTCCCAATCCTGGCAAAATAGCCGAATAAAAAGCTGCTTTTGCCGGTGTCAAAGGGTCAATATCATTCGATTTCAAAGTATCTTTTGTGGTCAGAACGGCATCAGTTTTCTTTTGCGAAAAAACGGCTGTGTTTCCTAAAAAAATAAGGAGTAGAACGATGAAACGGAATTTATTCACTAGTCTTTTATTAGTTTAATAATCCTGTTGAAGTCTTCTTCTGAATGAAATGGAATAGTGATTTTCCCTTTGCCATTTCCGGCAATTTTCACATCGACTTTTGTTCCAAAATAAGTATTGAAAGTGTTTTTCTCGGTATCAGCAATTTCAAATGAGGAAGATTTGGCTTTAGTTGCAGGTTTCGGTTTTAAACTTTCCTGATAATTTTTCACTAAAGCCTCTGTTTCTCTAACGGAAAGATTCTGGCTTACGATTTTTTGATAAATATCAGTTTGAATATCTTGGTCTTCAATATTAATAATTGCTCTACCGTGACCCATACTGATAAAACCATCTCTAATTCCGGTCTGAATAATTGGATCTAACTTTAAAAGTCTCAAATAATTGGCAATTGTTGAACGTTTTTTTCCAACACGTTCGCTCATTTGCTCTTGTGTTAATTGAATTTCGTCAATCAGTCTTTGGTAAGAAAGCGCAATTTCTATTGGATCTAAATCGTGGCGTTGAATATTTTCAACCAAAGCCATAATCAAGGATTCATTATCATTTGCAATTCGAATGTAAGCTGGAACGGTAGTTAATCCTACCAATGCTGAAGCACGTAAACGTCTTTCTCCTGATATTAATTGGTATTTATTGAAGTCTAATTTTCGAACAGTAATGGGCTGAATAAGGCCTAATTCTTTGATGGAAGAAGCTAATTCTCTTAACGAGTCTTCGTTGAAATTACTTCGGGGCTGAAAAGGATTAATTGCTATAGCATCAATTTCAAGCTCAATAATATTCCCGACAACTTTATCGGCATTTTTATCGCTTACAGATTTTATATCGTTTTCTGGATCTTTTAGCAATGCTGATAATCCTCTTCCTAACACTTGTTTTTTTATTGCTTTTGCCATAAAATTATTTGCTGTTTTTCTTTATAATTTCGTGAGCTAATTGTAGATAATTATTTGCTCCTTTGCTTGTGGCATCATAGTTTATAATACTTTCTCCAAAACTTGGAGCTTCACTCAATTTGACATTTCTTTGAATAATAGTTTCAAAAACCATCTCATTAAAATGTTTTTGAACTTCTTCTACCACTTGATTTGATAAACGCAATCTGGAGTCAAACATAGTCAAAAGTAATCCTTCAATATCTAAATCTGGGTTGTGAATTTTTTGAATGCTTTTTATTGTATTCAATAATTTTCCCAAACCTTCGAGTGCAAAATATTCGCATTGAATAGGAATAATTACAGAATCTGCCGCAGTCAAAGCGTTCAGTGTAAGTAAACCCAATGAAGGTGCACAATCTATAATTATATAATCGTATTCATCTTTGATACTTTCCAATGCTTTTTTGAGCATATATTCTCTATCTGGTTTATCAACCAATTCGATTTCGATGGCAACAAGATCAATATGAGATGGAATCATATCCACGTTTGGTGCGGAACATTTAACAATAGCCTCTTTTGGTGTATTGCTATGTTCTATAATTTGATACGTTCCAATTTCTACAGTATTTACATCAATACCTAATCCTGAACTTGCATTTGCTTGTGGATCAGCATCTATCAATAACACTTTTTTTTCTAATACACCTAGTGATGCGGCCAGATTTACTGATGTTGTAGTCTTTCCAACACCGCCTTTTTGATTAGCAATCGCAATGATTTTGCCCATTTATTTTTCTGAATTTTGAACGGTAAAAATACAATTAATTATGGTTTTTGAAAATCTATTTTGTTAACATTTGTTAAGGTTTGATTAGTAGATGGTTTTTGGTAAATTGTTTTTAGTAATTCAATATTTTTTAGGAGGACTTTCTTAATATTGTAAACTATAAAATTTAAATCCTTGTGTTGATATTGATTAGATTTAGCAATACATTTACCACTATAAATTTTAATTCGTAATCGAATAATCTAAAATGACTTTTGCTATAATTACTTATGTGCCTCATGTCTTTGAGCAAAATCAATATTTTGCTTACTCACCTTATGTTCGAGAAATGAATATTTGGTCAAAACAGGTAGATAAGCTGATTATAGTTGCTCCTAAATCCAAATATGGAAAAACACCAATTGACATAAACTATGAGCATAATAATATAGAATTCATAACTATTGAAAGCTTTGATGTTTTAAGTTTAAAGGCAATTTTAAAGGCAATTTTAAAAACACCAAAAATTAGTTGGCAGATTTTTTCCGCTATGCAAAAAGCCGATCATATTCATTTGCGCTGTCCAGGAAATATTGGTTTGTTGGGTAGTTTCGTTCAGATTTTATTTCCAAGCAAAACTAAAACAGCCAAATATGCAGGAAATTGGGATCCAAAATCAAAGCAACCGTGGACATATCGTTTGCAAAAGTGGATTCTGAGCAATACCTTTTTGACTCGAAATATGCAGGTTTTAGTATATGGCGAATGGGAAGGAAGTTCTAAAAACATCAAGCCTTTTTTTACTGCAACTTATAATGAAACTGATAAATTGCCGATTATTACTAAAGATTTGCAAGGCCAGATTCGGTTTATTTTTGTGGGAGCTTTAGTATCAGGGAAAAATCCGTTGTACGCGATTCAATTTATAGAAACTTTATATAAAAAGGGATTTGATGTTGCATTAGCTTTGTATGGAGAAGGAGCGGAGAGGAAAAAACTGGAAGAATATATTAGCCAGAATAATTTAGGCAACATCATTTCATTAGAAGGAAATCAGACTCAGGAAACTGTAAAAAAAGCATACGAAGCCAGTCATTTTGTGTTATTGCCATCGGATAGTGAAGGCTGGCCAAAAGCAATTGCTGAAGGTATGTTTTGGGGTTGTGTTCCAGTGTCAACAAAAGTTTCTTGCGTTCCGTTTATGCTCGATTATGGCAATAGAGGAATTTTGTTAGACATGGACTTGGAAAAAGATATCTTTCAAATGGAAGTCCTTTTGAAAAATGGAACTGATTATGAGAGCATGAGTCAAAATGCCAGTAAATGGTCGAGAAACTATACTTTGGATGTTTTTGAAGGGGAGATTGAAAAATTATTGCAATTATGAGAGTTCTTCAAATCATAGATTCTCTTGAAGCTGGTGGTGCTGAACGAATGGCGGTAAACTATGCTAATGCACTTGCAAAAGAAATTGAGTTTTCGGGATTAGTGGTGACTCGAAAAGAAGGGCCACTTTTGAATCAGGTCAACAAAGAGATTTCTTATCTTTTTTTGAATAAGAAAAGTATTTTTGATTTAAAATCACTTTATAAACTGAGAAAATTTGTAATTGAGAAGAAGGTAGAAGTGGTTCACACACACAGTACTTCTTTTTTTACTGCTTTTCTGTTGAAATTAATTTATCCATCCATAAAATTAATTTGGCACGACCATTATGGTGACAGTGTGTTTTTATCCAAAAGACCTTTGTTGAGTTTAAGAATGATTCTTCCATTTTTTAATGGAATTATTGCAGTAAACCAACAACTTAAAATTTGGGCTGAGCAAAAAATACATTTTAAGAATGTGATTTATTTGCCAAATTTTCCAACTGAAGAAAATGCTATTTCGGAACAAACTATTTTGCAAGGAATTCAAGGGAAACGAATAGTGTCTTTGGCTAATTTAAGAGTTCAAAAAAATCATTTTTTATTACTGGAAGTGGCTAAAAAAGTTCGAAAATCTCATCCTGAGTGGACTTTTCATTTAATTGGAAAAGATTTTGAGGATGATTATTCTAAAAAAATTAAGGCTTTAATTTTGGATTATAATTTAGAAAATAACGTTTTCATTTACGGTTCCAGACAGGATATAAAAAATATTCTAGAGCAGTCAACTTTAGGTATTCTGACTTCGCAATCAGAAGGTTTACCAGTTGCATTACTTGAATATGGATTGCAAAAAAAAGCTGTTGTTGTAACTAATGTAGGCGAAATTCCTTTGTTAATTCAAGACGGAATTAATGGTTTTATTGTGGAAGCGGGTGAGGAGCAATTGTTTTATGATTCAGTTGTGAAATTGATGGAAAATGATACTGTACTGGCGAATTTTGGAAAGGCACTTCAGCAGACTATTATTAATAATTACTCAGAGACAACAGTAGTACAACAGTATTTAGATTGGATAGAAAATAGCACGAAATGAAAAAGCAGGAACTTTTATATCTCAATTTAATTCTATTCCTTGTTGGGATTGGATTTTTAGTGTATCTATTTTCATATGTTTCAAAAAAACATGGTTAGTCTATCTTTATATTTGGAATTATATTATACTCCAATCTTTGCTTATTTTTCAAGAAAATAACGAATAAAAGAATGGTAACTATTTAATTTTAGCATTAGATTGTGTTTTTTAAATACATAAATTAATACTTAAATATTTCAAAAAGAAGTATATTTATAATCAAATAATTTAATTACACCCAACGGGTTAATTCTATTTTAAAACGCTAAAAATCCCCCACTTATCCACCATAGTTTTTACTTATTACTTTTGATTGTTATTGTGAATTAATTGTCGGAGTTTTGGTTTATTCACAATTAAAATTCGTTTTGCAAAAAAGGATGATTTGAAAAAGTAATGGTAACCGTTATAAAGACGAATACTTGTCATACGAAAGAAATTAAAATTATTAAAAATTTTAACCCGTTGGGTGTAATTGTTTTTAAGTAAAATAAACAATATTAATAATCAAATAATTTGATTACACGCAACGGGTCATGTTTATAATATTATATAGAAAATTGTTAAATTAACAAGAAAAATTCTTATTATAATTGGTTTAATCGATTAAAAACGTTGTTTAACGATTTTTTTATTAATTTCGTCGGATTTTTGTAGATTTGCTTTTTAAATAATAAAATTAATAATAGTTATAATGAATAAGAATAAAAAAATTCATTTTGAAGTCTCTGAGCGAAAAATATTGCTAAGGATTTTTGATGTTGTTTTTGTATTGATAGCATTATATTTTACAGGGAACATTCTGGATTTAGTATATCTTGAATCCTCAGTAAGCAATTTTTATTACGTAATAGCTCTTGCGCTGTATATAAATATTATTGGTACTATATTCGAAATGTATAACTTACAGGTTACCAGTAATCAATATCGTGTATTGAGAAGTTCAATTCTTACTGCATCAACCACTGTTTTATTTTATTTATTGACACCAATTTTCTCAGCAGAGTTACCCAATAATAGGTTTCAAATTTTAATTTTTTATTTTACATTGCTTTTGGCCTTGGTTCTATGGAGAACTTTTTATGTCAAGTTTTTGGCATCCAATAGATTTGTGCAAAACGTGATTTTGGTTTGTGAACGTAATCAGGTAGAAGAATTAATTCTGGGACTTGAAAACTCTGATCCCCATTATAGAATTGTGGCTTATGTAAACTCCGATAAGACAAATAATTATCTTTTCGAATATCACTTTGTGCAACTTATAGGCGTTAATGATTTAGTTTCCTTTGTCAATGAAAATAACCTATTCGAAATTGTTGTTGCTTCACATAATACTGAAGATATTACTGTGGAATTATATCAAGAATTACTTCATTTGTTAGAATCCGGAACAACCATTCGCGAATACACTCAAGTTTATGAAGACAAAACACAACGTATTCCGGTACAATATATTACCAGAGATTTTTACAAGTTTTTCCCATTTAATAGGAGCAATAACAACCAACTTTATTTGTTTAATATTAAAATAATGGAAGCACTAATTTGCATATTCGGATTGTCATTCGGAATGTTGTTAATTCCTGTTATTTTATTAGGAAATGCAATAGGTAATCGTGGGAAATTATTTTATACTCAGGAGCGGGTGGGTATAAATGGGGAAATATTTCAGATACTCAAGTTTAGGACTATGATTAAAAATGCTGAAAAAGATGGAGCTGTGTTTTCGGGGGCAAATGATAGTCGTGTTACTCCTTTTGGAAAACTCTTGCGGAAAACCAGAATTGATGAAATTCCTCAATTTATTAATATTTTAAAAGGGGAAATGGCAGTAATTGGTCCGCGACCTGAACGCCCTGTCTTTGTTAAGATAATCGCCGAAATAATGCCTTTTTATGAAACCCGCCACGTTATAAAACCGGGACTTACTGGTTGGGCACAAGTGAATTATTCGTATGGAGAATCTATGGACGACAGTTTGATAAAATTGCAATATGATTTGTATTATATAAAACACCGAAGCATTTTTCTGGATTTGAATATTGCAATTAAAACAATAAGTACAGTTTTATTTTATAGAGGACAATAATTAAAAAACTATAGGGATACGTTTGCTGTTTTTGATTGCAATTTTCGTCAATAATATTAAACTGGTTAGCATGAGTGGTAACACTACCAATAAGTGCGCTTTATTTATAATTATGATTAGATAAACACCCATTGAAAGAATATTAAAAATGCATAAATTGATAATCCATTTTCTGTTTTTTCTGAGCATATAATAGAACAAGATAAGCAGCGCAGGATTAAACAACAAGATGTTATAATTATAAGCTAACTCTTCGTGAAAAGAATAATATCCCATAAAACTGAAGAACAGACCCAATAATCCCATTATTAAAATATAAAACTGGTCGACACTTTTTCTATTCAAAATAAGGATAAGTCCAAGAAACAGCAAATAAGTATAAATAGTATCCCACCAGGAACTAGGAATTTCTTTTTTAAATTCTAGTATCGTTTTACTCTCCTTACAAAGCAAATGATTTTCAAACTGTACTTGCTTCAAACTTTTATGAAGTTCCAATGGCAAAAAGATTTTGGTGCCATATTCATCAACTTTTTTTCCAAAAATGATACTCGTGCCTAGTTTTTTATAAAAAGAATTGTCAAAATAGGGATATAAAATGCTTCTATACGTTATGTCTGTGTCGGTTTTTTTGACAATTATTTGAGATCCCAATGTTTTGTTTAGAATTTCCACCACCATCGAGGTACAGTTTTTGTCTATAAATTTATAAGTATAATAACTTTCGCTTGAGGCTAATGCACTGGTCAAATTGTCAAATAATTTTTGTTTATAAACTAACGGAACAATCAATTCCTGTTCGTAAACACTTCTTTGCTCGTAAGTATATTGATTCATGAAATCAGGAAAGGCATTGACAACCGCAAAATATTGTAAATCCCCTTTGGCAAATTTTGCAACAAAATTAGGCGTGGCAAAATCAAATGCACCATAATTGTAAACGAGATCCAGATTGTTTTCCAAGTCGGTAATTCGTATCGCGGTGTGTCCAAAAAGCGAATAAGATTCATTGCCTGTATCACAAGTGATTATGCTGACACGAGTATTTTTTGACAATATTCTGTTCTGTCCAAAGCTGCTCATTGATACAATTATCAATGTTAAACAGAATATTTTTTTGAAAAAAGAGGATTTCATTTATGATATATTAAAAGAATAAATTAATTTCTAAAAAGGCCCAAATCTACTTTTACCGAAAAAATATTTGAATATAATGCCGCGCTTTGATTTCCTAAATTGGTAAGTGCATAATCGATTTGGATGCCTTTGTATTTGAATCCCAAACCAATATTAGGCTGATAACCAACTTTCACTGAGTTGTCAATTTGTTGTATGTTTTGAAAATTTCCCACACCGGCACGCAAGAAAACCAAGTCGGTATAACCAAATTCAAATCCCAATGCAGGATCGATACTCACAAAATCCGTTGAAATTATGTCGTTTGTTTTGGCAAATTGCATATTGATATTGGCTGCAGCCAAAATACTGTAATCATAGCGAACAATAAACTTTTTGGACAATCCCAATTGAACTTTTGGAGCCGTAATTTCAGTGCTTTCAGGTAATTCCTGATTTTGTCCCGGAATGGCATTAGCTATTTTCTTATATTCGGCTTCGTCAATGCTCCAAACATTATAGGTAGTCGTGATGTCGCGAACCATCAATCCAAATTGCCAGTCATTTTTTTCGAATTGCAATCCGGCATCAAATCCAAAACCCCAAGAACCAGCAAACTTTCCGATAATTCTTCGAATTATTTTTGCATTTACACCATATTGAAATCCAGGAACTTGCAGTTTTCGAGCATAAGAAAAGGTAACGCCATAATCAGCAGTAGAAAAAAGACTGATACGATTATAGTCAATATTGCCTTCGCTGTCTATTAATTCGGTTGTATCCATAATATCATCAACACCAAAACGAATCAAAGAAATACCCCAGGCACTGTCATCATCAATGGTATTTGCGTAAGCAATATAGTCGTATTGAGCAATATTGGCAAAATAATTGGCGTGCATCAATGACAATTGATGGTCTTCAAGATGAACTAATCCTGCAGGATTCCAATAGCCCGAATTTACGTCGCTAGTACTCGCAGTCATTGCATTTGCCATTCCCAATGCTGCTGCATCGACGCCTATATTCATAAACTCGTTCGAATACTTTCTGACGGTTTGCGCATACGAACTGGCGCAAAGTAAAAGAAGTAAGAATAATAGAATTTTTTTCAACATTGATTATTTTGCAGACATGTTGCCTGTTTAATTTTTCCCAAAAATATAATTTTTTACTGAGCTAATTCCTTCCTTTAGATAAATAAAACTACCAATGAACCCGCTGTTAAAAAAACTCTATTAAAAACGCACTTCTCCATCACTTATTATATTAAATTTGTGAACTTTGATAATCTAATTCAAACAATAATGAACATAAAAAAACACGTTCCGAATTTAATTACGCTTCTCAATCTTTTTTCTGGCTGTATTGCTATAGTTTTTGTTGCTGAAGCTGATTTTAAAATGGCTTTCTTTTTTGTTTGTTTGGGTATTTTTCTAGACTTTTTTGATGGATTTTTTGCGCGATTATTCAAAGTTTCCAGTCCGCTAGGTTTGCAGTTAGATTCTTTAGCAGATATGGTTACCAGTGGTTTAGTTCCTGGATTTGTGATGTATAAAATGTTAACTGAAATAGAAGTTTTTGATGTAACTAGTTTTGTTCCTTATTTGGGATTCATTATTACTTTGGGATCTTGTTATCGTCTGGCAAATTTTAACATTGACACACGCCAAACCGATTCTTTTATTGGTTTGCCAACACCTGCCAATGCACTTTTTATTTTAAGTTTGCCTTTAATTGAAAGTACTTATAAAATTGGTTTTATTTTCGAAACATTAAACAATCAATGGTTTTTGTTGGCCATTACTTTATTAAGCGCCTATATTCTGAATGCCGAAATTCCGTTATTTTCTCTAAAAATCAAAGATTTTACTTTCAAGAAAAATGCCCTTCAAATTGTCTTTTTGACTTTATCGGTGTTGTTGTTAGTTTTCTTCCAATACTTAGGAATTCCGTTGATTATCATTACTTATGTTTTACTTTCAGTGGTGAACAACAAATTTCTGAAAAAGTAAGTTGCCCAATGAAGCGGAAAACAGTCAGAAGTAAATCCAGAATCAGACGGAAACCTCGAAAGAAAAGTTCTTTTTTCTCTGGAAAACTGTTGCGTCTTTCGATAATTGGTTTTTTTATTTTGCTATTGTTAGGAATTGGCTATCATTATCGAAATGGATTCTTGTATTATCTTGGATTCAAATCCTATAAATTGAAATACGAAAAAGCCGAAGCCAAACGCATTTCGGATGTTCGTAATTACCAAGTATTGGAAAATCACAAAGGGAAAGCAATCGGTTTGGATGTTTCTGAATTTCAGGGAACAATTGACTGGACTTTGGTCGAAAACATAGAAAATGACTATCCGCTAGAGTTTGTTTTTATTCGTGCCACTGCCGGAAATGATAGAGAAGACGGTCAATTCGAAATCAATTGGCTTGGTGCCAAAAAAAGCAAGATAATTCGAGGCGCTTATCATTATTATCGTCCCAACGAAAATTCATTGGAACAAGCCCAGCTTTTTATCAAAACTGTTCATCTCCAAAAAGGAGATTTACCTCCAGTTTTAGACATAGAGAAACTTCCCAAAGATCAATCTTTAGATAGTTTGAGAGTAGGGTTGAAGCGTTGGCTGAAAGCAATTGAAACACATTATAAAGTGAAACCTATTATTTATACCAGCGAGAAATATTATGATGATTTCTTGAAAGATGAATTTAGCAATTATCTTTTTTGGATTGCCAATTATAATTTTTATCGAGAGAAAATAGGCGAGGATTGGCTTTTTTGGCAATTTACCGAAAAAGCTACTGTATCAGGGATAAAAGGCAATGTAGATGTTAATATTTATAATGGCGATGTCGAGCAATTGCGGTTTATAACTATTGAATAAATTAATGATTTTTTGTGATAGAATAAATAATGAAAACAAAAAATAATATAAATCCAATCATAAACAGCACCGATTTTGGATTGGCAAAGTTTAGCGTATTTCCCATCCAAGCAATCTTTTTTGGAGGAAAAATTCGGTTGTCTTCTTTGTTGTAATAAAACAGTCCCCAAATCCAGTTGTTGGGATCTTTACCCCATCTTTCAGACGTTTCTTCGTCAGGGTCATTGTCTCTCCAGTTTTCAGATGTTTTTTTTGTATTCATATTTTCTTTGTAAATAAATAGTAGTACCTGTTTTATAGAACCTACTTTTTAAAACTCCAATTTCTTCTTTCTCAATTCAAAATTCTGACCTAAATATACTCGGCGGACCATTTCGTCTTCGACCAATTCTTCTGGTTTTCCTTCTTTCAAAATGCCACCTTCAAACATTAGATACGTTTTGTCAGTAATTGCCAAAGTTTCCTGAACATTGTGATCCGTAATCAGGATTCCGATGTTTTTATTTTTTAGTTGTGCCACGATGCGCTGAATATCTTCCACAGCAACGGGGTCAACACCTGCGAAAGGTTCATCAAGAAGAATGAATTTTGGATCGGTGGCAAGACAACGTGCTATTTCAGTACGACGGCGTTCTCCACCCGAAAGTAAATCGCCACGATTGGTTCGAATATGTTGCAAGCCAAACTCGTCAATCAGACTTTCCATTTTGGCTTCTTGTTCTTCCTTTGAAAGTTTTGTCAATTGCAAAACGCTCAAGATATTATCTTCGACACTCAGTTTTCTAAAAACTGAAGCTTCTTGAGCTAAATAACCAATGCCTTGTTGGGCTCTTTTATACATTGGAAAATGAGTAATATCCAAATCATCAAGATAGATATTTCCCATATTTGGTTTTACCAATCCTACAATCATATAAAAAGAGGTTGTTTTACCAGCGCCATTTGGACCCAAAAGTCCCACAATTTCACCTTGGTTTACCTCTACAGAAATGCCTTTAACAACACTTCGTCCTTTATATGTTTTAACTAAATGTTCGGCTCTTAACTTCATTTCTTATTTGTTATTCAAAATTTAAATATTTTCAATTCCTAAATTTCCCCTTTGGGGGTTAGTGGGCTTTCCAATTCTTCCCAAAACTCATAAGCTCTACGCAAATGAGGAACGACAATAGTTCCGCCTACTAGCGTTGCAATTCCCATTGCTTCCATCATTTCTTCTTTTGAAATTCCTTCTTTATGGCAATTTTCTAAATGGTATTTTACGCAATCATCACATCGCAAAACCGCCGAAGCGACTAAGCCCAAAAGTTCTTTTGTTTTTACATCAAGCGCTCCCTCTGCATATGCATTGGTGTCAAGATTGAAAATCCTTTTTACGATTTTATTATTATCGGCCAATAATTTTTCATTCATTTTGGAACGATAGTCATTGAACTCTTTAACTAAGTTGCTCATTTTTTATTTTTCTTTTATAAACAATGGAAGAGATAATTACACTTAATTCAAAAATAATCAACATCGGAATAGCAACAATCGTTTGGCTCACCACATCGGGAGGAGTTACTATTGCTGCAACTATTAACACTATTACAATAGCATATCTTCGGTATTTTCGTAAAAATGCAGGAGTTACTAATCCCAGTTTAGTCAAGAAATACATAATTATAGGTAATTCAAAAAATAATCCTCCTGCTAAAACGGATGTTTTAAACATTCCAATATAAGATTCTAAAGTAAATTGGTTTTTTACCATTTCGCTCACAGTAAAGGTTGCCACAAAATTTACAGACATTGGAATAATCACAAAGTAGCCAAAAAGCACTCCTAAAAAGAATAATAATGAAGAAATAAAGATAAATAATTTGGCATTTTTCCTTTCTTTTTCATACAAAGCCGGGCTAATAAAGCTCCAAATTTGGAATAAAATATAAGGAAATGCTAAAATGAAACCTGCCAGAATACACATCCAAACAAACATGTTTACCTGACCTTCCATAAGTGTATTTTGGATAATAAAAGGCAATTCTTCAATACAAATACTTTCGCCAAAATTTAATTGATGCGATAAATCACAAAATAAACGGTAGGTAAAAAAGGATGGACGTGTTGGTCCAAAAATGATGACATCAAATAAATAATCACTTATAAAATAAGTAAGGAAGGCCATTGTTATTACTGCTGCAGAACTTCGAACCAATAACCATCTTAATTCCTCAAGATGATCTAAAAAGGACATTTCTTTAAGTTGCTTTTTCTCCATTATACAATTCCTTCTTTTAAAATGTCATGTAAATGGATAACACCTTTGTATTCTCCATTGTCTGTAACAACTAATTGAGTGATGGAGAAATCTTCAAGAATATTTAATGCTTCAGCAACCATAGTGGTTGATTGTATCATTTTCGGGTTTTTTGTCATAATATCTTTGGCAGTCAAATGGGTAAAAGTATCATTTTCGTTTAGCATTCTTCGAATATCCCCATCAGTGATGATCCCTACCACTTTTTCGTTTTCAATTACGGCTGTAACACCAAGACGCTTTGCCGAAATCTCAAAAATTACTTCTTTAATACTTGAATTTGGCGTAACACTAGGCTTATGAGTTTCATCGAGCATATTACTAACACGCAATAATAATTTTTTGCCGAGCGCACCACCAGGATGGTATTTTGCAAAATCTTCTGGAGTAAAATTTCTCATTTGCATTAAACATACAGCAAGCGCATCCCCCATAACAAGTTGGGCTGTTGTGCTATTAGTTGGTGCTAGATTAAGCGGGCAAGATTCGGCATCAACAGTAGTATTTAAAATATAATGAGATTCTTTTGCCAAAAAAGAAGTGATATTTCCGGTTATGGCAATTAGTTTATTGCCAAATCTTTTCAATATAGGAATGAGAATTTTTATTTCGGGACTGTTTCCGCTTTTTGAAATACAAATCACAACATCGTCGGGCTGTACCATTCCTAAATCACCATGAATGGCCTCAGAAGCATGCAAAAAAAGTGATGGAGTACCTGTGGAATTAAATGTTGCAACTATTTTTTGAGCAATAATAGCACTTTTTCCTATTCCCGTAACAATCAATCTTCCTTTTGAATTAAATAGGATTTGAGTTGCTTCGGCGAAGTTAATGTCAATAAAATCAATTAGTTTTGCTATGGACTCACTCTCGGAAAGAATGGTCTTTTTTGCCAAAATCAATATATTTTCTTTTGTATCCAAAATAGAATTATTATAAATATTTGTATGTGTTAAAGAAATTAGTATCTTTATGTGTCGCAAATTTAGATAAAATACCATTAATAAAGAATGAATTCAAACGAAATTGATATCCACAAAGAATTAAAGAAGTATTTTGGCTTCAGCCAATTCAAAGGTTTACAGGAACAAGTTATTAAAAGTATACTTAATAAAGAAAACACCTTTGTGATTATGCCTACAGGCGGTGGCAAGTCGCTTTGTTATCAGTTACCTGCTTTAGTTCAGGAAGGAACAGCCATTGTTGTTTCTCCTTTAATTGCCTTAATGAAAAATCAAGTCGATGCTATTCGAAGCTTATCTTCTGAAAATGGGGTTGCACATGTTTTGAACTCATCGCTTACCAAAACCGAGATTACTCAAGTCAAAAAAGATATTTCTTCAGGTTTGACCAAACTTTTATATGTAGCTCCGGAATCCTTGACTAAGGAAGAATATGTAACTTTTCTTCAAACTGTACCTATTTCATTTGTTGCCATAGATGAAGCGCATTGCATCTCAGAGTGGGGTCATGATTTTAGACCAGAATATAGAAATCTTAAACATATTATCAAGCAATTAGGAGATGTTCCTATTATAGGTCTTACGGCAACAGCTACTCCAAAAGTTCAGGAAGATATCCTGAAAAACCTTGATATGGTTGACGCAACAACTTATAAGGCTTCGTTTAACAGACCTAATTTATATTACGAAGTACGTACCAAAACTAAAAATATCGAATCCGATATTATTCGTTTTATAAAACTACACAAAGGAAAATCAGGAATTATTTATTGTTTAAGTCGTAAAAAAGTAGAAGCGATTGCCGAAGTTTTACAAGTAAACGGAATAAGTGCAGTTCCCTATCACGCAGGATTAGATGCAAAAACACGAGCCAAACATCAGGATATGTTTCTTATGGAAGACGTAGATGTGGTCGTTGCAACAATTGCTTTCGGGATGGGAATTGATAAACCCGATGTGCGTTTTGTGATTCACCACGATATTCCAAAATCATTAGAAAGTTATTACCAAGAAACAGGTCGTGCTGGTCGCGATGGAGGCGAAGGACATTGTATGGCCTATTATTCGTATAAAGATGTAGAAAAACTCGAAAAATTCTTATCAGGAAAACCTGTAGCCGAGCAGGAAATTGGCTTTGCATTGTTGCAGGAAGTAGTGGCTTATGCTGAAACTTCGATGTCAAGAAGAAAATTTCTTTTGCATTATTTTGGTGAAGAATTCGATAACGAAACTGGAGAAGGTGGTGATATGGATGATAATGTTCGCAATCCAAAACTTAAGGTTGAAGCAAAAGATCAAGTCGTTAAATTACTTGAAGTGGTTCGGGATACAAAACATATCTATAAATCCAAAGAAGTAGTTTTTACCCTAATCGGTCGAGTAAATGCAGTCATAAAAGCACATAGAACAGATAGCCAAACCTTTTTTGGTTCTGGTTCTGATCATGACGAAAAATATTGGATGGCTTTATTGAGACAAGTATTGGTAGATGGATTATTATCTAAAGATATTGAAACTTATGGTGTCGTAAAAATCACCAAAAAAGGATTGGATTTTATCAAAAAACCAGTTTCCTTTATGATGTCAGAAGATCACGAATACAATGAAACCGAAGACGAAGCTATTGTAACTGCGGCAAAATCAACCGGAGTTGCTGATGAAGTTTTGATGGGGATGTTGCGGGATCTCCGTAAAAAAACAGCTAAAAGATTAGGTGTTCCTCCTTTTGTGGTTTTTCAAGATCCATCGCTCGAAGATATGGCCTTAAAATACCCAATGAGTATTGATGAGTTAATAAATACTCACGGTGTTGGAGAAGGAAAAGCAAAGAAATATGGCAAGGAATTTATTGAATTAATCAGCCATTATGTCGAAGAAAATGATATTATTCGTCCGGATGATTTGGTTGTAAAATCAACAGGAGTTAATTCAGTTAACAAGCTGTATATCATTCAGAATATAGACAGGAAATTACCATTAAACGATATTGCTTCTTCCAAAGGGTTGACTATGGATGCCTTGATAACTGAAATGGAACAAATCGTAAATTCAGGCACTAAGCTGAACATCAAATATTGGATTGATGAAATGCTCGATGACGACCAACAAGAAGAAATTCACGATTATTTTATGGAATCGCATTCAGATAATATTGAAAATGCTTTGAAAGAATTTGAAGGTGATTATGACCTTGAAGAATTGCGCCTGATGCGTATCAAATTTATAAGCGAAGTAGCTAATTAAAACCCCTAATCCCCCGAAGGGGGAATTGTGAAATAGGGATTTATAAGGTTCATTCCAATTTTCCTGTTTAGGCTCCCTCTCCCTCGGGGAGGGTTGGGGAGGGGAACAATTCTCCTCGATGTGGTTTCAGAGCATCTCGTACTTGAATCATATTCTCGTCAGTAACCACCATAAAAGCAATAGCATACATTTCGCTAAAAATTTCAAAACCAGTGATATTTGGTGATAATTTTTCGGCAAGAATATATTCCTTCAAATGAATCTCGTGATGTTCAGCCGTTTTTGCCGAAGCCTGACCACGAAAATCCCATATTAGTTTTATTTCTCGAGACATTTTGAACTTTTCTTTGTTGTTGAGTTGCAAAATTACAATAACAATTTTCAAATTACTATTTTTGTCAAAATTCAACTTATGCCTCGTGAACTTCTTCTTCAAGTTTCTCCAGAAATAGCTTCAAATGAAAATTTGCTAAGGGACTATTTGTCCAAGCAAATAAAGGTTTCTCCAAATGAAATCAAACACATTTCCATTTTGAAACGTTCAATAGATGCACGCCAGAAAGCTGTGAAAATTAATCTGAAAGTTGCTATTTATTTGGTTGGCGAACCTTTTCAGGAAAACAAAATCCTGATTCCTGATTATAAAAATGTTTCCAATGCACAAGAAGTAATCGTTGTTGGCGCTGGTCCTGCTGGGTTATTTGCCGCTTTGCAATTAATAGAATTGGGTTTAAAACCAATAATTATAGAGAGAGGAAAAGATGTCCGTGGTCGTCGCCGGGATTTGAAATCCATCAATGTGGATCATATTGTTAATGAAGATTCTAATTATTGTTTTGGCGAAGGCGGAGCAGGTACTTATTCGGATGGAAAGTTATATACGCGTTCAAAAAAACGTGGTGATGTCAACAGAATCTTAGAATTATTAGTCGCTTTCGGAGCATCTCATGATATTTTGGTTGATGCCCATCCGCATATTGGAACCAATAAATTGCCACAAATCATCCAGGATATTCGGGAGAAAATCATCGAAATGGGAGGGAAAGTCCTTTTCGAAACCCGATTGACCGATATTATTATCAAAAACAATGAAGTGCAAGGAATCGTTACCAAAAACGGTGACACTATTCTTGCCAACAAGATAATCTTGGCCACAGGACATTCAGCCCGAGATATTTTTGAATTATTGGATAGAAAGCAAGTTTTTATAGAAGCCAAAGCCTTTGCCTTGGGAGTTCGAGCAGAACATCCGCAATCATTAATTGACAGTATTCAGTACAGTTGTGATTATCGCGGGGAACATTTGCCGCCAGCACCTTATTCGATTGTAAAACAAGTGGGCGGACGCGGAATGTATTCTTTTTGTATGTGTCCCGGTGGTGTGATTGCGCCTTGTGCGACAAGTCCTGGCGAAGTAGTGACGAACGGTTGGTCGCCCTCAAAACGGGATCAGGCTACTGCTAATTCAGGAATCGTGATTGAATTAAAACTCGAAGATTTCAAGCCGTTTGCCAAATTTGGTGCATTGGCAGGTATGGAATTCCAAAAAAGTATAGAGCAAAAAGCGTGGTATTTGGCAGGGGAAACCCAAAAAGTTCCTGCCCAAAAAATGGTTGATTTCACCCAAAACAAAGTGTCCTCGAATATTCCAAAAACGTCTTATGTTCCCGGAACTACTTCGGTTGAAATGGGTCAGGTTTTCCCAGGATTTCTTACCCAAATATTAAGAGAAGGTTTCATAGAATTCGGAAAATCAATGCGAGGTTTCTTGACAAATGAAGCCATACTTCACGCTCCGGAATCTCGAACTTCTTCGCCAGTGCGTATTCCCAGAGATTCAGAAACATTGGAACACGTCCAAATAAAAGGCTTGTATCCTTGTGGAGAAGGAGCAGGTTATGCAGGAGGAATTATTTCGGCAGCAATTGATGGGGAGAAATGTGCGTTGAAGATTGGGGAGATTTTAATCAAGTAAAATTTTGAATCACAATAAATACATCAGTGTTTATTAACAAGCGCAAAAGAAGCTGCCCTATTAAAGAGCAGCCTCTAAATAATTAAATTATTTTCAGTTATTTATTGTTTCACTACTTTAATAGTATTGGAATTATTTCCTTGTCTCACTAAAACCAAATAAGTTCCAGCCTTCAAATCTTTACCAAATGCAGTAATTTGATTACTATTTGTGTTGAGGTTCGAAAGCAAATGTCCATTGATATCAAATACAGTCAATACTACCTTTTCATCAGAAGTAGATTGCACTTCAAGGTTAAAATCGTTAGTACTTGGATTAGGCCAAACATTTGATACAAATGGGACATTTTCTATTGAGTTGTCACCTATAGATGATTTGTGATTTGTAGCGGGTTTAGTTGTTATACTAACCTCTTTTCCTTTATCATGAGGCACAGTTACCGTTACAATTTGATCGAACCAATTATTTGAATCATCATATCCCCATACGTTGAAGGAATATACTCTACCTGTTCCCTTGCCGGAACGTTCAGCCCTAAGAAGAAGATTTTGACCGTACATGTCTATTTGCCAATCATTTGCCAAGTCACCGTCTCCAAGACCATTGTCTGGTTCATTACTGGTTATATTATAAATGTAATAATATAGAACTGTAACGTTATCACTGCAATTATTTTCGAAATCAAAGTGTATAGGAACCATCTTATGGTTTGGTGGCCAGAGCTCTGGAATATTTTTAATTTTCGGTGGATCATTTACATATACATAGAAGCCACAGCTTGCTGTTTTTCCTTCCGAATTGGTGAGTTCAAAAGCATTCCAAGTAGAGCCTACCGGAAAGAAAGAGCCGCTAGCTAATCCAGCAGTTTGTTTTATGGTTATACCTTCACCTCCACAACTGGCAGCAGCAGTTACTTCTGGATAATTTACAATTGCACCGCATTTTCCTAGTTCGCTATTTACAGTAGGAATCCAAGGACATTGAATTGCTGGGAATGGACACGAAGTCGCTACAAAACTATATTCTCTAGTTAATTTGTTAAAAGTCACATTGTAATTTCCAGCAGGTATATAAATATTCCAATCAGACCCTTGATCCGCTGTGCCTATCGGGAATGACCAACCTCCCCAGCTTACATTCCAGTTATTATCCTGTCTGAATTTTACATAACCATAAATAAAAGGATAATTCAGTAAAGTATAGTTTATTCCGTCTGTCGATTGCATATCTACATCAAAGTTCCATCCATATAATGCATCGCCAATGATGCCAATAGGGCTAGGAGCAGTAAAATTGTAATCCCCAGTTTTAATATTGAATGTTGCATTATATGTTCCAGCAGTAACTGGAATACTTGGACCGTCTTTTATAGCATTTCCCATTGGGAAAGTACTATTTCCCCAATTATTATCCCAACTGTCATCCTGCCTGAATTTTGCTTCACCACTAGTAAAAGTGTAATCTGGCAAAATAAAGGTAATGTTATCATTGGTAAACATATTTACGTCAGGTCCAGCATTATAGTTAGGAGGAACTGCACTTCCAATTATTCCAATGTGTGTTGGACAATTTATACATTTAAAATTATATTCTAAAGTAGTTCTGTTGAAAGTGATGTCATAAGTACCTGCTTCATATGGAATATTATTTGACGAATTACTTACTCCAGTCCCAGTAGGAAATTCAGTACCAGTAGCAGAACCAAAATTACAATTCCAATTCTGGTTGTCTCTAAATTTTAAATTTCCTCCTGAATAAAAAAAGATGCCTGAAAGCGTCCAGGTAATGTTGTCAGTAGTATACATAAAATAATCACCACCCCAACCATTAAAATCTCCAATTATACTTACTAATGGTGGCTGAAAATTATATGCTCCAGTTAATATATTGAAATATACATTATAAGTTCCTGGCGCTACCGCTATTAGAGCTCCGTCTTGGGTTCCCGTTCCAATAGGAAAATCAACACTGGACCAATTGGCTGTAGGACTAGGGGTTATACTACTGGGTTTTTCGACAAATTGCCCATTTCCGGCACTTACAGTTAAACTTTCTCTTGAATAATTTATACCATCAGTAGTTGATAAACCTGCGCCAGATGGTAAAGCTGTTCCTTCAAAGCTAACAGCACGATTAGGATTTATTCCAGGTGTAAACGAATATGCTTTAGTGAGATAATTGTAGGTTACATTCCAAAAACCTGGTACGCCTCGCATATTTGGGGAGCCAGCATCTGTAACTGATGCAATTCCAGATGGAAAGCCGGGAGGACCGCCTAAAGGTCCAGCAGCTGTTGGCCAAGCTCCTTCAGTAAATTTAAATTCTGAAGTTCCCCCACCGTCACCAAGGATTTCAATATTTGTTGCGGTATAGGTTACGCCATCAGTAGTTGACAATTGTATCATTCCGCTTTCAAGCCAACCTCCAAATGCTGAGCCTGTAAGCCAAACGTTAGGAATAACTTGCAGCATTATATTTCGGAAGTCCATATCTATATTTGACAAACCCATTTCAAAACTTAATTTGTGTAAGGCGAAAACAGATGTGGCATCAAATTCAATTGTTTTGATTTCCCAATTAGCAGTAGCATGCTGAATATAATTAGGATTTAAGTTTATCCAAGATCCTTCATCCTGACCTATAAAAACTCCGAAGTCTCGATCAGCATCTGCTCGCACTTCAAATGTAAGCAGATAGTGTTTCCCATATTCTAAAGGAAATCCCCATTGAATTAATTGTATATCGTATGTATTTATTCCCCCATCTACAATATCATATTTACATACACCTGATGAAACCTCTGTAGTAAAATTGTTTACAAAAGTACACCAAGTGTTGAGTGGCTTATTTATTCCATCAAAAATGGTAATAGAAGTTGGGTTGCTAAAATCACCATTGGTCAAAATGTTTTGAGCCTGACAGAGCGATACAGACGAAAATAGTATCCCCAAAACCAATAAAGTAAAGATTTTTGCTTTCATAAAAACAGTTGTTTAGTTAATAATTTACCTACTCTTTTAAAGGATTTTCAGATTCCTCCTCAAGCAATTATTTTAAGTTAAATTCTGTAGGTAAAAATTGATTTGAAGACTAAATCACATTAGGTAGTGATTGAATTAGATCGTTAAAATTACAGCTTTTAATTTGTAAATAACTGTTATTTAACTAATTATAAGTAAGAATTGGATTATTTCAGTAATTTTTTTTTAATAAAATTTTAGTAGAGAAATTTTGAAATAAAATATTTTTTTAAAAAAGGACTTCTTGAAAGTTTAGTTTTATTGAATTTTGGGTTGCATATAAATCATAAACATTCAAAATTAAACCCTAAATCTTAAAATCCTAAATCTTAAATAAATTATCTTTGCGCACTGAAAAATGATTTATGAAATTTGATTTATTACAAAAAGATCCACATACCAAAGCCAGAGCAGGAAGTATCACTACTGATCATGGTGTGATTGAAACCCCAATTTTTATGCCTGTTGGCACAGTCGCTTCGGTAAAGGGAGTGCATCAACGGGAATTAAAAGACGATATTAATCCTGATATTATCCTGGGAAATACCTATCATTTATACTTGCGTCCACAAACCCAAATCCTTGAAAAAGCTGGCGGTTTACATAAGTTTATGAATTGGGACAGGAATATTTTGACTGATTCTGGTGGTTACCAAGTGTATTCACTTTCGGCAAACCGAAAAATTAAGGAAGAAGGCGTGAAGTTCAAATCACATATCGACGGTTCCTATCATTTTTTCACTCCTGAAAACGTGATGGAAATTCAACGTACCATTGGTGCTGATATCATTATGGCTTTCGACGAATGTACACCTTATCCTTGTGATTATCGATATGCTCAAAAATCGATGAAAATGACGCATCGCTGGTTGGACAGATGCATCAATCATTTGGAAAAAGTGCCAACAAAATATGGTTACGATCAAACTTTTTTTCCAATAGTTCAGGGAAGCACATACAAAGATTTACGCCAACAATCAGCAGAATATATTGCAAATTCAGGTCAGCAAGGAAACGCAATTGGTGGACTTTCAGTTGGTGAACCCGCCGAAGAAATGTATGCAATGACTGAAATTGTTTGTGAAATTCTTCCGGAAGACAAACCTAGATACTTAATGGGTGTGGGAACTCCAATAAATATTTTAGAGAATATTGCCCTTGGAATTGATATGTTTGACTGTGTAATGCCAACGCGTAATGCCAGAAATGGAATGTTGTTTACTGCTAATGGAACCATCAACATCAAAAACAAAAAGTGGGAAGATGATTTTTCGCCTGTTGACGAAATGGGACATACTTTTGTGGATACAGAATATACAAAAGCCTATTTACGCCATTTGTTTGCGGCTAATGAATACTTAGGAAAACAAATTGCTACAATACACAATCTGGGTTTTTATATGTGGTTGGTTCGTGAGGCTAGAAAACATATCTTAGCCGGAGATTTTAGAACTTGGAAAGAAATGATGGTTCGAAATATGAGCCAGAGATTGTAATTTAGTATAGCCAATCAACAATAAATGAAAATAATTGACAAATACATTCTAAGAAAATATCTGACCACTTTTGCGGTTATGCTGATGTTATTTGCACCTATAGGAATCGTAATTGATGTTTCGGAAAAAATCAATAAAATGATTGAAAACAAAATTCCACTTGTGGATATTTTGATTTACTATTTTAATTTCACCATCTACTTCACCAACTTATTATTTCCAATATTTTTGTTTTTATCGGTGATTTGGTTTACATCAAAATTAGCCAATGACACCGAAATTATTGCTATTTTAAGTTCTGGAATTTCGTTTACCAGATTTTTAAGACCCTTTATAATTGGAGCTTCCATCATTTCTGTTTTTATTTTGTTAATGGGGTTTTTTGTTGTTCCAAAAGCTAGCGAGGGATTTAATAATTTCAGGTATACTTATCTTAGAGGGGACGGAAAGCAAGCGATGAGAGGAGATAATACTGACGTTTACAGACAAGTCAGTAATGATGAATATATTTATGTCAATAGTTTTGATGTAGTATCAAAAACGGCTTATAGTTTTAGTTATGAGAAGTTTAAAAAAGATAAACTAGAGTATAAAATATCGGCTTCAAGGATTCAATGGAATCCTAAAACCAAGAACTATACTATGTATGATTATGTCAAAAGAACAGTCGGAGAATTAGATGATAAAATTGAAAAAGCAGAAAAAAAGGATGCGAAATTTAGTTTTGATTTAGAAGACTTAACACCTGTAGTTTACATCGCCGAAACATTAAATCTGGGAAAATTAAACCAATTTATTGATAAGGAAAAAAAGCGAGGTTCTTCCAATATAAATGTGTATATGGTGGTTTTATATAAAAAATACAGCATTCCTGTATCGGCATTTATTCTTACCATTATAGCTGTTGCGGTTTCTTCTATGAAACGAAGAGGAGGAATGGGATTGAGTTTAGCTATTGGGATAGCTGTGGCTTTTTCATTTGTGTTTTTTGATAAAATATTTGGAACATTGGCTGAAAAATCAAGTTTCCCACCTTTATTGGCAGTTTGGTTTCCTAATATTGTTTTCGGAATTTTGGCAATTTTTTTATTACGAAATGCGAAACGGTAAATTAAAAAGTTATTTAAATCTTCATTTAATTGTTTTTATTTGGGGATTCACGGCAATATTGGGAGCATTAATTTCAATTCATGCTGATGCTTTAGTTTGGTATCGAATGCTTTTTGCTGGTATTTTTTTATTCCTTTTTATTCTATTCAAAAAGCAATCATTTCGAATTCCGATAAAGGAATTTTTTAAATTGATTTTTGTGGGATTATTGATTGCGGTCCATTGGATATTTTTTTTCAAAGCCATTCATATTTCCAATGTATCCATCACATTATCGGTTTTTTCCTTGGGAGCATTTTTCACTTCCATACTCGAACCTATTTTTTATGGAAGGAAAGTACTTTGGTACGAAGTCTTATTCGGACTAGTAATTATTGCCGGACTTGCTCTTATTTTGCAGGTCGAAATCAATTATTTTGAAGGAATGATGTACGCCTTAGTCTCCATAATAATTGGAGTTTTATTTACACTGATGAACGGAAAATTAATTGAGAAACACGAACCTTCTGTTATCACATTTTACGAATTTCTGGCAGGGGTATTTTTTATTACAATTTACTTTTTATTCCAAAATAGATTTACATTCGAATTCTTTATTCTAACTTCTAACGATTGGATTTTACTGTTCATTTTATCTTCGGTTTGTACCGCTTATGCCTTTACAGCTTCGGTAAAAGTGATGCGGAAATTATCTCCTTATACTATAATGTTAACTACTAGTTTAGAGCCTGTTTATGGTATTATTTTAGCTTTTTTTATCATTGGAGGAAAAGAAAAAATGAGTGTCGAGTTTTACATTGGGGCAATTTTAATTGTGATTACTGTGATACTTAACGCAGTTCTAAAGCATTATCTTACAGATAAAGAATAATTATTTTCATTCAATTTTACTATGAATTTATTTGTAATAAGATAAGAAATAAACGTTTTTGATAATTTTAAATTTTATATTTGCATTTCAAATCAAAAACAAAAACTCATATACCACATGGAATATTTAGATTTTGAGCTTCCAATAAAAGAACTTGAAGACCAGCTGGATAAATGCCTAGTTATAGGACAGGAATCAGAAGTTGATGTTACAAATACTTGTAAACAAATCAGCAAAAAACTCGAAGAAACCAAAAGACATATTTATAAAAATCTTACCGCTTGGCAACGAGTTCAATTGTCAAGACACCCTAATAGACCATACACTTTAGATCATGTAAAGGCACTTTGTGGCGACACTTTTCTGGAACTTCACGGAGACAGAGGATTTAAAGACGACAAAGCAATGATTGGCGGATTAGGAAAAATTTGCGGACAATCGTTTATGATAATTGGTCAGCAAAAAGGATACAATACTAAAACACGTCAATATAGAAATTTTGGGATGGCAAATCCTGAAGGCTATCGTAAAGCTTTGAGATTGATGAAAATGGCAGAGAAATTTGGTATTCCGGTTTTATCTTTGATAGACACACCAGGAGCTTTTCCTGGAATTGAAGCAGAAGAACGCGGACAAGGAGAAGCAATTGCCAGAAACATAATCGAGATGGTTCGTCTAAAAGTGCCAATTATTGTTGTCATTGTTGGTGAAGGCGCTTCTGGCGGGGCCTTAGGAATAGGAGTAGGAGATAAAGTATATATGATGGAAAATACTTGGTATTCTGTTATTTCTCCAGAATCTTGTTCTTCTATTCTTTGGAAAAGTTGGGATTATAAAGAACAAGCGGCCGAAGCCTTAAAACTGACTTCAGCTGATATGAAAAAACAAAAATTAGTTGATGATATAATCCCAGAACCTCTGGGAGGAGCACATTTTGACAGAGAAACTGCCTTCAAAACAGTGGAGCAATATATTATGAAAGGATTCAATGAATTGAAAGACTTATCAACACAAGAATTAGTCGCCCAAAGGATGGATAAATACTGTAAAATGGGAGAATTCAAAGAGTAAAATCCTACAAAACAATAAATAATCCGAAGCCTTATCGTTTCGGATTTTTTTTGGCTTATTAACAAAAAATGATTGTTTATTAACAATTATTTGTAATAACTCAATAGTAATAACTTTTTAATTTTCGTTACTTTCGCTCTATGGAAAACGTCAGGAATATAAACCCAATTAAAACAGAAAGAACAAACATCATAAGCCTGGAAAAAGGCAAACTACCTCCACAAGTTATCGACTTAGAAGAGGCTGTACTTGGTGCGATGATGATTGATAAAAAAGGAGTTGATGAGGTAATTGACATTTTACAACCAGATGCTTTTTATAAAGAAGGACACAAATATATTTTTGAAGCTATTGTTCAGTTGTTTACAGATACACAGCCTATTGACTTATTAACAGTTTCGGCTCAGTTGCGAAAAAATGCAAAATTAGACTTGGCAGGAGGTGATTTTTATCTTATTCAGCTAACTCAGAAAATTTCTTCTTCTGCTCATATTGAATTTCACTCCAGAATCATTCTTCAAAAATATATTCAGCGTAGTTTAATCCGAATTTCTACAGATATTATTGAAGAATCCTATGATGAAACGACTGATGTTTTTGATTTATTAGACAAAGCCGAATCTAAGCTATATGAAGTAACACAAGGGAATATAAAACGTAGTTCTGAAACAGCCCAAAGTTTAGTATTGCAGGCCAAAAAAAGAATTGAAGAAATTGCCAAACAAGAAGGATTGAGTGGTGTAGCCACTGGGTTTGATAAATTAGATAAAATCACTTCTGGTTGGCAGCCAAGTGACTTGATTATTATTGCAGCTCGTCCAGGGATGGGAAAAACTGCGTTTGTATTATCCATGGCACGGAATATCGCAATTGATTTTGGTCATCCTGTAGCCTTGTTTTCCCTTGAGATGTCCTCAGTACAATTAATTACAAGACTTATTTCTTCAGAAACAGGTTTATCCTCAGAAAAATTACGAACCGGAAAATTAGAAAAACACGAATGGGAACAATTAAGTGTGAAAGTAAAAAACTTGGAAAAAGCCCCACTGTTTATTGATGATTCGCCTTCTCTTTCAATTTTTGATTTAAGAGCAAAAGCAAGACGTTTGGCCTCGCAACATGGAATAAAAATCATCATTGTCGATTATTTGCAATTGATGACTGCCGGTGGAAACGGAAAAGGGGGAGGAAATAGAGAACAAGAAATTTCAACAATTTCAAGAAACTTAAAGGCATTAGCCAAAGAATTAGCGATTCCGGTAATTGCTTTATCCCAATTATCTCGTGCGGTTGAAACCCGTGGATCTAGCAAAAGACCTTTACTGTCTGACCTTCGGGAATCAGGAGCGATAGAACAAGATGCTGATATTGTATCGTTTATCTACAGGCCAGAATATTATAAAATTGACGAATGGGATGATGATGAGCAAACACCATCAGCAGGTCAAGCCGAATTTATCATTGCGAAACACCGTAATGGTTCACTTGAAAACGTTCGATTGAAATTTATTGGGCATTTGGGTAAATTTGAGAATCTCGAAGATTACAGCGGAAGTTATGACGATTTGCCATCCAAAATGAATCACGATGACAATCCGTTCCAAACCAAAAATCTTCCATCGGCAAATGAAGCCTTCGGTAGTAATTTGAATGAAGAAGAAGATGATGACGAGATGCCTTTCTAAAATATAAATTTAAAATTCGCTTTTAGCGAATTTTTTCATCCTTTTAGTCAAATATAAACTAGTATATTTGATATATAAAATCTTCAAAATGGCTTCGAAAAAGGTATTCTTTATCATTCTAATTCTGATTTCTTTTTCAGCAAAAGCTTCTTTCATTTTGTTGCCAATGGATGAAACCACACAACAAAACCATCTTAAAGCATATGGAATAACCTATTGGTGTATCGAAAAAAAATACAAAGCCAGTTGGTTGCTCAATTATCGTGGAGGTTCCTTTTTATTTCCCGATGCTCCTGAAATTCGTAAAGAATGTCAAATTCGAGGCGTGAGTTTTGAAGTGTTGAGCGATACAGAAACCAATCAAATTCTCGAATTAATATCCAGTCCTTCCCAAAATATGGAAGCTGTTGTACTCGAAAAAGCACCTAAAGTTGCAGTCTATACACCTAAAGGCAAACAGCCTTGGGACGATGCCGTAACCCTTGTTTTGACTTATGCCGAAATCCCGTTTACGCCCATTTATGACGAAGAAGTTTTAAGCGACCAACTCATACTTTACGATTGGTTGCATTTGCATCACGAAGATTTTACAGGACAATATGGAAAATTTTTTGGCTCCAACAGGAATTCACCTTGGTATATCGAACAAAAGAAAGAGGCCGAAGCTTTGGCAATAAAATTGGGTTACCAAAAAGTTTCAGAAGAAAAATTGGCTATAACCAAAAAAATCAGGGATTTCGTTATTGGTGGAGGATTTATGTTTGCCATGTGTTCTGCAACAGATAGTTTTGATATCGCTTTGTCTGCAGATGGAGTTGATATTTGCGAATCGATGTTTGATGGCGATGCAAGTGAGCCCAATTATCAGTCCAAAATAAATTATGCCAATGCATTCGCATTTAAAGATTTTATTTTAGATAGAAAACCAGAACATTATGAATTCTCAAATATTGATATGACCGAAAAAAGAATGATGATTCCAATGGAGAGAGACTATTTTACCCTGATGGAATTTTCGGCAAAATGGGACCCAATTCCTTCTATGTTATGTCAAAATCACACCCAATTGATTAAAGGGTTTATGGGACAAACAACAGCTTTTGATCCAACGCTTATAAAATCAAATGTATTGATTATGGGAACTTGCGAACTCAATGGAGAAGCTCGTTACATTCACGGCGAAAAAGGCAAAGGAATGTATACTTTATATGGCGGACACGATCCGGAAGATTATCAGCATAGAGTAGGTGATCCGGTAACCGTTCTTGATTTACATCCCAATTCTCCGGGTTATCGTTTGATTTTGAACAATGTTTTATTTCCTGCAGCGAAAAAGAAAAAACAGAAAACTTAGTCATTTACAAAACAAAAAAACACCTCTAAGATTTTTTAAAACCTTTGAGGTGTTTTTTTTTATCCAAAAATCTACTTATTATTTTCTATAACATAATTCAAAACCTTTGTCATTAAATGTACACGGTCTTTGCCTGTGACATTATGTTTGTGCATTGGGTAAGCAAAAAAGTCTACTTGTTTTTCAGCTTCAATAAACTTTTTGAGTAAGGCAAAATTGTTTTGCATTACGACGGTGTCATCGCTGGTTCCGTGAATTAAAAGCAATTTCCCCTTCAAATTATTTACGTAATTCAAGGTGCTGGATTCGTCAAAACCTTTTTGATTTTCGGCTGGTGTGTCCATATATCGTTCGCCGTACATCACTTCATAATATTTCCAATCGGTTACTGGTCCGCCGGCAACGCCCACTTTGAAAACATCTGGTTTTCGCAACATAATAGAGGTAGTCATAAATCCACCAAAACTCCAGCCGTGAATAGCCAAGCGATTTCCATCAACATATGGCAGGGATTTCAAATAATCAACGCCTTTCATTTGGTCATCGATTTCGTTTACACCCAACCTTCCGTGTATCACGCTTTCGAACGCAAAACCACGATTGTCAGAACCGCGATTGTCAATAGTGAAAACTAAATAACCTTGTTCCGCCATCCAATACATCCAAAGATTGGCACCATCTAAATAGGAATTGGTAATCATTTGAGCGTGTGGTCCACCATAAAGATAAACCAAAACTGGATATTTTTTGGTTGGGTCAAAGTTGCTTGGTTTGATTAATCGGGTATACAAATCAGTTGTTCCGTCAGCTGATTTTATGGTATTGATATCGGCAGTTCCCATTTGATAATCAGCATATTTATTGTCGCTCACTAAGAGGGTCTTTGCCTTTAGTTTTTGGTTATACAGTAATGATTTTGATGGGGTTGAATGATTGGAATACTCATCAAAAAACCAATTCCCGTCTTTACTTATGGTTACAGTGTGTGTACCTTGGTCTTTGGTAATCAAAGTTTGTTTTCCTTTCAAATCCACTTTATAAACCAACATATTCGTTGGATTTTCACCAGTCGATTTGAAATAAATTTCTGTTCCTGCCGCATTACTTCCTATGATTTCTCTAACGGGAAATTTATTATTAGTCAATTGTTTGATTAATTTTCCCTCAATGGTATAATAATACAAGTTATTGAAACCCTCTTTTTCACTTATCCAAACTAAATTGTTGGACTTGTTACTTGGGAAAAAAGCATCGTGTTCTGGTTCTACCCATTTTTCGTTTTTCTCATTGAGAATAGTTCTCACAAAAGTTCCGGTTTGCGCATCATAAACATTCAGGGACATATCATTTTGACCTCGGTTTAGTTCAGCAATCAAAACATATTTTTCGTCTGGTGTCCAGGAAAGATTGGTTAAATAATCATCTTGATTTCCTCTTGGCGAAATGTAAACCGTTTTTTGGCTTGCCAGATTGTAAATTCCTACTCTTGGTTTTTCACTTTTTTGACCAATCATTGGGTATTTTATGCTGACTAACTTCCCAGGAGTTTCAGTGATATCAAGCAAAGGATAATCAGCAACATCAGTTTGATCTTTTTGGTAGAAAGCTAAAAAGTTCGATTTTGGTGACCAAAAAATTCCATTACTGATTCCAAATTCACTTCTGGCAAAAAATTCCCCAGAAACAATGGCTTCATTGGTTTCATTGGTAACAGTGATTTTTTCCTTGTTTTTATTTAGAAAATACAAATTGTTTTTCTCAGTAAAAGCCAGGTTTTGTTTGGCGGAATCAAAAGTTTGGTTTTCTGCTGTTTTTGAAGTTTCCTGAATTTTTGTTCCGGATTTGGTAGCTAATGAATACTTGAAGAATTTTGTTCCTTCGGTTACTAAAATTGTGTTGGTATCAATCCATAGAATACCGGAAAGGGTTTTAAGATTTGTGCTTAAAGATTTGTTGATTTCGTCCAATGTAAGCAAAGGTATGGTTTTGTTGTCGGTCGCGTTTGCGGACACCATTTTGGTCATCTTATCAGTATAATACACATAATTATTAGTGTTTGGAATCCACTGAAAACCAGATAATTTATCGGATCTAAATCCTCGGTTTTGTTCTAAAACACCTTGTTCGAGAGTTATTTTTTTGGTTTGACCAAAGGAGGAAATAGCAATAATGCAACTTAAGGCCAGAATAGAAATTTTGTTCATAAAAGCAGATTTTTAAATGTGGGATAAAAGTACAAAAAGGATGATAATTACAGACTTTTATCAATCTATAATTATCATCCTTTGGCATTATAAAAGGAAAATTAGACTAAACCCTGCTCATTTTCTTTATCCAAATATTCCTGAACAATATCAATTGCATTGGTCACCACATCACTTAAAGCAGTAATAAAACTACCTTCTTCGGCACTATCAATGGCGTGTCTGATGGCTTCAGTTTCTTTTGGAATAATTTCATAAGTCACCGTTTTGCCTGAATTTTTAATTCCTTCCAGTATTAATTCAATGATTTCTTCTTCGGTTCTTCCTCTCAAATATTTTTCTTGTCGAATGATAATATGGTCAAACATTCTGGCGGCAATACTTGCACATTCTTTGATGTCTTCATCTCGGCGGTCTCCAACACCAGCGATAATTCCAATTTTCTTCGTAGCTTCTACACTTTGTAAATACTCTTCAACACCTCTGTAACCGGAAGCATTGTGTGCAAAATCAATTAAAACCTTGAATTTTTTGAACTCGAAAATGTTCATTCGACCTGGAGTTTGCGCTGCACTTGGAATAAATGTTTGTAAGGATAAGCTAATATCTTCAGTTTTGAAACCCCATAAATAACTGGCTAAAGTTGCTGCAAGAACGTTGGCAATCATAAATTTTGCTTTACCACCAAGAGTTAACGGAACGTGGGTGGCACGTTCGATTCGGATTTTCCATTCGCCTTTTTTGATGGTAATATATCCGTTTTCATAAACGGCAACTGTTTTTCCTTCGGCGCATAATTTTTTAATTAACGGATTTTCTTCAGTCAAACTAAAATAGGCAACATTACAACTTAGTTCGGAGCCAATTTTTATACATTGTTCATCGTCAGCATTTAAAATTGCCCATCCGTCTTTTTTAATACTTTTTACCACGGTACTTTTTACTCGAGCCAAATCATCAAGGGTGTGAATGTCGCTTATTCCCAAATGGTCTTCTTGAATATTCGTTATTATACCTATGTCACATCGGCTGAAGCCAAGACCAGAGCGCAAAATTCCACCACGAGCAGTTTCTAAAACAGCAAATTCTACGGTTGGATCTCTCAAAACATATTCGGCACTTATGGGACCAGTAGTATCTCCTTTTTCCATCATATGGTTTTGAATATAAATCCCATCTGATGTGGTGAAGCCTACTTTATAACCATTATTTTTTACAATATGAGCTAGAAGTCGGGTAGTGGTTGTTTTTCCATTGGTACCCGTAACCGCAATAATTGGAATGCGACAGGTTTTTCCGGGAGGATAAAGCATATCAATAACGGGAGCAGCCACATTTCTTGGCAATCCTTCAGAAGGAGCAAGGTGCATCCTGAAACCCGGAGCGGCATTGACTTCGAGAATCACACCTCCATTTTCTTTTAGTGGTTGCGTTAAGTTTTCGGCCATTATATCCACACCACAAATATCTAATCCGATGACTCTTGAAATTCTTTCTGCAAGAAATATATTTTCTGGGTGCATCATATCAGTGATATCAACAGAAGTTCCGCCAGTACTTAAATTGGCTGTCGATTTGAGATAAACTATTTCCCCATTTTTTGGAATAGTTTCCAAGGTGTAATTTAATTTATCTAATAAATCTTCGGTATCTCGATCAACATCTATTTGAGTCAATACATTTTCGTGACCATAACCACGTCTAGGATCAAGATTTGTTTTGTCTATCAATTCTCGAATAGTATTTAGGTCATCACCCACAACATGAGCAGGAACACGTTTTGCTGCTGCAACAAGTTTGTTGTCAATCACTAATATTCTGAAATCGAAACCGGTAATGAATTTTTCTACTATAATACGATGGCTGTATTTTTTGGCGAAAGCCAAACCTGAAACTGCATCTTCCCAATTTGTTACATTAATAGATGCTCCTTTTCCGTGGTTCCCATCCAATGGTTTCAAGACTATAGGATAGCCAATTTTTTCTATAGTTTCAGCCAAATCTTCTTCATCAACACAAATACTTCCATTGGCAACAGGAATCGAGGCCATATCAAGCATTTTTTTGGTAAGTTCTTTGTTGCACGCCATATCTACGGCAATGCTGCTGGTTTTACAAGTTATGGTTGCTTGAAAACGCATTTGATTTACTCCATAACCCAGTTGTACTAAGGAATTAGTTCCCAATCGTATCCAAGGAATGTCTCTGTTTACAGCTTCTTCGACGATGCTTCCGGTGCTTGGTCCAAGACGAACACGTTCCCGAATTTCACGCATTTTTTGTAAATCGGTATCCAAATCATAAGGAACTCCTTTTATTAATGCTTCGGCAATGGCAACTGCACTTTCGGCAGCAAAAAGTCCAACATTTTCTTCGGTATAACTAAAAACTACATTGTAGATTCCAGGAGTTTTGGTTTCTCTTGTTCTTCCAAAACCCGTATCCATTCCGGCCAATGTTTGGATTTCAAGGGCAATATGCTCAATTACATGACCCATCCATGTTCCTTTTTCTAATCGCATAAAAAATCCCCCTCGACAACCTTCTGAGCAGCGATGCTCAATCATTGTTGGGAACATAGCTTCTAATCTTTCTTTAAATCCATCTATTTTATTAGTAGGAAATTGTTCCATTTCCTCCAAATCCAAACGCATTTGGATTAATTTTTTTCTTTGTATGCTCCAAATATTTGGACCACGAAGTGCTTGTATTTTTAATATTTTCATAAAACAGAAAGTTTAGTAATAGGATAATGAATTGACAGCAATGTTGTTAAATATTCATTTTGAAAATTTCAATAAAGATGTTTGGGTTTTTTATCAAAAAAAAAATGAATATAATTCAACTAAGTTAGATTTTTAAAGTTTGTTATCAAAATTTATCGGGTTTATAATTATGAACTTTCATTGGTTATAAATTATTGGAAAAAAATCAAGACTTCAATTGCTCCCTTTATGTTTTTAGTTATTTTTACCAAATGAACATACTTGGAAAACTAATAATAATAGGTGGTGCGGTAGACAAAGGTAGTTTTACTGAAACTGATTTTGATAAAAGTGCTGCTAAGAACTTGAATTTTTTTGAAACTGGAATTTTAAAAAGGATTATAGACGAGTCAAAACACAAAGAACTATCTCGAATTGAAGTAGTTACGACAGCCTCTAAAATCCCGAAAGAGATTGGTCCTGAATACGTTAAAGCATTAAGTTATTTGGGTGCAAATAATGTTGATATTTTAGATATTGTTAGAAGGGAAGAGGCTACAGATCCAGAAGTTTTAGAACGATTAAAAGCTGCTGATGTGGTTATGTTTACCGGTGGCGATCAATTGCGACTGACTTCTATTCTTGGCGGAACTCCTTTTCATGATATTCTTTTGGAAAAATACAGGAATGAGGATTTTATTTACGCTGGAACTTCGGCAGGAGCTGCTGCGGCTTCCAATAATATGATTTATCAAGGTAGCAGTTCAGAAGCATTATTGAAAGGTGAAGTGAAAATCACCAGCGGTTTAGGTTTGATTGACGATGTAGTTATTGATACACATTTTGTACAGCGAGGCAGAATCGGAAGATTATTTCAGGCAGTTGTTGGTAATCCAAAAGTGCTGGGAATAGGACTTGGAGAAGATACTGGTTTGCTGATTACTAATGGACGACAAATGGAAGCCATAGGTTCCGGACTGGTTATTCTTGTTGATGGTCGCGAGATTAAAGACACGAATTTAACCCAAGTTGAGTTGGGACAACCCATATCGATTTCACATTTAATTACACATGTTATGAGCAAACATGACACTTTCAATTTGGATACTTATAAAATGACAATTCAATCTTCACAATACGTTTAAATCAGATGGCAGTTTTCAGTTTTCATACGGCAGTTCCTGCCTGAAATCTGCAACCTGCAATCTGCAATCTGCAAATTATGAAACTAATTATCCACGGTGGTTTTTTCTCGGAATCATCTACTAATCAAGAGACAAAAGTAGCGAAGCAACAATCTTTAGAAAGAATTGTAAAAGATTCTTATGAATTTTTAAAAACACATTCGGCTATAGAAACGGTAGTTTTTGCAGTTTCCCTTTTAGAGGACGATGAATTGTTTAATGCTGGCATTGGTTCCCAAATTCAAAGTGATGGAAAAATCAGAATGAGTGCGGCTTTGATGGATGGTTCTACCCAAAAAATGAGTGGAGTTATCAATATTGAAGAAGTGAAAAACCCCATTCAGGTAGCTGAAGTCTTATTGAATTATGATGACAGAGTTCTAGGTGGAAGTGGTGCAACCAACTTTGCCAGACAAAATGGTTTCGAAAAATTCTCAACAGAAATCCCACAACGCAGAGCCGAATATGAAGCAAAACTCAAGGCTTCAGGTACGGGAACTGTGGGTTGTGTAGCTTTGGACAAAAATGGAAAACTGGCAGTTGCCACATCAACAGGAGGGAAAGGTTTTGAAATTCCGGGAAGAATATCTGACTCGGCCACAGTTGCAGGAAATTATGCTAACGAATTTTGTGGTGTGAGTTTGACTGGCGTTGGTGAGGATATTGTGAGTAATGCTACTGCGGCTAAGATCGTAACCCGTGTTACCGATGGTTTTTCATTACAAGAGGCTTTTGCCAAAACTTTTAATGAACTAAAGCCTTATGATGGTTTTGCAGGGGCCATTGCTATTGATGATAAAGGAAATGTATTTCATCAGGATTCACATCCGAGTATGGTTTTTGCGAGTTTTGATGGGGTAAATTTCGAGGTTTTTCAATAATTAATTACAATTAGAAAAATATGTTTTTTTAATTAAGTTCCCCTTTTATTTGTCAATATAATTGTATCAGAAAGTTCTATATTTTATTTGTTTTGCTCAATTATTTTCCAAATTTATTCACGTTAAAAATTATTCCCATAAAAAATAAACCCTCATTTAGGGTTGTTTTTTAATAAATTTTGAAAACCTCATTTCATATCTCTAACTTTTTCGAGTTTGTGTTTTTTATCTTTAGAAGTTTTAATATTTCTCTTTATTATTTCATCATCATCAAATTTGTAATTTTGGATGTTGTTGTAAATTATTGTGGGTTGTTTTTTTTCTGTTTTAGGGTTACAGGAAAGTGTCAAGCAGCAAAGAATTAGTAATTTAGTCAGGTTAAGTTTTTTCATTTATATTTAGGGACAGCAGGTATGTATTAGTATCATTTGAATTTTTGACATTCGTTTCAGTTGCTTTTCAGTCAAATGAGCTTTGTTTTGGGCATTATTTAGTTGTGCACATAATGCTTCGGCTTTTACTTTCATATATGGATATTTTGATAGTGAAACTAGATTGCCTTTTAGCGATTTTTTATAATGTTTGATGTATTCCTTTAAATAGTTTTCATAATCATCAAGGCATTTGTCCCATTTATTTTTAGGTTTTTCTATGCAAATTTTTGTGTTTTTTGAAATAATTTCAACGTCTTTCTCCATCATAACCTATTTTTTTTTAAGTGAATTGGATTTTATAATTGAACTACACCAAATTCAATTTTGTATTTTAATAGAATTTTAAAGTTTTTTGTACCTATTTTTTAAAGCCGATAATAAAAAAATAAGTTGTAATGCGATCATTAATGGAATAAATGGAATTTTCCAATCGATATTTAGCCAACATGCTTTTACTAAAAGCAGAATAACAGAAAAAATAATTCCAACAGAAATAATGATTGAACTTGGAGTTATTTTTTCTTTATACTGGTTAATTCCTAAATTATTCTCTTTGATTGCATTTGTTTTGGGGGTAGTTTCCATAGTATTGGTTTAAATATTTTCAAAATTAAACCCAATAAAAATGTCATCCTTACGGGAATCCCTATAAAAGAAAATAAATTTTATAAAAATTAACGGGGATGAAATTATACCAAACCTAAATCTTTTGCAATGGCTATGAGATGCACGTTATTATTAGCCTTAAAGAATATCTTGAGTTTGTTAATTCGCTTCTCGATACTGCTGATACCATTAGGAATTATTCCAGAGTTTTTGAAATCTAATGCAATTTCATCTAATATTAACCCATTGGATAATGATTTTAGAAGCGAGATATCATATGTCTCAATTTCGATTAGGGACTTATCTCTTAAGGTGTGAGACAATTCATGAGAAAGGATTTTATATTTATTGTCAAAAACTCCTTGAATGGTTTTTTTGAGTTCCGGAATACTGTTCCTACCCTTTGCAACAAAAGCATTAATGCCTAAATCATTAAAAAGTGATTTTATCCTGAAGGATTTGTCTTCAATAGAAAAAACTACTGTTTTGATGTCAGGTTGTACTTTTTTTACGGCTGCAATCAATTCGTCGCCAGAGTTTAATATGTTTTCTCGATGATCAGTTTTGAAGGATAAATCGCTTATCAACAAATCATAAGGTAAATTGTCTTTGAGTGCTTTTTTTATTTTTAATAAAGCATCATCGCAATATTTGGCATGGTGAATTTCCGAAATGGAAAGTTCCTCAAGCGCTTTACCAACCGTGATGCTGATACTGTCAAAATCTTCGGCAACTAAAACTTTAGTAAACATAATTGTTTGTTATATAGGAATGGTGAAACTTGTTTTGAATCCTTTTCCAGGTTTAGTGTCAAAAGTAATGTTTCCGTTTATAGCCAGAATACGGTTTTCCGCATTTTGCAGCCCATTTCTTGAATTTATTTTTTCAAAATCCGCTCCAAGCCCGTTATCACTGTATTTTATTTGTAATTTATTTTCATTTTTTTTGAAAGAGATTACGGATAAACTGCATTGACTGTGTTTTTTCATATTGACCAAGAGTTCTTGCAACACTCTATAAACAATGATTTTTTTATTGGTTTCCAAAGCGTTCCAATTAACTATCTCCAATCCGTTAACCAAGACATTGGTAGCTTCAGTACTGAAACCTGCCATCATTTCTTTTAGACTTGAAACAAAGTTTAATCCCGTGTCAATGGTACTGTTTTCTTTTGAAATATTCCGGGTTCTGGAATAAATGGTATCCAAATTATTGAGTAAAATTTCTTTGTTTTGACTCGAAGATAAATCCTGTGTTTCTGCAAAAGCCATGGTGTGATAGACATCGTTTGCCAGTTCATCGTGTAATTTTTTGGAAATTCGGGTTTCGGTGTTGTAAGTGGTTTGGATTTTTTCTCTTTTGTTTATTTCTTTTAAATAATAATATAGTAAAACAGATGATAAAGTGCCAGTAAGTATCAGAAAATACAAGAGCAGGTTTCTGTTTTTTTGTTCTTCCAATCGAAGTACAGTTTGTGCTTTTTGGGTTTTTAGAATCAGGTTCTCCTCCTTTTCTTTCTTGGAATCGTATTTTATTTTGGCAAATTGATTTCGGGCATTTTGCCTGACTTTAGTGATGCTGTCGTTGAGTAGGATGTATTTTTCTGAATAGGTTTTCGATTGATTTCCCGTGCTGGTTTGGATTAATAATGCTAATGATTCCTGCCTATCGATGACATTATTTGTTATAGTAGCCGTTTCATAAGCCAATTGAGCATAATCAGAGGCTAATTTTGGATTGGTTTTTAGATAATATTTAGTAAGATTAAGATAACTTACCTTTATTCCCCAGTCACCCTTTAATCGTTTATTTATTTTTAAGGCTTGATTCAAATAGTCTATTCCTTTGGGATTACCCACTTTGAAGTAAGAATAACCTAGATTATTAAGTACTTTAGAAAAAAAAGCTAAATCATTTATAACTTCTTTATTCAAAGTCAAAGGAAGGAGGATTTGTATGGCTCGATGGTAATCATTCTTGCTCATATATACAGTAGCAATATTGTGTTTAAGCTTTAATTTTCGAATTTCATCGATTTTTAAATGTAACGCCTTATCATAATAATGTATAGCATTGTCATAATCATAGAGTTTTTCATAAACTACCCCAAGTAAATTATAAATGGAACATTCGTAAGATGGATGAATCGTTTTATTTAAAAAGGGGAGAGCCTCAATGGCAGTAGTCTCACTACCGGTATTATCTCCTTGGTTTATTTGAATTTCGGACATTCTTGCCAAAGAATAGATGATTCTGGTGTTGTCTGTTTTTATATTACAGAGGGTTTTTGCCTTGTTATGATAATAGTAGGCACTATCATATTTCTCATTTTCAAAATGTTTGTCACCAAGATCAATGAGACGATCAATTTCTATTAGATTACTCTTTTTTTCTAGCTTATTTTTTGATTTTTTTTCGCAGGATTGCAGAACAAAAAATACAGCTAATAAAACTAAAATCGGGAAATGGACTTTTTTGAGTATCATTTCCCGAAATTACAGTAATTTATTATATAAAAATAAATCTATTTAGATAATTTATTTATTAAGGTTTAATAGGCGGGATGATAACTGGATCGCTCTGGTCATTCGCTACCACTTTCACTGTATTATTTTCGCTCGGGTTTGTTGCTGCGGTATCATCGGTGCAGGAAAACATAAAAATGCTGGCGATGACATACATCGATACTAAAAATATTCTTTTCATTTTTTTGAAATTAAAAATTTGACATAGTTTGGGCTGTCCGATATTGAAATCGAATCCTTGCCTGAGCTTAAAGCCATTAAAAAAAGACTGCTCTTTTGCTTTTTTGGGAAGTGAAATGTGCTGAAACAGAATAACAGGATTTATACTTCCCGGATAAACTTGCGCTTCTGTTTAGCAACACTTTGTTAGAACTAGTTTCGTACATTTGCCTTGATTACAGGTCAAGACAAGAACTAATTCTGGAGCAAAGGAATAAGGTTTTTGAATGACTATTGGCAATGGATTCCAATCATTCCGATAATTCCAAACAATTCCAATCAATACCTATAAGTCTATGAATAAGAATACTATTGGTGAGTATATACAGGCTTTAAAGGCCAAATATGAAGAAGCAAAATCTGCTGATTTTTCTAGTTTTTTGTTGAACCCTTCTCCTGCCGAATTGAAGATTTTGTGTTTGCTTTTATTTGATAATGGGATCAGTAAACAAGACCAAGAAATAGTTGATATTTTTTTTGACCTAAATGATGAGTCAGGTAAGCGGAAACAGATGGAATATTTTGATGTCGATAAATTAAAACCGATAGGTAATTTTTTGAAAGGAAAAACGGAAACAACAAGAGTTGTCAATTTGGATTTGATTGCCTTTTTGGTAGATTTTAATCCAAGACCTTACAGGAAGTTTATGTCTGGAAAAGAGATGGTGAAGTTGACAGCTGATTTTAGTATAAATGAAAGTTCAAGAAAAGATAAAAAGAGAGAGGTAGCAATTGAAAAAAGTGGAGGGATTTTAGAGGAATTTAAAATGAGTGTTATTTCGAAACGGATGGTTTTAGTAGTTTTGGCATTGTTAGTTTGTAGTTCGGTAAGTTATGGTGTCAAAAACATTTTTTTTCCGAATAAGAATTGTATGGTTTGGGTCAAAAATCATTATGAAGCAGTGGAATGCGATAAAGGTAATGATGCCCTCCAAGTTTACCCTTTCAATCAAGAGTTATTGGACAATTTCAAAAAAATATCCGTTTGTGATACAACCACTTTCTTCAAAAATGAGGATACGGACAATCCTGTAGTTTGGTATGGAAAGGCTCCAGATAAAAAAGGATATGAATATTTTAATCAACCAGGACTGCATCCCGAAACAAGAAAAACATTGAAGCCAATATCGAAATATATTATTGGGAAATATATTCTCAAAGAGGAGTAGTTGTTAGAACCTTGAGATAAAACTATTTTTTACTTTAGTTATAGAAATTTATATCAAATCTACAATCTACCGTGACTCCACTCGAAACCGCTGCTTTCCAGTTTGCATTTTCAATAAACTTCCTAAGCTGGTTGTCAATATAATTTTGGAATTTTTGATTTTCAGAATTCTTAAATTCAATTTTTATGTTAAGGTCTGCAATTTTAGAGTCTCTCTTGATAATGAAGTTTGTTTTGGCAAGAAAATCTCTTTTATCTGAACTTAGAATAAAATCATTTGGGAGCTTAAAGTTTTCAAAAAAATCTTGTTGAATTTGAATCTTTTGATCGAGAAACTCTTTAGCTTTTGGGTATATGATGTAATAGTCATCTACTTCATCAGGGTAGGCAAAAACTTCGTTTAACTTACTTGTTACATATAAACTGTCAGCTGTTTTTTGAATTTTTTTTATAAAAGAACTTCCATATTTTAAATTTAATAATTCATTGGAAGCTTTGTAATAACAATTTGTTTTTACTTGATATAGTTCTCCATTGTTTTCGTGCCAAACATATTGCATCTCTACCTCTGGAGACACAACAAAATCAATCCCTCTTTTTTTGAGTAATTCGATTAAAAACGGACGGTGTCTATTAGCATCTATATCGAGATAACCCTCGGGTTGAATATAATAAAAGGTCTCTTTGGATTTAAAATCAATTTTAGCTCTTTCAATTTCAGAAAAGCAACTTAAATCTCGTCTATCAATTTTTCCAATTATTGTATTTACGGCATTTTTTTCTGATTCAATCTCTTGCGCTTTGATGGCAAAAGTAAATAGTATTAATAAAATGGTTAAAGACTTTTTCATACCATAAAGTTATTCTTTTTTTACCTAATTAATTTTTTATTGGAACAGAAGTTTTTACTCCTTATATGTTTTATTCCAGCTTTGGCTCCCTCTCCTTTGGAGAGGGCTGGGGTGAGGAAACAAAAAAACCCAATCTTTCGAATGGGTTTCTATATAAGTAAGTAATCTTAAATTGAGTTGATAAAACGTTTATTTTACTTTATTAAGTATTGCTTTGAAAGCTACTGGGTGATTCATCGCTAAATCGGCAAGAACTTTACGGTTCAATTCGATGTTATTAGCTTTGCATTTCCCGATGAATTGTGAGTAAGACATTCCTTCTAATCTGGCTCCAGCGTTGATACGTTGAATCCACAAAGCGCGGAAATTTCTTTTGTTCACTTTTCTGTCACGGTAAGCATAGCACATTGCTTTCTCAACCGCATTCTTTGCAACTGTCCAAACGTTTTTACGACGACCAAAGAAACCTTTGGCTTGCTTCATTATCTTTTTTCTTCTTGCTCTTTTAGCAACTGAATTTACTGATCTTGGCATAATTTTTCTGTTTTTTTGTAGCAGGCGTCCCGAATTTAATCAAGGGAACTTAAGGCCATACTCCAAGGTTATTTTAAATTGTTTTAACCTAAAGAACTATTTTTCCTCTTCTTCCTCTCCTTTAAGGGAGGGCTAGGGTGGGGTTTATAGAATTCTTAATTGTTGTTTGATGCTTTTCATATCTGTTTTGTGAACTAGCGCTGAGTGTGTCAAAGCTAATTTACGTTTTTTAGATTTTTTGGTCAAGATGTGACTCTTGAAAGCATGTTTTCTTTTAATCTTTCCAGAACCAGTAACTTTAAAACGTTTCTTGGCGCTAGATTTGGTTTTCATTTTAGGCATTTTTTCCTAGTGTTTTAATTTATTCTTACTTACTTATCGTCTTGTCTTAAAGCCAAAAGTCATAAAGTCTAACGTTAAGACTTTAGGACATTACGGCTTTACGACGTATTTATTTCTTTTTCTTCGGAGCAATGAACATAATCATTCTCTTTCCTTCGAGAACGGGCATTGCTTCTACTTTTCCAAATTCTTCAAGATCTGTGGCTAATCTTAATAATAAGATTTGTCCTTGATCTTTATATATAATTGAACGTCCTTTAAAGAAAACAAACGCTTTCAATTTTGAACCTTCTTTCAGGAATTTTTCTGCATTTTTTCTTTTAAAATCATAATCGTGCTCATCTGTTTGAGGACCAAAACGAATTTCTTTTACTACAATTTGAGTAGATTTTGCTTTAAGCTCTTTTTCACGTTTCTTTTGCATGTAAACGAACTTTTTATAGTCCATTATCTTGCAAACAGGCGGTTCTGCATTTGGCGAAATTTCAACCAAGTCTAATTCGAATTCGTCTGCTAATCGTAACGCTTCAGAAAGTTTAAAAACTCCTGGCTCGATATTTTCACCCACAAGTCTTACTTCTTGCACACCACGAATAAGGTTGTTTATTCTGTGGGCATCTTTTTTTTCTACTCGAGGTTGATAACCTCTATTGCTTCTTATTGCTATGACTTTATAATTTAAGTTAAACTGTAAATGTTTTTAATGTTTTGCTTATTTCTTCGTTTACAATTGCAGCAAATTCTTCAATTGTAACGCTAACATTACCCTTTCCTTCTTGTCCGTGACGACGTATGGATATGGTTCCGTTTTTCTCTTCTTCCTCGCCTACAATCAGCATAAACGGGGTTTTCTGCATCTCTGCATCTCTAATTTTTCTTCCAATTGACTCGTTTCTGTTGTCAATTAGGGCGCGAATTTCGTGATTTTCTAGCAGATTTAAAACTTTTTTCGCATATATTTCATATTTCTCACTCAAACACAATATTATAGCCTGTTCTGGCATCAACCAAAGAGGGAATTTTCCTGCAGTGTGTTCTATCAAAATAGCGATAAAACGTTCCATCGACCCGAAAGGAGCTCTGTGAATCATAACTGGTGTATGCAATTGATCGTCAGAACCTTTGTAAGTCAATTCAAAACGCTCCGGCAAGTTATAATCTACCTGAATAGTACCCAATTGCCATTGTCTGCCAAGTGCATCTTTGACCATAAAATCCAACTTTGGACCATAGAAAGCCGCTTCGCCATAAGCTACAACAGTTTTCAATCCTTTATCGGCAGCGGCATTGATGATGGCGTTTTCTGCTTTCTCCCAATTCTCATCGCTACCTATATATTTATCTCTGTTTTCTTGGTCACGTAACGAAATCTGAGCAGTAAAGTTTTCGAATCCTAAAGATCCAAAAACATACAATACTAAGTCAATCACGTTTTTGAACTCTTGATCTAATTGGTCTGGCGTACAAAATATATGTGCATCATCTTGAGTGAACCCACGAACACGAGTCAAACCGTGCAATTCGCCACTTTGCTCGTAACGATATACAGTTCCAAATTCAGCATAACGTTTTGGTAAATCTTTGTACGACCAAGGTCTTACATTGTAAATTTCACAGTGGTGAGGGCAGTTCATTGGTTTCAATAAAAACTCTTCGCCTTCAGCTGGAGTATTTATCGGTTGAAAACTATCAGCACCATATTTAGCATAATGACCTGAAGTCACGTACAATTCTTTCTGTCCAATATGAGGTGTAACCACCTGCTCGTAACCCGCTTTTTTCTGCGCTTTTTTCAAAAATTGCTCCAAACGATCACGTAAAGCAGCACCTTTAGGCAACCACAATGGCAAACCTTGACCCACTTTCGCTGAGAAAGCAAACAATTCCAGTTCTTTTCCTAGCTTTCTGTGGTCGCGACGTTTTGCCTCTTCCAACAATTCTAGGTATTCTGTTAAGTCTTTTTGTTTTGGAAATGAAATTCCATAAACCCGAGTTAATTGTTTGTTCTTTTCATCACCACGCCAATAAGCACCGGCGATACTCATAATTTTCATTGCCTTAATAATTCCAGTATTCGGAATATGACCACCACGACACAAATCAGTGAAAGTAGAATGGTCGCAAAAAGTAATCGTTCCGTCTTCAAGATTCGAAATCAACTCCGTTTTATAAACATTGTCTTTATAAACTTCCAATGCTTCCGCTTTAGAAACAGGACGCAATCTAAATTCGTGTTTTTCTCTCGAAATTTCTAAAACCCTATTTTCAATTTTTTTGAAATCAGCATCTGTAATTTTTTGATCTTCAAAATCCACGTCATAGTAAAATCCATTGGCAATTGCTGGCCCGAGAGTCAGTTTTATCCCGGGATACATTTCTTCAAGAACCTGTGCCATCACGTGCGAAGTCGAATGCCAGAAAGCTTTTTTACCGCCTTCGTCATTCCACGTATATAATATAAGACTGCCATCCGTCGTCAAAGGAGTTGTGGTTTCCACAATTGTACCATCAAAAGAAGCCGAAATCACATTTCTGGCAAATCCTTCACTAATGCTAATAGCAACATCCATAGGAGTTATTCCTGCTGCAAACTCTTTAACTGACCCATCGGGCAAACTAATCTTAATCATTGTTTTTAATTTTGTGAATGCAAATATAAGGCATTACTAAAATACATACAATATATATGTACAAGTTTATACATTATATATGAGTATGATTTTTTCTAGGAGCTTAATCCCGCTATTCGTTTCAATCTTTCGTGCCGAACCCCGGCACAAAAGGATTTCCACTACTATCTGGGCTATGGTAGTTGGGTTCATAAAGTAAACTCTTTTTTAAAAACAATAATATGATATCACTTTTTAGAATAAGAATTCGTTATATGTCTTTAAGTAAATCGGAGCTAATTTGCATTATATTCAAAGCTTCACACTACTAAGCCATCCTTTAAATCGACTAAAATCGCTATAATTATCAAAAACACCTATCTTAAAATCCTAAATTGACAAAAAAGGGACTTGTAAATATCAAAAAACCAACGACTTAAAAAATACTTTCAAAAAAGAGAAAAAAAGGCATTGTAAAACTGAATAAACGCACTACTTTTGCACCCGCATTGCCGCTGAAGTTCATAGAAATCCTGACAAACTAAAAGAGACTAACAAGAAAATTTATTTTCAAAAAAGGTTCAAAAAAGTTTGTGAGATTCGAAAACAGATGTTACATTTGCACCCCGCTAAAACAACAACGATCTTTTAAAGACTGACAAGAATACGAGAAGAAAAGCGAAAGATTAATTTTTCAAAAAAACTTTTCAAAAGTCTTGCCAGACAAAAAAGAATTGCTACTTTTGCACCCGCTAACCGAGAGGCTAGCGAAACAAAAAAAACGAAAGTTCTTAGACATATTGAATTGACAGCCGTCTCGTCCACAAGACGAGACAAAAATAAAGAGAGTAAGAGAATCGAAAGATTTAAAAAACCACTAGAATTTGAGTCGAATAATAAGCAGTCAAGCTTCGC
>CAMCFT010000021.1 GCA_945874225.1 Flavobacterium psychrophilum
CTTTATAAATTTCTTGAAGCTTAAGACAAAAAAGTATTATACAATATGAGCGTTCAGCAATTCGAGAAAAATAAAATAGCAGCACCATTTTTAGGAGAGCCATTAGTTCATATTGTTGGACAGGATCCTTTGGGACTTTTAAATACAGGTGGCAAAACTTTTGATTTAGTATTACCAGGATTAAACAATGTAACCGACCGTATTAGATATTACTCTTTTTACTGTTGGTTTTTTCATTGTTATGCAAAGTATATCAGTAAACCAAGTAAGAAAGAACAGTTTGACCATTTGCGTAGAGCAGAATTTATTTTGTCTTTATTAGCGGCTAAAACTGGTGTTCAAGGCATTGGAGGTATAACCAAAGCTTTAGAACTTTATAACACATCACAAAACGCATTTGATTTAACAATTGGCACAGGCGAAGAAAAACAGGCCAAAGACGGAACCTATTGGAAAAACCCAAGAGGTATTTTTGGACAAAATTATGTCAGTTCTTTAAAGCAGCTCAATCTAATTAGAGAGTATGAAATCAATAGTGAATTTTTTATAAGAACAGAATTTGAAATTGAAAATAAAATTTCAGGGTATCAACTAGCAATAGCATTTGAAGAAAATTTAGGTTCAGAAATAGCTCAATTATTTGTTGAGATAATGAAGAAAGGAGTTATTACCCAATCAGAAATTGATAAACTTATTGAACCTTTCAATATGCTTAAAATTCCAACAAATACAACTGAGCATAGTTTAATTTGGCAATTAATAACAGGTAATGATGAGCCAAAACAAGATAATTCAAATTTATTCAGAAAAAGAACAATTCAATTAGTATTAGAGAAAGTAAAAAAGTATGATGATGCTTTTTTTGATTATAGATTAACTTTTGATGCCTACCATTCTAAAGGTTTAATTGACAATGAAATAGACGAAACATTTTCATTGTGGTACTTTTATCAGTTAGAGCAATTCTGGCATATGGCTTGTACCGGTTCATTATCTACATTTTTGAAAATTCTAAATAAAGAGAGTAATGGTAATTGGATTGATGAAGAAATACTAATTGATAAAATAGCAAATCAAGTTGTAGAATTTCTTGTAAGGGAGAGTTTTATAGAAGTAAGTCAAACTTTCAAAGAACTAAAAATCATTGATATATCGGAGGAAGAGATTGTTGAAGAAGCAAAAAAATCGAATGATAACTTTGAAAAAATCGGTTATAATATACTTTTGGTTAAAAAGTTAATATTCAACAACAATAGCGAACTTGAAAGATTAGTTCGACTTACTAAAACCTTTGACTTAAATTCAAATAGCAGTTTCCTTTCTTCAATAATTGCAATGCAAAACAATGAGGAATTATCAATAACTGATTTTGTAAAATATTATTTAAAAAAATATGTAATTATAAGACATCAATGGGTTTCATTAAAGAAAATGAATAACACACAATCAACTGAAAAATTCATTCGTGAAGATGGATTAATTCGTTTCATAGATGATGTAGATTATGCTTATTCTTCTCCAAGATTGAATACATTGCTTGATTTTTTAAGGGATATGCAGCTCATAAATGAGGATAAAAAAGACTTAACAAATATTGGTCTAGAACTTTTTAATTCGCTTTAATTATGATTGATAGACATAATATTTTAGACTTATTAGGTGGTGATAAAAGAAAATACCATAGTTGTATAATAACTTGTTTTTCATTCGATTTTATATTTTTTGAGCAAAGAGTTTTACCAAAATTAAGACAAGCAGGAATAACAAATATCAATATCTATGTAGATGCTTATCAGTTTGAAAAGCAAATAAATAGTTTTGTTGGTAGTGAATTACTGGATAACAAAGCTGGTTATAGTATTACGCCAATCAAAATGATTGGAGCGTTTCACCCAAAAGTATTATTAGCAGTAGGTAAAACAAAAGGTTTTTTAGCAATTGGTTCTGGTAATCTAACAAGTTCCGGTTTAAGTTCCAATGAAGAAATTTGGGGAAGTTTTCATATTACGGAAACAGATAAAGCAACAGAGGCTTTTTTTATAGATACAGCTTCCTATTTAAAAAAACTAGAAACATTTGTATTTGGGACCAACTGGTTAAAATTAAATTGGATAAAAGAAAATTCAAATTGGTTTAATAATTTATTAGACAATGATAGTACTATTAAAACGGTTGTAAATAAAGACGAAACTTTCGAAATGCTTCTTACCTATCAAGAAGAAAGTATTTATAAATCAGTTGTTAATAAATTACCAAAGAAACCTAAATTCATAAAAATACTCTCGCCATACTACAATACTAATGGTTCCTTTTTAGATAAATTAATCCAAGATATCCAACCAGAAAAAATACATTGTATCGTTGATCCTATGTATGGTTCAGTTCCTTATAAATATGAAAACAAGCATAAAATTGAGTTTTCAGATTGGAATAATTTGATAAGAGCTGAAAAGTATAATAGTAATAGGTTGCACGCTAAAGCAATTCAATTTGAATATGAAAATGAAACCTATTTCCTTTTTGGAAGTGCTAATGCAACAAACGAAGCATTTGGTAGTAATTCAAATAATTCAATAAATGCAGAAGTTTCAATTCTAACTCACAACAAAAAACCAAAAGATTATTTCAAAGAATTGGGTATTAATTTTCCCAAAAAAGGAAATTATTTAATTCAAGATTATGATTTCATAGGTCAAATTGCATCTAATGAAAATGAAAAATTTAAGTATTCAGTTTTCATAAATAATGTTGAAATCGATGGAAATGAAATAACTATTTATGTTGAAAGTAAACTCGATACAAAAGTAAATATTTGCATTGAAGATGCTAATGGACTAAATGTTTTCAGTCAATATATTGATTGTTTAAATGAAAAAAACATCATAAATATTGAAAACTTAAATCTTATAAAACCTTTCAGATTAGCAGTATTTAACACTTCGGAAAGAATATCTAATTATGCTTTAATTCATCAAAAAGCATTTCTATTAAATACCAATCCCGATGCTAGAATTGCTCATTTCAACTCATTATTAAATTCTGATTTTTTTGGTGATTTTGAATTAGAAGAATTGATTGATTTTATTTCTTTAAAGTCTGATTTTAGTGAAAATAAAAATTCTAAATACGTTCAGAATAATAAAAAAGAGGAAGAAGATATTGAAGAAGTTGAAGCAATATCAGAAGAAGAATTCAATAAAAATAGTGCTAATTTTATTGGGAACGAAAGCTTTAATAATTATACAACTTCACGGATTGAGGAGTTTCTTAATAGTTTAAATTTTGAAGCAAATTCTGTAGAAGATGTTTCTGAAAGTATTGAAGATGCTGCTTTAGTTGCTGGAGTAAATGGTTTAGACGATGAGGAACAAAGTATTCAAACAAAAAGAATTGATATACCATTTGAAACAGGTTTGAGAATTGGATATAAAATTGAAAAAACAATAGAAAAAATCACAAAATCATTATATCCTCAAAAAGCAAATCATTTAAAAATAATAAAACTTCCAGAAGCTAACAGCTTAGCTACATTGCATCAACTAAATGCACTATTAATTGGGTTTCACATTATTTTAAAGAAAAGACACGAAAGCTATTTTGAAAATAGATCATTGTTAAAATTACAATATTCAGATAGTAATGCTTTATACTCTATTGAAAAACAATTTTTAATTGAAAAGCTTGAAAAACAAGTGGGTAATCTTAAAAATGAGGTCAGTTATACAATCAATGAAAATAAGGTTAATGCGCTCAAAGAATATGTAAAAGACAAAGCAGCTATTAAAATTAAATATGTTGACGAAACAGCAAGCCAAACACTTACACACTCTTATTTTTCACCTAGATTTTGGAGTAATGAGAGCAATCACCTTTGTATAAATGATTTTCTAAAAGACGGTTTAGGATCTTATTTATTGCTTCTTACAAAACAAGTTGAAATCAAAGACGACAAGGAAAATGCCGTTTGGGTTGAGAAAAAAAGAAGGTTAAAATTATTAAGTATTTGTACTATTTTAAATTATAATTGGACCATAAATCATCAAGACACTAAAAAATTATTACTGTTAAACATATTCCATTACCTTGGAAACAATGAAGATTTTGAAACACTTACAAAGGATTTAGAGAATTACATCGAAAAACTAAACTTGAATTCATTTGTAAAATCTGAAATTTTTATAAATATTATTGCTTTATATAAACAGTATTTGAATTGGTTAAATCAGTATAATTCCGATGTAAAAGTTTTAAAAGGAGAATTAAATAACTGGAGTGAGAATAACATTATTTATAGTAAAACCTATGGTTTTTCAAAAATTGTCAATTTCTATAAAAGTAAATTAGTAAATCTTGAAACACCTCTAGGAATATATGACCAAGAAAGGAATGTATTTGGCTTTGTAGAAGTATTTGTCGGTTTGCAACCTGTATTCTTTTAAAATGAGTGCTAGAATATAAACTCATTATCTCATTCATCTGCACAAAATCCTCGTTTAGTCCAAGTATTCCTAAACTCACATATTTGTTTTCTTCGTAGCCTATTCTAAGCATAGTCGAAGGACTAATTTGAAAAAGTTTTATTAATTTAAATAAAACTTTTTCAAAATGAGGAAAACCGTAAAGAAACATTTTTAAAAGGATTTAGCTTTACACCAAATAAAAAAATTCACTTAGTTACATTATTATTCTTTCAAATGCATTTTAAATGTTAAAAAAAATGTTAATTTTGAGACTATTAAAATCTTGTTAAATAAAATAGATTAAACATTATGACTATGAAAAAAATACTGCTTTTAATCTTTTTTATTTTAATATCAACAGCAATCTACAGCCAATCCTACCTTGGCACAATTACTAAACAAGTAAATTTTAGAGAAGGATCTAGTAGCGATGATAATATCATCAGTTCATTAAAACCAAAAACCCAAATCTTTATTGTTTCTCTTGAAACAGAAAATGATTACTATAATGTCATAGATATAGCTACTGACAGAGAGGGTTATGTTCATAAATCCTATGTAAAAGTTGGCAAACTGGTTAGTAAAAGTAATGAAAGTGTTTTTACGCCTAGTGGTCAAACTTCAAATTACAACTCCGAAGTGAAAATATTTAACAATACAAGTAAAACCCTAACCTTGAAATTAAATACAGAGTTATATCATTTCAGCCCATATGAAACAAAAAACATTAATTTATATCCCGGAGAATATGATTTTAGAGCTTCTGCACCTGGTGTAATTCCATACATAGGAACAGAAAATTTAAATAGTAATCAAGGATATTCTTGGCAGTTTTATATAACTACGACTAGAGGATAAGAAGTTCAAAATTTACAATTAAAAGCAATATTTCAACAGAGTTTTACAAAGTGATTTAGAAATGGATATAATCAAAAACAACCCATATAGGATAATAGGAACATTAGTTGGTACTTCAACAAGGGACGAACATACTAAAACTAAGAAACTCAAAATGTATATTGGTGCTCAACAAGAAGTGCCGGAAGATTTTAGTTTTCCAATTATTGGTTCTTTAAATAGAAATATTGAAAATGTAGAAGATGCCATTTCAAAACTAAACTTGAATAATGACCGTGTAAATGCTTCGTTATTTTGGTTTTATAATGGGAATGCTATAACAGATGAGCCAATGTTTGATGCATTAAAAGCATCTAAAGAAGAAGCTAAACAAGCCATAGATGTTTGGATTAAATTGGCAGCAGCAGAAGAAGTTACCAAAAGAAATGCATCAGCTTTTCAAAACCTTTCCACTTATTATTTAAATAGTGCTTTTAAGAAATCAACAATTTCTAAAAATAACCTTGAGAAGGGAATTACTCTAAAATTAAAGTTTTTAGATAGCGATTTTATAAATGATTTCATTAAACTCTCTTCCGACGAAACCTATAAAGTATCTAAAGAAGGTTTACAAATCTACTTCTTAACTCAAGTTTATAATGAAATTGAAAAAGTGGATGCAACCCTTGTGGATTGGTATCTTGAATGTATTTCAAAAATTAATTTTACTGCAAAGCAAAATTATTTAAATAATTTCGTTTCAAAGCCAATTGAAGTTGTTAAAAATCTAATTGAGGAAAATAAAGTAGTAAGAAAAGTAAGTCCTAGTAAGGCATATGTTTTAGGAAATAGCCTTTACACAACAGGAAGTGAAAAAATAATCACAATTCAAAATATTTTAGGAAAAAGCAATATTCAATTTACTTCTATCTCGGATAAACTTTCGGATGAAATATTACAATGTGGAATTGTTTATTTTAAAAAGTTCAGAGATACTGATACTGATCCAAGTGCTAAAGCAATGGATTTATTCAAGAAAGCAAAAAAACTTGCTGTTGGTAGTATTGCAATTCAAAGATGTCAAGAAAATACAGAAAATCTCCAAGAATGGATTGATGAAAAACCGGGAAGAGATAAGCACAATAGAATAAGTGCGGATTTAAAAGCGTTAATTGAAATATTCGATAGGTTTGAAAGAAATGCAGAAACAATTGCAAATGCACGAATATTAATTAACTTATGTAAACCCCTTTTAGACAACATAAAAAACACTCTAGGAGCTTCTGACGAAATGTATTTAAAGCTTTCAACACGTGTTGCTAGCCAGGCACAAAGCTATATTATTGAAGAAGTAAACAATGCTCAAGATAATTTCGAGTATAAAATTGCTGTAGACAGATACGGAACTTTAAATAAAATAAAGACTGCGCTAAGAGCTGGATGGGAAGTGACCAATTTAATTGGCACTTTAGATATGGAGTATGATTATAAAACAGGACGATTTAGCCAGAATAAAAATGCTTTAAAAAATCTTTGTAACCAGTTAGATGTTAGTACGCCAAGTTATGGCACATCTTCGTCAAGTAGTCCCTCAAGACCTTCTTATGCAAGCACACCATCATCAAGACCAACTTCAACTTATTCTGCTCCAAGACAGCCAGAGAGTGAAGGTATTCCGGATTGGGTAAAAGTAGTAGGAGTAATTATTTTCTTTGTAATAGTAGCCAATATGTGTGGTTCAGCAAGCAAAAATGATTATGATAATACCATAAATTATGACACTGCAATAGATACAAGTGCAGTAGCAATTGATACTGTGGCGGCTATTGTCGATACAACTTATGATAATTCAATTCAAAATGCCGGAATAGTTGACAGCACTGCTGTTTCCTATGATGAAACTCAATCAAATTTAAAATTAGAAGACATTGATGGAGTATGGTATGGTACTGGTCAACAATTTGATGACAATTCATCTTGGAATATAAAGCTTAATATAAATTCATATAATAATCTTTACGAAATTGAATATCCTGATCTTGAATGTAAAGGAAATTTAATTCTAATAAATAATGAACCTGGAAATATTGTATTTAAAGAAAAAATCTACACTGGTCTAAATAATTGTGTTAATAATTTAAGAGCTGAATTATTTATAATCAACTCAAATAAAATAAAGATTAATTATTACTACAATGGATCGAATGAATTAAATGCAACTGGCTACCTAACAAAGTAAAAACATAAATAATAAACTATGAATATGATAAATAAAATAATTAGTTGCCTTGCAATTTTAATATCAATTAGCTCATTTGCTCAAGAAGCTAAAACTATAGATTTTCAAAAAGAAGTTCAGTCCTTAAAAGAAAAAACGCAATCGCTTCAATCCGAGAATAATAAACTAAAAACTGAAATCAGTTCAATAAATTCTAAAGTGGCTACAGTTACTCAAAAACTCGAAACTCTTGATCAAAAAGTGCAATCCAATGCTTCCGATATTCAAAATACGAATTCAGAGTTAAATGGAAAAATAGCTAATTCAGAAACAACAACAAATCAAAAATTCACACAGGTTGATAATTCATTGAGTAAAAATTCTTTGTGGTCAATTATTGGAATATTGGGAGCAATTATTGTTTCAGGATTTGTATACTGGTTAGTGAGTAAACGCCAAACTACTGACAAAACAGATGTTGAAGAACAAATTAGCAAAACTAAGAAAACACTTGAAGAAGAAGGAATTAAATTAGACACCAAATTGACGGAAGTTCTAGAAACACAATTAAAATTAGTTCAAGAAGAACGAGCTAAAATTCCAGCCAATAAATCGGAAGAAATTGACCATTCACTATCATTAAAAGTTGCTGATGAAATTGTTCGTATTAATAAAAACCTATCTAATATGGATCCCAATACCAAAGGCTTAAAACAACTATCGGCATCTGTAAAACGTATTGAAGATACTTTTGCTGCAAATGGTTATGATATGCCTGAGATACTTAACAAACCATTTGATCCGAGAATGAAAATGATAGCAAATATGGTTGAGGATGAAAATTTAGAAAAAGGAATTGAAATAATAACTAAAATAATCAAACCACAAGTAAACTATAAAGGAGTGATGATACAATCGGCTCAAGTAGAAGTTTCAGTTGGTCAATAAATAAGTATAAAATGAGAACAAAAATAGACTTTGGAATTGATTTAGGAACTACAAATTCTGCTATTGCAAGAATTGAAAATGGCAAACCAGTAATTAAAAAATCGGACACTTTAAAGGACACTATTCCTTCTTGTGTTAGCATAAATAAGAAAAAGGACATTCTAGTTGGCGATCCTGCTTTTAGTGTTTTAAAAGCTGATAAAATTAGAGCACTTAAAACATTAAAGCAAGAAAATTCAAACGCTTACATTGAATTTAAAAGAACAATGGGAAATGACGCAAAATTTCCTAGCTCTAATATGGGCAAAGATTTTACTTCAGAAGAATTATCTGCTGAAGTATTAATGAAATTAAAATCATTTATTACGGACGAACCTGTAAAATCGATTGTAATCACAGTACCAGCCAAATTTACAATGGTTCAAAAAGATGCTACTGTAAAAGCAGGTAAATTAGCAGGTTTCGAGCATATTGAATTGTTGCAAGAACCGATTGCTGCTTCTATGGCTTACGGTCTTGATGCTGACAATAAAGATGGAATGTGGTTGGTTTATGACTTTGGTGGTGGAACTTTTGATGCTGCTTTGATTAAAGTAGAAGACGGAATTATGAAAGTTGTCGATACTGAAGGTGATAACTGGCTAGGCGGAAAAAATCTTGATGAAGCTATAGTTGACAATATAATTTTACCATATATAGAAAATAATTTCTCTTTTACTGATACAATTTCTAATACAAATCAAAAGGAAGTCCTGAGAAACTCTGTTAAGTATTTTGCAGAAGAATGTAAAATTCAAATGTCATTTAAGGATAAACATAATATATTGACTGATTTAGGAGATTTACCTTTAGAAGATGAAGAAGGACAAGAACTGACATTAGATATTGAAGTAAATCAATCAATGATGGAAGCTACTTTTGCTCCAATTTTCCAAAAATCAATTGATATTTGCAAAGATTTATTAAAAAGAAATAATCTTAAAGGTTCTCAATTAACTACTTTATTATTGGTTGGAGGTCCAACATATTCTCCAATTCTGAGAAAAATGTTAAAAGAGCAAATCACAGATAAAATCAATACAAGTATTGACCCAATGACTTCTGTAGCTTCTGGTGCTGCATTGTTTGCTTCAACTATTTCTGTTTCAGATGAAGTGATGGAACAAAGTAGAGACACTACAAAGTTACAATTAGAAATTAAACACGAGGCAACAACAGTTGAGGAGGAAGAAATGGTAAACATCAAAATCCTTAAAGAAAAAACTGAAGGCACTATTCCAGATAAAGTTTTTGCAGATGTGGTTCGTGGCGACAAAGCTTGGTCAAGTGGTAAAAAACAAATTAGTGAAAGAGCTACTTTAGTTGATGTCCAATTAAATTCGGGAGCCTCAAATACATTTGAAGTTATATTGTATGATGAACAAGGTAACAAATTAGAATGCCAACCAAATACCTTCAATATTTTACAAGGAATTAATCCAGGGCAAGCAACTTTACCCTATCATATTGCAATTGAAATTACAGACCGTATACAAGGAAAGGATTTATTAACAGCTATAAAGGGATTAGAAAAAAATCAAACATTACCAGCAACTGGAATAACTGAAAAATTGAAAACACAAAAAGATATTCGTCCCGGAATAAGTTCGGATGAAATCATCATTCCTATCTATCAAGGAGATTACTACGCTGAAGGGACAACGGCTATTCATAGTACTCATATAAACGACATAAGAATTAACGGTGAAGATTTACCTTCATTGCTTCCAGCTGGTAGTGATGTTGAAATTACTTTAAAAGTGGATCGTTCCGAGCAAATGACAGTATCTATTTACTTCCCTTATTTAAACCATACAGAACAACAAACGGTAGAAATAATACAAGGTAAGTCCGTTAGTAAAGAATGGTTGGAAAATGAAATCAGAAAAGCAAGAAAAACAGCTAAAAGATTACAGGAAGAAAACAATTCAAAAGAAGTTGAAAAGATTATTACTAACATTAATGGTATAACAGAGCAATTAGAACATAAAGGTGGTGGTGACAGCGGTAAACTTGAAGTTCAAGATAATTTATTAAAAGAACTAAGAGCATTAGACAAATTGGATAGTGAAACCGAATGGCCAAAAGTGGAAAAAGAGTTAAAAGAAAACTTTTATGAATTAGAAGAATTACTGAATAAGGTTAAAAACAACGATGATGAAGGAGATTTAAAAATGGAAGCTATCGATGCTCATATGCAAGAGTTCAAAGTAAAAATTGAACAAATCATAAAAGAGAAAAGTGTAATTCACGCCAAAGAGTTAATCGAAGAAATAGATAGTTTGGATTTTAATATTAGAGATATTTTAGCTGGACCCCAAATGGACATTTCTATGATTAATAATATTAATTCTAATTTTTCAAGTACAAATTGGAAAGACAGTAATAAAGCGAGAACCTTATTAAACCAAGCCATTCAATCTATTAATAACGGTAATGTTTCTAACTTAAGACCGATATTAATTCAAATATTGGATGTTATGGATAGAGACGATGCTGAAAAATTAACGGGTAAATTAACTAGATAATTAGAAACTAACGAAAATAGATGCTGTCGAAAAACTTTTCTATAAATGATGATTACAAAGTTTTACTATTCGTAAAGCAAGGTTTCTATGCCGAAACTTATAGAGTTAAAGGAAATGATGGGAAACTTTACTTCTTAAAGCTGTTTAATTATTCTCAATTACATAAATCTGCCTTTGATGTAAACAATAATATTCTTGAAATAGAATTAGTAAAATCAATTCAACACCCAAATTTGGTTACTTACAAAGACAGTGGTGAAGTTGTTATTGAAAATAAAAAATATGCCTATTTGGTTCTAAATTTTATAGCTGGGGAAACATTATCTGAAAAGATAATTCGTGAAAAATATAAGTCCCTTTATGATATTAAAAACATAATTATTGAAATACTTGAAGGTTTAAAATATTTGCATCAACAAGCCAACCCTATAATTCACAACGAAATTACACTGCAAAATGTAATGTTAGATTTAGCACAAGGCAATCCACAAACAAAAATCATTGATTTTGGTTATGCTAGAGAATTTCATCAATCATCAAAGATTTTCAATAAAGAGGGTTTAAATCCCAATTTTATGGCGACTGAATGTTTTCATAATATTTATTCTCCCCAATCTGATATATTTTCTGTTGGTATAGTTTTATATCAATTGATTTACAATTCATTACCTTGGATAGTTGATGTCTCAAAATTTAAAGGGAAACACTCTGAATTGGAAGATAAAATTGTAGAAGAAAGAAATAAAAAAATAAAATTCCCTAATGTTTCTGATGATATAATTGATTTCGATGATGATATAACCAATATTATTAAAAAAGCATTACATCCAGATACGGAAATTAGATTTAGTTCAGCTGATGAATTTATAAAAGCACTAAAAGGCGAAGTAATTGTTAATGATATTGATACAATTCAAATTCAAAAATCCGATAAAGAACCTACTAAGAAGAAAACAACATATAGTTCAGTAGCAAAAGGAAAAGGGTTTAGTGCCATTGCAGGAATGCAAGATTTGAAAAACCAACTTCAAGTTGATGTTATTGATGCACTTCGTAATCCGGAAGAGTATGAAAAATATGGAGTAACTATTCCAAATGGAATGTTATTATTTGGCCCACCTGGTTGTGGTAAAACTTTTTTTGCAAAACATTTTGCAGAAGAAGTGGGTTTCAATTTTATGTTAATAAAACCCTCAACATTAAAAAGTCGTTATGTTAATGCTACTCAAGAAAACATTGCAAAAATGTTTGAAGAAGCAGAAGAAAATGCACCAACTATTATTTTCATTGATGAAATGAACGAATTAGTTCCAAACAGAGATAGTGATGCTCACGAAATGTCTAAAAGTGCTGTAAATGAAATGCTAGCCCAAATGGATAGAACAGGTGAAAAAGGAATATTCATAATCGGTGCTACTAATTATCCTCATATGATTGATCCTGCTATTTTAAGAGCAGGTAGATTAGATAAAAAATTCTATTTATCGCCACCTGATTTTGAAGCAAGAAAAGCTATGTTTGAAATGTACCTAAAATCAAGACCGATTGACTTTGGTATGGATTATGAAAAATTAGCAACGTTAACAGATAACTTTGTAGCTGCTGACATAGAACTTTTAGTAAATGATGCTTCCAGAAATGCCTTAAAAATTAAAGGAAGAATAACTATGCAAACACTTGAAAATATCATTAAAAATTACAAACCATCCGTTTCAATAAAAGAACTAAATAAATACGAAGAGCTAAGAAAAAAAATGGATGGAGAAAACACTCCGATAAATAATAAAACAAACGAACGTCCAATAATAGGTTTTAAAAAATAAAAAAAATGGAAACAATCACTTTTGACAAATTACTTTTAAAAACTGCATTTTGTTGTATGGCTTCTGATGGAAATATTGACAAAAGAGAAGTTGCATTGATAAAAAAAATGTGTAAGCAATCACCTCTATTTATAGACTTTGATTTTGCGAAAGAAATCAATATTCTATTAGCGAAGATTAATGAACGTGGTTCAGAATTTATTCAATATTATTTTAATTTACTACACAAGACTGTTTTAACAGAAGAAGAAGAGTTAAACATAATAGACTTTGCTTTTAATACCATTAATGCTGACGAAAAAGTTGAATATTCAGAGATAAAATTTTTTAAAGCAATGCGCAAATGTTTAAATGTGACTGATGAAAACATTTTAGCTACTTATCCTGATTTAGAATATTATTTAGAGGAAGATATTAATACAGAAAGTGAGTTAGATAAATTAGTCAATAACTATTTAAGTTCCGTTGAATTACCACAATTTGAGCAGATCAATTTAGAGAATTTAGAAAATGAATAATTCTATTATTAAAATTGGATTAGCAATAGCATTGTTCTTATGTCTTTTTAATATGCCTTATGGTTATTACCAATTTGTTCGATTTATTTCGATGTGTGGTTTTGCATATTTAGCTTATTCTTCCAATGAAGTCAACAAAAAGAACGAAGCATTTGTTTATATAGGATTAGCAATTTTATTTCAACCATTTATAAAAATTGCTTTAGGTAGAACAATCTGGAATGTTGTTGATTTGATAGTAGGAATAGGTTTAATAGTGTCATTATTCCAAAGTAAACGAAGAGATAATTAGAAGTCATTATCTCATTCATCTGCACAAAATCCTCGTTTAGTCCAAGTATTCCTAAACTCACATCTTTGTTTGCTTCATTTCGCTAATTACGTTTTCAATAAAGAGAACACCCTTTTCTCGTTCGGTGGTTAAAAGGGCGTTTTACATTTCAGAAGGCACTCCTTTGCCAACGCTCCAAAAAAAATTACTGGCACAGTTTTTAAAAAAAACACGTACGCTTCGCAACTTGCGCCAGTAATTTTTTCCCCCAAGCTGTGTTACATAATTGAGTATTATAGTTCATTACAAAGCGTTTATATTGTTTTTTTGGTTTTTGCAATGAAGCTATAATATCATTTATGTAAAACAGCCGCCACACCCAACGCGCTTGCCAGTGGCTCCAGGACAACATTTTTAATTGCTTCCTCGCACCGGCCTGCAATAAAAAATGCTGCCCTTCGCCACTGTCTTTAAGAACCTTCGCAATTTCATAGAAAATTTTTCCTAACTATCTACTTTCAAGAACATTTGCGTTGACTGTTTTTAGCAACTTGATGCGTAAATCGGTAAGTATTTGCATTGTTTTTGTGAGTGTCGCAAATCGCTTATCACCACCATTTCTAACATTCACGACATAGGAATAAGCAATTTGCAACACCCACAAAATCAAGAGAAGCCAGCAAGAGTGTGGTTTCTTATTTGCCAGAAAATATGAAGTCATTGCTTCAGCGGAAAAGCCGATGCCATACCGTTCCTAAATATAAAGTTGACCAGCCCGAAGCATTGTCTTTCTTTCAAGTCTATGGCATCGACTTTTCCACAAAAGCAATCAATACCACCCCAGTAAGCAAATAAAAAACCACACACTTGCCTGCGCTACTGCCCCATCGCACTAGGTATTATTTTTTCATTGTTTTTGTAAGTATTGAAAATCACTTGAAAACCTGTACTATAAAATTGAAAAACTCCGTAAAGTGATTTTCAATACCCACAAAATCAAGTCCAAGAAAGAGTATGGATTTTTAAAACAGAAAAATAATAGGAATGGATTTTATATTTCTTTTTTCTGTTTTTAAAATCCACACACTTTCCGAAAACCACCCTTTTCCAAATCAACTCCCTTTCCTTAACAAAACTTCCGATTATACAATGACGATTGGTAAATGAAATCAAAACACAAAATAAAAAAAAAGAAGGCAAAGGTAAGTTCCAGGTTTACAAAAAAGCAAGTTCAAGCCTCCGGTTTTTGATAAAATCTCCACCCATAACGGTTCGCAACAACATTCAATTCCGACTTCACGTCCACACTTCCGATGATATATCGGGTAGTATTTTATCAAAAAAACTTGCTTTTTTGAAACCTTCCACTTGAACGAATGGCTTTCTTTTTTTTCCTTTTTTTTCTTTTGAAAAATTTAATGGGCGGAGCGTAGCGAAGCACATTGGTCTTTCAACCGAAACCCTGTGGAAAATTGAAAATCTAACCAATTTTTAAAGCCGAATGTTATGCTAAATTTCATCATCAAGACCCACCGAAAAGACACCGTTTACACAAAACCCCATTTATTCATACTTAACAAGGGGATGAACAGCGGAAAGCCACAAAAAACGCCATTTACTAACAGTTTTGTTATCATTTTTTCAAACGAAGAGGACTGCGAAAGCCTATTTTTCATTGCTTATAGTTTATGGCAAACAAAATTCTGGCATCAGTATTTAGTAGGTTCTGTTATTTCGTTTTTGCGTCTTCCAGATTTCAAAAAACAATTCAATCCACAAGCCAGTTTGATGATGGTGGAGCACGAGCAGCACCAAAAAAATGTTGCAGCTCTCAAACTTCTGGAGAAAAAAGAAAAGCAATACAAAGAGGATATGATGCTCATAAATGACATCCGCAGAGCCATTTTATACCGTTATTGTAGAAAATAAAACAATCCTGGTCCTTGCGGACTAGGATTGTCTGCACCTTATTCCCAAGCAAACTAACGCATAAGTGCAATATGATTGCACCACTTAAATAAAACGGAGAAAAGCAAAGCAATCCACATTTATTAACTGCTATAAACGAAAAAAGCCCCAAATAATGGAGCTTTCAATGTGGTTTTTAACCGTTTTTAAGGGTTTGTTATTGGCTCTTCTTCCGATTTTACAGCAGTTTGAGAAACTACTGAAATAATACTTCCGCCCAGAACCAAATAACCAGCTGCACTTACCAAGCCAACTGGCAAAGCAACCGGAGAAGCTATGATAATTCCGCCAACGGATGCCAAGGCAATCCCAACTGTTCGAAGAACTTTAAACCATTTTGGAGTTGGTGCCAAAACTCTTTCTGCCAAATTCATTTTATTATTTTTCATAATCTTGATTTTTATAAATTGATAATTCTAAATTGTGTACTCTTTTTTCGATGTATTCTACTTTTTGGTTAAGTAAATCATTCCCGCTTTTGAACTCGGTTTTGATGATTAAAGCCATCGTTTTTACTTCAATCAAATCTTTCTCCATACTCTTGAAATCAGTGTGTAATTGCTTGATAAAATAAGCCACAACCGAGAGTAACAAGGTGATGAGTGTTCCAAAAAGTGCTGCTATGGCATTAATATTTTCCATTGGATTTGCTTTTTAAAATTGAAAATTATTTTCAATGGTAAATTTGTTAGTAGGATCCTTTGCCAATGCAACCAACTTGGGATAAATCATTTTGTAAGCTGCTATACTTTGGGTAACTTGAAAATCGCCTTCAGCAAATTGGAAACCAAAACCACAAAGCGGACAACCGGCAGTATCTTTTATAGTATTTCCGACGTGGATATAGACAAAACTGAAATTCGGTAAACCCGAAATCTCAATCATTCCCTGGTGAAGATTTCCAAAAACTCTCTTGTAATCCACATTTTTTGCTCCCCAAGTATTCAGTTTTAATTCGAAAATACCTGTAGGAATGGCAGTTTGTGAAGCAATCTTCACTTCCCTGATTTTATCTTCTAACAAATAACATTGGAAAATCCCGTTGATATACAATTGGCTCAATGTACTTTGTTTGCCTTGGGCGACCCTGATTATTTTATTTTCCATTATTTTTGTTTTAAGGAGTTGATAAAAAAAATCCCTCGTTTTTGGCGAGGGATCCTTCAAGGGTTTTTCTAGAAAGCGTCCTCGACTTTCAAGCAGTTCCCACTGGAGAACAAGTAATAGTTTCCACCTACTTGTTGGTAGAACTCAATTCCGATGCACTGCAAAACGGTTGTGTTTACCGTTGGAACTGCTCCATTAGGTAAAGTTGCAACAATTGTTGTAGCAGGAACTGGAGCGTACAAATCCAAAAAGTCACTGTATTGAATATCGCTTATCTCATTCAAAGCTGCATCCATCGGATCATAGCTGTTTGTGGTAGCGTTGTATTCAAAATCACTCACTACTGAAAGAGAGCTAATCAAACGGAAGTGTGTGGCACCAGATGGAGCACTCACCAAATTAGCTGGGTTAAAATCAGCAACTACAAACTCTCCGCTTTCTCTACCAACTGTATGAGTTAATGAGTAAGGAGCATTGAAAATGCCATTGAAAGAAGAGTTTTTGTCAAACTCGAAACCTTTCAAGTAATTACGTTGGGTACTGATTTCAATTTTTCTGTAGCCCCTAGCTTCAGTTTGGTCTTCCAAGTTGATTTTCTTCATAATTGAAGTTAATCTTCCTGTAACTTGACTGTCGGCCATTTGTTTCATCACTTGAGATAAGCCAGTTCGAACCGCTTTCCCGGCTTTGGCACAAGCGCCAAATTCATTCATATTCTCACGAGTTCTCTCGAACTCTGGTGCAGTGTTTACCTGATCACCACTAGGACCGCCAACCATTCCGGCGAAGTAACCTTCTTGTCCTTTAATTTTGAAGTGTCGGATGTCTCCAAGAGTTCCGACATACTTAATAACACCTTTCTGTCTTGCCATTTTTTCTAATTTTTAAAAGTTAATATTTGCTTGCAATTGCAGTAACAAAGTTCAATGATTATCTTTGAATATCAATAACTTAAAATACTGTAAATCAATGCAATACAACGCAAAAGCACCGTACATAGTGGAATCCCACTGGCAAATTGAAGAAGTCCTTGATGGCGATAGCATCATCATTTGCCATCGTTTCACCCAAATGAAAAAAGAAATCCGTCTTTATGGCTTGGATGCACCAGAAGTAAAGATTAACAGGAAGATGAAAGAGGATGAAGAGAAAAGCAGTTTGCCTGCCCAATTATTGCTCCAATTTGGTTTGCAATCCTTGCACTTCGTTTTGTCGGTTGCACCGCCTAAAACGGTTGTAACTATCATTACTGAACAGGATAACTATTACGACTTCTGGAACAGGCAATTAGGGTATGTAATTTTGCCTGGTGGAATATGTTTAAATGAATTACTTTTACAAAATGGGTATGCTAAAGCAACCCAACATTATTATTGTGGCAAGTTAGCAGAATATCAAACGATGAACCGCCAAGCACAGCTTGATAATATTGGGATCTATAGTCAAGTAAAAGTATTCTGATTTGTTGTACTTATGTTGTACTAGTGGGTTTTAAAAATTAAGGATTACCAATAAATACAATACCTTACAGGCGTAAGGAATATATATACTAGTTGGCAGCAAGGCTAAAGAATATGATTACTCAAAAATTAAAACTCCGAATACCAAATATTTTGAAAAAGCTAAAAATAGCGTAAAAAAAGGAAATGAAAACAGAAAGTTCAAATCAAGCTTTAACAATCCAACTTCGCTATTGCTTTGAAGATGAAAATTTGCACTCTATGAACGCGGAAGTTTTCAACGAATGTGAAAGACAATTTATTAAAGTAATTAAAAGCACTGAAAAATATTTTGAGGACACTTTACAAATAAAAATCAAACCTCGAAAAGAAGGAAGTTTAATCGACGTTTTTACCGTAGCTGTTAATAATCCAGAAATTCGCACAACTGCACTTGCTTTAATCACAATTTTTGCGACCAAATTTTTTGATTCAAAATTTTCATCTGCAAAACACAAAACTGATGAAACTGCAAAAAAACTAGAAAACCTACAAAGCATAAAAGAACAAATAAAAACTGGAAGTTTAACCTATAATGATTTCGATTACATTGCCAGTAATGATAAAGATTTGCGTAAACAAAAAAGTATCTTTTTTAAATCTGCTAAAAAGGAAACTGAAATCACAAAAATTGAGACAACCACAGTAACGTATTCTAAAATTCAGCCGATAATAATTATTGTTGAAAGAAAAGATTTCGATAGTTTTATTATAAATGAAACAACAGAAAAAACAGAAGAAACCCAAGAAGCAAAAATTTATATTGTGGCACCTGTTTTAATTCAAGGAAAAAAAAGTCCCGCTTGGCGTGGTATCTTTGAAGACATTCCAATAGACTTTAAAATATCTGACAAAGATTTTTTACAACAAGTTTATGGAAAACAAATAAAATTTAGCAATGGAACATTTATAAATTGTGAACTTAAAACAGTTTCTACATCAAACATAGAAACTGAAGAAACTAAAACATCAAGAGAAGTCATAAATGTAACAAATTATGGCGAAGACAATCAGCCAATAAAAACAATTGGTCATCGAAAGAAGTCAAAAAAAATAGACACGACACAACAATTAAATATGTTTACAGACAAAAAATTAGAAACCGAATAAAAACTTTGAGTATAAAAGCCCAGACTGCCAACAGCTGTTTTGATATAGCTGGAGTTTACTGGAATTACCGTTTCGCATCAAGTTTTCGTTAAGCAGAAAATTGAGCGGTCACGAATTTCCAGCCATCTCAAAGCAGCGAAACGTTATATGCCATTGCCACCAGAACTACTTATTATATAACCGAAAATATACAAATATGAATTTTTTAGCACAAACTATTTCAATTATAATTCAAATCATTTTACTCATCTTATCAATCATTTGGTACAGACAGAATTATGAAATTGAACCTTTAATTGGGATAATTGCTTTGAGTGGTAGTTCAATTATCAGTTTGTTAATGAGATTGGTTAAACGTCCAAAAATGCAATTACATCATTTAAAAACACATTCCGCAAGATGGACAAATGGTTTAACAAAGAATAATCCACAAGTAATTAGACTAGGGATTGATAATATTGATCAATATTGGGATCTTGAGTGGCATTATAATTTAGAAATACGAAATAATTCAAGTTTCACTGCATATAATATCGTTGTAGAATATAACAACATTCCCGAAAAAACAATTGTCAAAGGTGAAATTGGTAAAATTGAACCTATTCAACCTCACGATATGAGAGAGTTTAAGATAAAAGTTACTCAAAGCGTTGAAGGAAATCATATTGAAGCAGACAATTATTTGAAGCAAAATGAGGAAGTATTAACTAAGGATTTTACAATAACTCTTAAATATACTGATGAAAGTGGAATTCGCTTTCGAACAAAATATTTGTGGCTAAGTAAAAAAAATGAGTTTTTAATATTTTAGTAACGGCATATAACAGCTAGTAAGCAATAGTCGGGAATTAGGCTTAATGGAAAGGTTGTTTTGTACTTGGAAAACTAGTGATTATCCGAAGTATAAGGATTATTAACCCCCACTGGCGCTCGTTTGTCCACATTCTCTTGTGCTCGATTGCATCGAGTACCTACTTAAATTAGAGAAAAAATCGTAGCGTTTGCAACGCAGTTAATAAAAAAAATTGAGAAGAGCCGCGTTTAAAACGCTATATTTGGTTTAAAGAAGTAAGAAGATACTCGATGCAATCGGGCACCAGATTGGTCTTCAAGGAAATATTTGGACAGGCAGAGAATTTTAAAAAACATAACAAGCAATAATACTAAAACAGTAAAATTTCAAATATTTTTTTGAAGGAACAATATTCAATATTATGCAAAGAGATATCGTAGAAGATAAATTATTACAAAATTCAGATAAAGAAAAAGTATTATGCAAACACAATTTCAATACATAGTCGATTTAGCTAAGCAATACAATGGATATGCAGAAAATCCTGATGTTTTGTATATGGCTTTAAACAATTTGCCAGAAGAAGTAATTACCGAAGTTTACAGAGACTATGGCAATCCTGAAAACAGATTTCAACCAGTAAATTTATTGCGTGCTGAAATCGCAAGACAAATCTTGAACCGTGTACCTATCAATGCTGATTTTATTAATGACGTTAAAGCTAGAATTAGATATAAGGATGTAGCATACTTTAAACATTTGTCACCAGCATTTCTAAATGAATTGTTAGTGTATCCAGTTGGTAAAAGAGATATGTTTGCAAATTGGCAAAAACCTTGGGGTATTTTGCATACCTTTTTTTACAATAAATGGACAAAACAAAAAGAAAATGTTCAAAATTATTTAGAACAAATTTGCAAAGACCTTTTGCAAAAATTAGACTTAAAAGAGTACACCTACCATAAAGTTGATTTTCAAGGCCCATCTAATTTTGGTGATGTTACATGTTGGATTGCATTATATCCAATTATAAAAAACTCTCATAAAGATGCCTATCAATTTTTTATTACTTTGGAGAATAGCCCTAAAGCTGGAATGCTAGCTGGTCATTCATTAAGAAATGCAAAGCCGGACAAGTTGAGAAGAGTAAACGGTTATTCAGACATATTACAATATTTTGAAGAAGTAAAATCCGAAATTCTAAAATTAAATAAAGAAAGTAGAAATTATTTCAAGTTTGCACCAGGAAGTCAAGCGTCAGAATGGGAAGGATTTTATAATGATGGTATTGCAGCAATTGATTACAGTAATATCAATATTGGCGACCTAAATCAATTTGAGGACTACAAGGAAATGCTCAATAAAGCTGGTTTACCTGCTGATAGTCAATCAAATCAAGCCCAAAATCTGTGGTTTTTTAAAACTGCCAACAAAAGCGATGTAGTTTTTGCAAACAAAGGGGTTAATACGTGTTTAGGAATTGGAATTATAGAGAGTGATTATTACTACGATAAAAATACAAATGGTTACAATCATAGGAGAAAAGTAAACTGGTTAACAGACAAAGTATATCAATACAAATCAAATACACATAAAGATTACAAAACGCTTTTCAGACCAGATACGTTCAGTCCAACAAAACCTTGGGAATTTCTATTAAGCGAATATGCTAGATTGTACCCGGAATTAGTGCCTATTTTTCAAAAGCAAAACTTAATTTTCAATAGCGAACAAACTATAAATACGGATGCAGTTGAAGAAATAGAAGAATTGGATGAAATTGAAATTGCAGAACCAATAAATTTTTGGTGGCTCAATGCTAATCCTAAAATTTGGAGTATTTCCAATAATAAAGAAGGTGAATTACAAACCTATACAACTCACAACGAGAAAGGAAACAAGCGCAGGATATACAAATATTTTGAGCAAGCTAAACCTGGGGATATAATTATTGGTTATGAAAGCACACCAACCAAACAAATCAAGGCAATCTACGAAGTTACTAAAGGTATTCACAACACCGATAAAGGCGAAGAAATAGAATTTGAATTAGTTGAAAAATTAGAAATACCAGTAAGTTGGAATGAATTAAAAAACAATCCTGCTTTACAAAACTGTGAAGTGTTTATCAATAATCAAGGAAGCTTATTCAAAATAACAGAAGAAGAATACGATATAATTCGCGAAGTAATAGATAACAAAAATATTATTAGCGAAAAACTATTGCAACATAGTAACATAAAGAAATACAAATTCTCTGAAGATGCTGACAAGCCATTTATCAGTGAAGAACAATTTTTAAAATCCGTTTCACTTTTAAAAAGAAAGAAGAATATAATTCTACAAGGTCCACCAGGAGTTGGTAAAACTTTTATTGCTAGAAAACTGGCGTATGAAATTATGCAAGAAATAAAAGATGCCAGTATTGAAATGGTACAATTTCATCAATCGTACAGCTATGAAGATTTCATTCAAGGATTAAGACCAACACAAAAAGGAGGATTTGATTTAAAAGATGGTATTTTCTATACATTTTGTCAAAGAGCATTAGCACATCCCGAAAGACCTTTCTTTTTTATTATTGATGAAATAAACAGAGGTAATTTAAGCAAGATTTTTGGTGAATTGATGATGTTAATCGAGGCAGATAAAAGAGCCGAAAAATATGCTTTAAAATTAACCTATGCAGAAGACGAAGAAGACCGCTTTTTTGTACCCGAAAATCTATATATTATTGGCACAATGAATACAGCAGACCGTTCACTGGCAATAGTAGATTATGCTTTAAGACGACGATTTGCATTTATAAGTTTACAACCTGATTATGGAGATAACTTCCGCACTTTCTTATCTTCAAATGGACTTTCAAATAGTATGATTGAACACATTAGTTCATCAGTATTTAAAGTCAATGAAAAAATCAAAGCAGATAGTAATCTTGGAGAAGGTTTTCAAATAGGACATAGTTATTTTTGTAATTTCAGTAATACGGAAGATGAAAATATCTGGTGGCAAGAAATTATCGATTTTGAATTGAAACCTTTACTAGAAGAAATTTGGTTTGATGAATTGAATAATGTTTCAGAAATGATAAGATTACTTTCAAAATAACAATGCAAATTCCAATTGAAAATATATACTATCTTTTATGCTATGCTTGGAATAAGCTGGAAGAGAAAGAGCGTGTAAACGTGTCAGTTGATGATAAAACAGAGTTACTTGACCTGTTTGCTAAAATTCTAATTAACGGAACTAAAATACTACTCAAAAGAGGTATTGACAGGAGTTATATAGATTTCACAGATGAAATTGCAGGAGTTAAAGGAAAAGTTCAAATCAGTCAGACTTTAAAAAGCAATTTACTTTTCAAGCAAAGAACAATTTGCACTTTTGATACTTTTTCCTCAAACATTTTAACCAATCGAATTTTAGTTTCTACAATATATTCATTATCAAGAACCAAAGGACTTGATAAGGATTTAAAAAAGGAATTAATTACGCTTCAAAGAATGTTTTCAGGCATTGAATTAATTCAATTAAATAATTCCATTTTCAGCCAAATCAAGTTAAATAGAAACAATCGTTTTTATGGCTTTTTGATGAATGTTTGCCAGATAATCTATGAAAATACCTTGCCATCAGAAGAACAAGGGAATTATAAATTTACAGATTTCACTAGGGATGAACGTAAAATGAACCAACTCTTTGAGGCATTCATTAGAAACTTTTATAAAATAGAGCAAAGCAAATACAACATTGTAAAAAAGGAAACTATATACTGGCAATTTAAATATGAAGAAAGAGATGGTTTTCAGTTTGTACCAAAAATGGAAACCGATATTACATTAGAAAATAACTCCGAAAAGATAATTATTGATGCTAAGTATTATAGAGAAACAATGGTAATCAACTATGATAAAGAGAAAATCAAATCAAATAATTTATACCAATTATTCAGTTACTTACTAAATCAAGAAGATAATACCCCAAAAACCGAAAATGCAAAAGGCATACTTCTTTATCCTACAATTGAAAAGGATTATGATTTGCAATACAAGTACAAAACCCACACGATTGAAATCAGAACTATAAATCTAAATGCAAACTGGAAACTAATTTCTAATCGACTAAAAGAGATTATTGGATTTAATAATTAATCGTTACAGAAAATATATTTTAAAAAAACCATTATCTCATTCACCTGCAAAAAACCCTCGCTTAGTCTAAGTATTCCTTCAAGAATCTTTCGCTTTGGGCAATGGTTTTTTCAACGTAGTTATAAAAACTTGTCCCACCTTGTCATTGCTCGGTACTGCTCCGAAGTCCTTCATGTAAGGCGGTTGTACTCTCGTATTCAACTTCTCGGTACTAGATTCAACTTTAAGATTCTTTCTTTTTAGGCAATGGTTTTTTTAACTACAGACGCCTTTTGGTTATCTAATCAGTCCGCCAAATTTCCCCTGAGTCTATCATTTTCTGCAACCTCGCTTGTGCTATTTCTCCTGCCTTTTTGTCGTAGGCTTCCCATAATTCTTTCGGAAAGTCTTTTTGTTCTATCGCTTCTGTGGATTCCAATATCTGTAATTTCTCGAAGTCCGTCTGTGACAGAGGCAAGCTGATTTTTGTTAAGTCTATTGCTTTCTTTTTAGGCAATCCCTTTTTCGTTGAGATTACGAAGGATTGCCCCACCTTGTCGTTGGTTGCTACTGATTTTAATTTTATCAAGTAGTTCGGTACGACGTACGGGGTCGACGTATCTGGATTCGACGAAGTTGGCAATGGCTTTTTCAACGTAGTTATAAAAACTTTTCCCACGTTTTCGTTGGTCGGTACTGAGTCGAAGTCCTTCAAGTATGGCGGGTCTACTCTTGTAACCATCTTCTCGGTACTTGATTTTGTGGTCTTCTTTTTCATATTTAAGAATCTTTGGTTTTGGGCAAGGGCTTTTTCACTGAGATTACGAAGGTTTGTCCCACCTTGTCGTTGGTCGGCACTGCTCCGAATCTTTTCAAGTAAGGCGGGTCTACTCTTGTAGTCAACTTCTCTGGATTCGATGCTTCTGGTTTTTCCTTTTTCATTGCTATAATTACTAGGGTTAAAAAAATATTTTGGATTTAAGTAAGTCCATATTAAGCCTATTTTAATTTATTTGGTATTTGAGTGGCACTATTTAATGTGTTCTTTTAATATTGTCTATATGATGCTACTTTGCGCTTTCAGTTTTTGACGTTATGAACGATAAAAAGAAATAAACAATTTCCCTCGCGCGTAAACACTAATGCTATCTTTTTACAAAAAGATAATCATAAAGATACTGATAATTAGACATTTAAATATAATTTTTTTATTGCGTCACTTCGATAGAAAAAAAAATTTGGTTTATGGTCATGAAGTTGAGAGTATACAAGGATTTGCGACGTACGGGATAAATAAGAAAACCAAATTATTTAGGGGTATAGGGATTATTTTCAGCGTTTTTCAGCATGATTTTCAGGATTTTAGATCAATACTAATTCTTAATTTATTAAAATAGTGTACCACAATTTTAGAACAGTGGTTGTGGTTTGTATTGAATATATGAGAATAAGCTATAGAAAAAGTTTATATTCTTAACTTTTTATGCGGTTAAAGTCAGCAAGTCCAGGTTCGTGAGAGTGCCGAGCTGCGCTCGCAATGACGAATAGTCCCGGTGACTGCAGATTGGGAGTGAAAGCGGCATTTGAAAGCCATTCACAATAAGAATATTTTGTAGATTCAACTTTTTAGTCCCGCTTTGGTGTGACTTTTTTATGTGCAAAGTAAAATTAAGTAAGAATGGATTATTTTAAACAGGAATATTAGTAGTTAATTTTTCACTTCGAGGTATAGCTATTTGTGCTTTTTGTACATTTTTTTAATGAATTTTCAATAAAAATTTAGGTTAATTGTGATTATTATTTAAACATAAATCAAAAAAATATGCTATTAGCTTTGTTATTGTTGGTTTTTAATCAGTTTAAGGGTATTTGACACTTGACAAAATACATATAGTATAGTCTGTTATCTAATTCATCATTTCTATTTTATAAAAATAATTTACAAGCAAATGAAATAATTTTTCAAACATTGTAACAAAATCTTTTATTAGAAGTATAACTTTGATAAGGGATGTTTATTCCTTTACTATTTCTGAATTTTAAAATCCTTAAAACCAATATATAATGCAAAACAAACATCAGGTTCACAATTTGATTATTTTAGACGAGAGCGGTTCTATGAGTTCAATTAAATCTTTAATAATTAGTGGTTTTAATGAATTGGTTCAATCTGTAAAAGGAATTGAAGTGCAGTTTCCAGGACAGGAACATCTAATTTCAATGGTGTCATTCAATGATTTAAATAATAAAATTCTTCATTTCATTGACCCAGTCAATAAATTGGATGCCATTAATGACAGTTCTTACAATCCTGCTTCTATGACGCCACTTTATGATGCTATGGGATTTAGTATTTCAAAATTAAAACAACATTTGGAAGGAAAAGAAAATTACAGCGTATTGGTCACTATTCTTACCGATGGGGAAGAAAATGCTTCCAAGGAGTATACTGGTTTAGCGATTAAGAATCTAGTGGATGAATTAAAACACCAAAATTGGACTTTCACTTATATTGGTGCCGACCATGATGTTGAAAAAATGGCAGCCAGTATGAATATTCATAACACAATGTCATTTGATAAAAATGACCAAGATATTAAGCGAATGTTTGCTAGCGAGACTTCGTCAAGAGTGAAATTTAGTTTAAACATTAGTAACGGAGAACCTGATAATAATGATTTTTATTCTAAATTAGAAAATAATAAAATAAAAAAGGTTGGGTTTTGGAATAAGTTGATTTCTTGAAAAATTAAATATTAATCTTAAAGTATAATTATGAATAGAATAGCTGAGTTTTATGAATCAAATCATTTGTTAATATTAATAGTTCTTATTATTGTTTTTGGAATTTATATAAAGTACACAAAACATAGAAATCGTTATATAGTATCATCAGAAAACAAAACCGTTGAAGAGGAAGAGATTGAAGACAACAAGATAACTACTTGGAGCACCATTGAATTAAAATATATTTTAACAAGTGAGGTAGTTAATTTTAGAATTTCAGAAAATCAATCGAATAAATATAAAAATAAATTAGAAATTAGAAGACTCCATTATAAAAATCCACTAGCAGTTTCTCTATTAGAAAAAACAACTGGTGATATAATAAAATATAAAATTAATGAGTTAGATGAAAATTATATTTATGTTGAAGTACTAAATGTCAACAATAATTTATTCACTGATGAAGAAATTGCAATGTATGGAAATAATGATTTGAAATCAGAAGAAGTTCATAAAAAAACACAATCAACAGAAAAATTAGTAATTATGGAATCAACAAGTGAAATTGAAAGAAGTAATCGTTTCTTTATTAGAAGAAATAGATTAGGTGAAAATATCATTGTTGAATTTAAGGATGTTCACGGTGTCATTTGGCAATATAACCACGATTTAGTTTATGGAAAATTGAAAAATCGTTATGACACAATGCCATGTTTTATTAAATATAATTGTTATACTAGCAGCGATACTGTTCCTACATATGTTCAAGAATTGGACTGTGTAAAAATTATTATATAGTCTTGCTAAATAAAATCAAGATGAAGTACTAATAGAATTCAAAATTATCAATTCAATTATTAACTCTAAACCATTTCTTATGATTCAACAAATCAACGCTGCAAAATTAGGCAATCAAAGAGCTTTTACTCATTTATGGGATTTTTATTGGAAAGGCGTTTATGGTTTTATGTTGAAGCGCACTAAGAATGAGGCGTTTGCCAAAGAGATTACTGATGAAACTTTATCAAGAGCTTTTGTCAAAATTAATACCTATAAATCGGAATATGAGTTCAAAACTTGGTTGATTGCCATTGCAAAAAATGTGCATTTTAATTTAAATAATAAGAAAGTATTAATGTTTTTAGAAATATCGGATAGAGATTGCTATATCGCCGACACAACTCCTTCACCAGAGGATGAATTGATAATTATGGAAAATCATTTGTGGTTCCTGAAATCTTTTAACCAACTTAAACCCCATTTCCAGGAAGTATTTCTGTTGCAAGACGAGGGGATGAGCTATAAGGAGATTGTTGAAAAAACGGGATATTCACTTGGTAATGTGAAAGCAAAACTAAGTCGAGCTAAGGGGGAATTGGCCTATCTCATTCAGAAACAAAACATATAGTTAGTCATACTAGTTTGACATTTAAATATCTGAAAATTTTAAACATAATTAACCGGAAATAAACTAATATTTTCATCTGATTTTTTTAAATTCTACAATACTATTTCTCCATTGACTCACCTACGTTCAATAAACGCCTTACACATATCATTTTATGAATTAAAATTACTTTTTAAATCGAGTTTTTTATTTGACAAAACAGTTACAAATGTTTTGTGATTTTAAAAAAATACCCAAATGTGGAAAACCATAAAAAATCCCGTTTTTAATCAGTGAAATTTATAAATAAAAAAAATAGTATTATGAAAAAGACAGTAATTGTTATTCTATTGTTCTTAACCTCATTTTCTTATAGTCAAACTGCTGAAGATTATTTTCAAAGTGGATTGAAAAAGAGAGAATTAAACGATTATCAAGGCGCCATTTTAGATTTCACTAAGGCCATAGAAATTAAACCAAATGCCAATTTATATTTTGACAGGGGAATTGCTAAGAAAAATATAGGAGACTATCAGGGTGCCATATTAGATTACACCCAAAGTATCGAATTAGATTCCGGGTATGGTGTTACTTATTACAACAGAGGTCTTGCAAAAGATGATTTAGAAAACTACCAGGACGCCATAGCTGATTATTCTATAGCGATAGAATTAAATCCAGACAATAGTGATGCCTATTTTAACAGAGCTGTCGATAAACGCATATTAGGAGATGCCAAAGGCGCTCTAGCCGATTATTCTAAATCCGATGAGTTGAAACCAAACGAAAGTAATGTTTTTTTGGGTATGGGGTTAGCCAAATATGATTTAGAAGATTATCAAGGAGCTATTGCTGATTACACTAAGGCTATCGAGTTGAATCCAAACGAAATGAAAGCGTTTAATAACAGAGGGATGGCTAAATTTGATACAGAAGATTATCAAGGAGCAATTGCTGATTATTCAAAAGCTATTGAACTGAATCCGAATATTATAAACGCTTATTTTAATAGAGGCAATGCCAAGGGAAGAATAGAAGATTATGAAGGCGCTGTTATAGATTTTACTATGGCAATAACATTGAATCCAAATGATAGTGATTCGCATTTTGCCAGAGGGGATACTCAACACAACCTGGGGCAAACTGACAAAGCCTGTTTGGATTGGCGTAAAGCACAAGAATTAGGAAATACAGATGCTTCTAACAGGATTAAGAAATATTGTGAATGATGGTGTGTTTTGTTGTGTGAAGTAAACCGCCCGAAAGGATTGGCTTTGTCGAATTTGATTTCGTCAGCCTGCCTGTCAGCAGACAGGTCGCCACGTTCTTGTTATTTTGGGGTGAGGAGGGGGGCTTTATTTTACTTTTATATAGACCACATGGGAATGATAACTAGTTTTATTTTAATTCTTATTAAATTAATCCGGATACCGGCAAACCATTGAAACCAATTGCGGAATATATGATTAATAAGTATGTTTTGAGATAATAGATTCAATCCTTCGAGATTAGTATATCTTGTTTATTGTATAGTACACTTCAAAAATAGTTGTCTTCAAATAATTTGCTTATATTAATTTAATTATCATCGTCTTTATTTTTCTCTTCATTTCGTCTTAATAATTCTGAAAAAACGAATACAGGGTCATCGCCCGTTTCTAATAAAGTTTTAAAGGACCAAAAAACGTCCTTGGTTATTTTAAAATGTCTTGTAAGATCCTCATCAATTTCACCATCAAAAAGCATATAAGTTATTAAATCACCCGAATGTGTATACCCTACATAGTTGTATTTTGTACTTACTATAACAACCCCAAAACTTAATAAACTATTAAAGTGAGCGGCTAATAGCAATAGGTCATTGCTTTTATCTTCATCAAATTCACTCAATATTATGCTAGTGAATGCTAATTTTCCCTCCTTAACGGTGTAGTTAAAGTTTAAAATATTTTTTTCATCAACACTGAATGAGGTTTCAATTCGCTTTTCTGTTTCATATTGACCAAAAGTCCAACCTTTTTTTTGGTTGTATTTAATAAGGTCTTTCCAAACAAATTCAGATCGTTTTTCTACATTTAAAATTCTGTAAAAACGTTTAAAAGTATATTTAATTTTGATGAAAAAGTGAGTAATCCATTTCATAATATTATTTTTAAAAAAATTATATAATACTGGAAAAAAGCTTAGCATTCCAATAAGAACTATTATTCTAATTATATCCATAAATAGCTATTTTTGCTAGTTTTTTTCTTAACTTTTTTTTGCTAGATAAATCAACTAGTCTATTATATGCAAACAGTCATTTCAATCAAATTTTAAAAACATCAATTTTGAATTCTTAATTCCCTCGAAAAACAATTTAATGGTTTTGTTTGATTTTAAATAAGTAGTGTATAAAACTTATTAATAGCCAAATAATAGAAAATAAAATCAGCCCCTTTAAATTAGAATAAACATCTTCCTTGTCAAATCGACCGTGTATTCTTTTACCAAAGAATTTATTAGAATACTGTTGAGAAAATTCTATTATTACCCCAAATAAAAAAAGAAAAATAAATATAAAAAGTTGTCTCTTTACAAATAAAACATTTAAAAATAGAGCGGCAATAAAATAAAACATCGAATGTAATTCTTTATCATAATGTTTGAATACTACAGGAAGTTTAATCATAAAACCCACAATTGCAATTGAAAAACAAATGAATGTAATTATTAATTTATGATATTCTTTAAACTTTATTTCCATAATATGTTTACCCTTGTTTGTGTTTTCAATGTTAATAAATCAACTCTTTTATGACGAATGCAATCGAAACTTTCTAAAAACAATAATTTGATTTATGGTACAATTTCGATTGTTGTGCCTATTTTAATATGTTTGAACAGTTCTTCCATCTCACTATTTGTAACAGCAATACATCCATTTGTCCAATCGAAACAAGTGTGAAACCTGCCAATAAATCCTAATCCATTCATCATCCCGTGTATTTTTATATCACCACCAGTTGGCTTACCAAATCGTTTTGCATTTGCAATATCGTTATTATTAGGGTACGAAATACCTAAGTTTTTATACGCAATACTGTTAGGGTTTCTGGCATTTATATGATACTCCCCTTCAGGGGTTTTATTATCTCCTTGAAAATGTTTTGCACCTTTTGGATTTTTTCCTAATGCAATTTTATAAACCTTTATTAATTTATTAGCTGAATAAGCGTAGAGTTTTCGTTCTGATTTGTCAACTTTAATAAAATCTATTTTTGAATTTAATGTATTAGTCAATTTTAGGTTCAAAAAATAATATGCACCTAGTAATATTAAAATAATAATCACAAATATGATACTTTTTTTTACTCCGAAATTAACTATTTTCATCTGTTATTTAAATTAAAATAATATAATTTAATGCTTTTACTACTGTATGTTTTCTGCAAATTTGAATTTTTCCTTAATAGAATTTCTTAATTCAAGGAAAATTCAAACCAAATTGGAATATGGTCTGAAATCATTCGGGCTTCCTTCAATGAATTGAAATTTTTGTAAAAAGGGAGTATACCAGAATTTTGTTTCTTAATTTTTGTATTATAAAACATATTATCAAATTCAGAAGATAGGCAATCTCCATTAACACATTCCTTTTTTAAGGAAGTTTTTTGATTTACTAGTATCGGTAAATAGCCCATTTTCTTCAAAGGATTAAAAACCGTATGCGATTGTGGACAATTGAAATCACCAACAAAAATTAGATTCAATGTTGGGTATTCAGCTGGTAAAAATTTAAAATATTTTATCTCCGTTTCGGGTTGCATTTTCTTGGTAATGGCATGAAAAGTAACCACCGTAAATTGTTTGTTTTCATATTGAAAAGTACAGAAGTAAGGTTCGCGGTCAATCTCCAAATGATATTTTAATTCTAGCCAAGCTTTCCCAATTTTCTTAACTCTGGCCGTTTTCCATATAAAAGCATACCGTTCCGTTTTGTAGGCATTACTGCTGGTGGGGTCGCTAATGGTGTAATCCCATTTTGCTCCTTTCCGGTTCAGTTCGTCGGCCAATCTGGCTACAGCCTGAGCGCCGCCATCGCCTGCTACGACTTCTTGAATGGCAACAACATCAAAGTTTTTGATGGTATTAGCAATAAAAGTAATCTCGCTGTTTGATTTAGATTTTCCAAAGTTTTCGAGGTTCCAGGAAATGAGTTTGGGTTGGGAAAATAAAGTAGTGGTAAAAAGTAAAAGTAATAGGAATATTTTTTTCATTTACTTTTTTGTTTTGTTTTGTGGTGTGAATATAGATACTAATAAACAAACCCCAACAAAGACATCTACTATATTCCATAGTGTTCTGCCTAAGGCTATTTTAACAAAGGGCTGGAATAAAATTGCTAAAGCTAAATAGACAAACACTTCATTTTTATTGTTTTTTCCATTGGTTGAATATGCAAGGTAGGCAAAACCAATCATTGCAATAAATCGAACAATTTGATAGAAGCCATAGGGCATATTAAGGGGGCAAATAATTAGCAAAATAGCTATTATTAGTTTTAATAAATTGATATTCATATTATTTCACAAGAATATAATGATAATATTTTTTTTATGTAAATAAATTTCAAAAAGAATCTTTTTGATTATCTATTAATTTGAAATTAAGCAAAATTAAATGTTATAATTTAGGGAAAAATTATTCAAAAGTAATTTCACTTTTTTCGTAATTGATTGAAACTTTACCGAATTGTGCCAAAGCTGATTGACCTAACAATAAAGGGGCATCTACATTATGGACAATTGATGCTTTCACATTTTTCAGGGTTCTATTCCCTAATTTTACAGTTCGAAGATTAATGATAGTACCTTCTGCTATACTACCATCGGCAATTTGAAATTGCTGTGACCCTAAAATATCCTCTTTTAAAAGTTTACCTTGTTTGTATAAAAACATTGCCTCTACATCTGAAATAGTAATATCAGATGCTCCTGTATCAAAAATAAAGTTCATATTACTTCCATTAATTTCAACTGGAACCTTGTATACACCAGATTCTTTGGTCATTTTTATTGTGAATTCATCAAATGATTCCCGTTCTTCTCGATTTGGATTTTCCTGTTCAACAATTATAGGATTTTCATTTTCAATACGATTGTTAGTTTTACTTTTGTTTTCAAGTAAACGTTTTCTACCTGAATGAGTACATCCTTCGCATCCAGAAAATGAGATAGAAAGAATATACACGAGTAATAAAAAAAAAAATTTATTCATTTGTGTCAAGTTTTCCGATTTTTGGTATTATTTGTATTAAGAATTGTTGGTTTTTGTATTCCATTCTGCCAGTATGACGACCCACCCCTCTTACACCACTGCCCGCAATTTGCAGTTCGCAAATATCAGGGTCGAAATAAATGTTATTGTCTTCCCATAATTTGAATAGTGAAAAAGCTCTTTCATAGCTTAAAACATCATTTTTGGAATATCTAAAGGCTGAAGACATTCCTTCAATAATAATCATATATTTAATTTCTTGACCTATATATTTTGTTTTAAGTGTTTCAATAAGTCTTTGAATATCTTTTCCTACATCAATTAAGTATTGTTTGTTTTCTACAGGTATTTCGCTTGATTTAGCTCGAAACTGAATTTGTTCATTTAAAGAAAATCTCTTATATACGTCTTGATAATGGAAATAATTAGGGTTTAATTCTTTAACTGAATTTTGAATTTCTACAATACGTTTCAATTGTTCCTCAGTTGTTTTCTGCTGTCTTTTCATCATAGCAATTGCTAATACAAACAATACAAGCATAATAAAGAACAGACTAGTCATTAAATCAGCATAACTAGTCCAGAAAATTTTGGCTCTTTTAGGCATATTTAAAACAGATTAAAAACAATCCAAAACAAATAACTTACTCCTATAGTTGTTCCAGTACCTAAAAAGGCATAGGTTAAATACTTGATATTTTTTGGAATATTAAATTCAGTATTCTGTTGTTCGGAAGCATTATTTTTGAGAACTTCTGTCAATTGGAATATCTCTTCAGTTAACTTGGTTAATTTTTTATTTTGTTCTGAAGTACCTTTTTCAATTTTCAACATTGTTTTATCTAGTAGAGCTAATTTTTTTAATTCTCCAAGATTTCCCCTATCTTCTCCAAGTAGATTTTCTAAAAAGCTTTCTTCTTTTATTGTTATATTTCGTATTGATTCTATTTGGGCATCAATATGTTTTCTTAATTCCTCTAAACTCTTAGTTATTGAGCTGTCAACATCTATCACAGCGTTAGATACAATTTGTTTTCTTTCAGACACTTCACGTAATTCAGACTGTAAAACATTTATGAGCTGTTTATTCGTACTTATATTTGTACCTATTGATTCTGCTACAGCTTCTATAGTTTGTGTTCTTTCAAGTTGATTACTAATTTGATAATTTAGTTTTTGTGCATTGTCAACAAAAGAATTTACCTGATGCAGATATGTATTAAATTTTTCGAATTCTTTTGTACTTGTTCTTAGTTCTTGTAAAACAGTTACATTTATTTTTGCCAATTGGGCTACATCAACATCTTTCAACTCATTCATCAAAGAAACTTGACTGTCAAACGAAACGAGAACTTTGTCTAAAACGCTATTAAAATTACCAATATTTGTAGTAAAAGTATCATTGAATTTAAGTAAATTGGCTTGTAATGAATAAATACTTGAAGTTGTGTTTTGAGAAAGTATAGGAAGCAATCGAGTCTGAATCCAAGAATAAAAATCGTTTTTATATTTCAAAACCTCAGTTTTCGCTCCTTTGTAATACCACCCTGATAATATCACTGTCATTAACAAACCTACAAAACTTGCAATCATTCCTATTTTCACCCCTCCGATGAGCATATCTATTGCGTTTGCAAATGTTTTATCATCTGCGCCAATGCTCGGCATAAAAAAAAGTCCCACGATAATTCCTGCCATAGTTCCCATCAATCCCAAATACAGAGGAATTGAAAGCAAAGTATTTATTTCCTCATCAACGGCATCAGAGTTTCTATCAACGATATCTTTTATTAAATTAAAGTCGCTGACAGCTCCTTTGTTTCTAATTAAATAAGTATTAGTTGATTCTAGCACTTTGTCTAAAATCTGATTGTTTTTTTTAGAAGTTATTAAGGTTACTTCTATATATTTTTCATTCATATCTATACTAAATTATTTGTCAATTATAATCAAATAAACGCTTATTTTTAAGGAAATTGGATCTCGTTACTTTCATTTTTTAATTGCTCCACATCATCATAAATATCATATTCATCATCATTTAAATCGAATTTTGGGGGGATTTCAATTTTACTAACCTGTTCACTATCATATTTAATTTCAGAAGAGTTTTCTTCTCTGTTTAGGTTATAATTATTAAGGTTTTTAAAAATTGAGACCAATGAAATAGTTTCAATTTCACTTTCTTTAATTAAAACTTTTACCGTTTTGAAATTCTCTTGATTAGGTAGTATGTTTTTATAAATTTTAATTTTATCTAAAGTCATTTTAAACACATACGCCTGAACAGCGACTATTGTTATAATTAAAACCCATATTATTAAATTGTGCATCTTACTCGTATTTTATTTGAACTTTTGTTTTTACTACCCATTGGTTTCCTCTTTTCTCTACAGTTCCAGGAACTATTGTTATATTATTAGCATTCTGATTTAATGCGTTTAATTCTGTACACACAGGCTTAATATATTTATTTGGATAATCTAGGATTAATTTTTTCTTATCCTTAATAATTTCAAAAGTTGCAGTATTAGGGTTATTTCTATTAATAGTAAATTTGAAAACAGCATCATTAAAATTGACATCATCATCAGTGTCAAAATAGCCCCTTTCGTGAGGAGCGTGTTTATAAAATATTTTATCCTCTTGCTTTGTTACTGAAGGTATAGCAACTTCTGTTATTACTTCAGGAATTGACACATTTATTTTAGATAGTTTTTCTTCTAGACTATAAATTTTTCCTTCTAAAATTCTAACTTTATCACTTAAATCTTCAAGTAATCTGTTTTGAGGGGCATTCGAATTATTTGGTATATGAAATTTATTTTGTGATTCACGGTTTTTATCATTTTCATTTAACATTGATTCAACTCGATTTATACTAGCGAAATTTCTCCTTCTGATGTATAAATAGAGACTAGTAATTAGCATTAAAAGAATAAAACTAAACCCGTAACCTTTCATAAATTCTAGAAGACCATTTTCTTGTGATTTAGTTTCTGTAGAATTAGTCTCGTCTAAAGGGGATTGATGATTTTGTGAAGCTTGTGCTATTGAATCTGAATTATAATTATGGTCAATTGAGTCAGAAGTTTGATCATCGCTTGTTACAGCTTTGGAATTACTGTTAATAACTTCGGTTACTTTTTTGTTGATTTTCTCTTTAATATCCTCTAAAGTAGTGCTTTTTCTCTTATTAGCAAATGCTTTTATTTTTTCATATTTCGATGAATTATAAACATCATTGGTCAAGAAACTAATTGAGAACTCTTTACTATCAGTCGTATTTTTTAGTTTTTGAAATTCTTTATAAAGGTCAAGTGTTTTAGAATCTGACAATGGAATTTCATTTTCTTGTAAAGTTTTTTCACAATCTACAGCACTATTTTCTAAAGCTTCGTTTATGCATACGCAGGTCATATTGTCAACAATTTTTTTAAATTGTTCTTGACTTAACTTTTGCTGCGCATTAGATAAAAATGTGGTCAGTAAAATGACTATAAGTATTAATTTTTTTTTCATATTCTGGTTGAAATTATTCGTTGATTATATTATAATTTTTATGTCATTAGTTTCAAATAATTTTATTTTGGAACAATGACCGGCTAATTATTTGTTAAAGGTTTGTTTGATATATTTTATAGGCTAAATTATTAAGTCCTCCTATAAGTGGGTAGAAAAACAATGTTTCCATTAGTTCTTCGTCAATATTTCCTTTTAACTCTAATTTTTTAGAATCGACTCCTTTCTTGATATTGTCCATAATATCCTCTTTTAAATAATTCTTGTAGTTTTCAAATTGAGAAGGATTTATTCCAAGTTCATCTCTAAATTTAAATTTTAGATTAAAGAACCAGTCGATGAAACTGATGTATTCATCGGTAACATCTCTGTAAATAGAGTCATTTAAGTCCGTGTATTTTAATTTCTCCTCACTGTTAAAACCAAGTTTTTTGCCGCCGATAAACACCTTTTCAATGTCTTTGATATCTAGATCTCTGTCTTCGGGATTTTGGAATAATGCACCAATGCAACTAATTTCTTTCGGATTATTAACTTTCTTTAAATCAATTTTGATTTTATTTTGATTTTCCAATAAATCATCAAAAATAGTTTGTGATAATTTCTGCAATGTCGAATCACTACCGATTAAGTTAAGAATTTTCGAACCTGTACCACTTAGGGTAATATATCTAGGAAAAACAATATTCTGAGACTTTAATAATTTAGCAATGTGGTATAATATTGAAGCATAAAATAACGTAACTACTACCTTCATATCAGTATCATTTGCTAAATCTTTCGAAAAGGAAATAGGTGCGGCTTTACCTACCACTTCTTCATTTCCTTCTAAAGAGAGCAAAAATGAAATAATTTCTTCTGATTTTTTGTTTTGATTGAGTACGTCTAAAACACTTTTCAAGCCAAAGAGTCCATTACTTTCTAATAAACCTGAATATTTTTCAGAGTATTTTTGGACAAAACCATTCATAATAGAATTTCTGTCCCCAAAGGCATCACCAAAAAGAGCATTTCCAGCAAAACGAAATGAAGTTGCTAAAAATGGTTTATTCTCTATATAAATTACAGAATCTGTTGTGCCTCCACCAATATCTATCGAAACAACGGAATTTGTCCCAGCAGAAACCCCCATTTCGTTTCTGAAATAATAAAATGGGGTTATCGATTCGGCAACCTTGATTGGCTCTTTTACTGTGTTTATATGTTTTTTAAACAATTCAGTCCAAATAGCCTGCAACTGATTTATTCTGAATGAAGACATACTTGTTGGATACATCCAAATTAGTTCCGTATTTTCTAAACTGCCTTTTTCTAGAAGCACTTTGTTTTTTATTAAAAGCAATATTTTTTCTAGAAATGTTTTAATTCGTTTCTCGTTATGCTCTACTGATTCCCATTTTAAATTAGAAACAATTTTAGTATTACTTGGGGCTACTTTTTTTCCATAGTAAAAAGGAATGTTTGTATCTGCTAATGCGTGAACAGGTTTGTTATAATCTAATTCTTCATTGTTACTAATCACTGTCCTTGTCGGGAAAAAATTAATTATTTTAGGAATTTGTTCAAGACCAATATGTTCTTCAAGTAATCCTAAATTTGAATTTCTAAATAATTTTTCAGTTTGATCATTCATTAAAAATAAAGGTTCAATTTGACTATCACTCGGAGATATTTCAAATTTTACTGCATTTCCCCCATCTTTTTTATATTCGATATGCGTGTTAGTAGTACCAAAATCAACAGCGAAGGTAAATTTAGCAATTCCAGATGGTTCTTTAAATATTGGAATTAGTATTCCTTTTGCCCATTGATGTCGAATTTCTATGTAATCAAAATTGGCAAGAACAGTATGGTAGCTACTGTCAAGTTGTGCTCCTTTTTTACGGTCACTACGTTTAGAAGGCAATAAGGTGGTTATGATTTCTTCTTCATTATTGTAAAAAGATAGATTATATTCACTATGGCTATAAAGATTATGATTGTCGATATTCATTATCCCTACGCGATAAGACGGTATGCCTTGATTAGTTTTTAAAAATGGATAGACAGTAATGTTGAACCTGTTTTCAATAACTGCACCTACGTTTCTATCAATTTCTGGCTCTGCCATTTGGTATTCTTGAACAGCTCGTTTGTATATTCTTGAATAAGTAATGTATTTATTGCCTTGTATGGGTATCTTAAGTATAACACTTACACTAGCATTAATTCCTTCTTTAATTTCAATTGCCTTTGAACCATCAGGCATATTACCCATAAGGTCATTTACATTAAAATAATCAAAATACATTTTCTTTATAGGGAGTAAATATCCTTTATTAGATTCCCCTTTAATATTAGCAGTGAAATATTTTTCACTGTTAATAGAATAGGGAGTAGAAATGATATAGTCTTCAAAAAAATCTCCAATAGTTAAATACGGATAAGATGACATATCAAATGGTAGCACCCTTTGGTTTATTGATTTTGAGTCGTTGAATGGTGCTTTATTGTTTCTGTCCCAATTTGCAGTAGTATAAACAATTTGCTCACTAAAAGTATCAACAGGTAAAACCAATGGTTTTGTGCCTTGACATTTATCACTTTTGATGACAAAACCACTACTTTTTTCAATCCGTTTTATCAATTCAGCTCTTTTTCTCAAATTTAAACCTAATATTTCTATGGGGTCTCCGGCATTAACTTCAAGAAGTGCATATTGATTTTCAAAATCAACTTTTGTTAGATTGTTAATTTCTGTTCTTTGTTCATCAGAAAGGTTTTTACGACTTTCATCCAAGTAATTACTAACTGCTTTGAAATAAGAGTGAAATTCTGGATTAGCAACTTTTAATCCATAAATGAATTTTTGAAATTCAAAATCACGCTTATACAAGGGTTGGAAATAATTATCAAATACTTTATCAGTTCCAAATTCAATGCCTTTAACAAAATCTAATTTGTTGGCAGAAGTAAAAAACAAAGAAGCTGGAGAAGTACCGCCAATAATATTTATTTTATCGGGTCCTTGATTGGAATTTAAAAGATATAATCTTTGAATTTTGTCAAAATTATACGCCTCTTTATCTTGTTCAAGAAATAGTTTTAGAGTTTTTCCTAAAAGTTTATGTTTATCGTTTTTTGAATTCAAAAGATCGCTTAAATCTGTTTTTACATCCCAAACAATGATATTTACTCTATCTTTGAATTTATCAATATTGAAGAAAATTTCGGCAACATCCAAACTGTCGGAAACCATTTTATGATAAATAGTATTCCCATCTAAATTTGAGCTGTTCACTATGTTTTCATAGGCCGTTTTAACCAAATCAATTCTTGCAAATGGAGAAGGAATAGAAGTTATTTCTTTTGAAGATTTAGCACCATCAGGATCTTTTATGCCATCTATTGCATTTTTTCCATATGGTTGTGAATCTTTCCAGTCTTCAATTGTATTGCTATCTGTGTGAAATCTAAATACTTTTGCCATCTTTAAAAATTATATTTTTCTTTAACTAATTCTTCGGTTGTGTTATAAAACAAAGACATAAAATACTGTTCTTTAGAGTTTGATTTTGTATCTGTAAGCATCTTTGACAGCATATAATCAAATCTTCCATAGTTTTTGCCTTTTTCAAGAAAACCAGTTTTTGGTTTGAGTCCATTTACCATTTCAAATAAATTATCGTCATTCGCATTAAGATTATAGGGAGAAAAACTCCTTTTGTTTTTTGATAATTCAGCTAACCATTCCGTAAAATAACTATTGAATGTTTTTAAATTATTATAAAATGAATCCGAGACAAAGAATTTTAAATTCATCTCCTTAAACCAGTTACTATCCTGTGAAGTATTTAATTTGTTTTGTAAAAACAGATTAAATAATTGATACTGTGTTAGATTTTTTTGCAAAAGAAGTTGTGTGTTGTCTCCCAAATGAGAAAAAAGAATTTCAGAAACATCTGATTTTATACCAAATTCTTTATACTTAGGATAATCTGCTTTTCCTTCTGTATTTTGAAGTTCTATACTATCTATTTTAGCAAAATCAATAATTGATAATGCGGCAACTAATTCTAGGAAATGGGCATCATTCTTTTGTTCAATCGAACCTTCGTTGTTTTCATAGTCATTACTAGGTTCATCACCTATATAATATAATGCATTTACTGATTTGTTTTCGCATATATTTTCGTCGTAGTAACTCAGAGCTGATTTTGTTTTTGATATGAAAGTTGCTTTATCAATTTTACTGTTTTCATCTGGTGCTACACCAAAATAAGGTAACATCGTAACTGCGCCAATAGGTGCATTTTTTAATAAGTCTGAATTAGCAACATTTCCACCATTACGAATGTTTTTTAATAATAAAGGAAAGCCAGCAGCTCCAGTTCCTCCAAAAATTGAACTAATGATAAAAATCCTATCGTTTGTTCCGAAAGAAGATGTGAATTCTTTAAAATCTTGCGAGTCTTCAAATTGATTTAAAACAACACTTCCAATGTTTGGATTGCCTTTGAATCCGACTTCCATATCAGAGTTTAAATTATCTTCTGAAAACAAAAGACTTATTAAGGCTTTGTTACTCTCGTTTAGCGAAGAATATTCTATATAATCTTTGAACTTATCATTTCTAACATTGCTCAATTCTAATTTATACCCTTTAATTGAATCATTAATCTCTGTTTTGAAAAATTGATTAGCGTTTGTACTACTAAAGCTTAGTTGTTTTCTAATTCGGTCATAACTTTTTAATATTTCAATAGTTCTTGTTACATCGCCATTTGCTTGATCTGGATCTATAATTACAGGAACGATTTTAAAACCATTTGTATCAACACCTGTTGCTAAAAGCATAGTTAGTGATTTGATTACTCTGGAGCCAGTTCCTCCAATTCCAAATACATATATTTTTTTTTCCATAATTTTAGAAAGGTGTTTTTGAAGCACGTGTGCTTTTTATTTTTAGAGGAATAGATAGAATAAAGCAGAAAAAAATTGTCCATATAAAATTCAAAAATGAAAAATTTATATAGTCTGTAACTGTATACGGATTTGGTGGATTATTCAAATAAAGTTTTTCCATTTCTAAATCTGAGAAATAATATGCTGTTGAAAAATTGATGAAAGCTAAAACTACTATCCAAATAGCCCATATATAAAGTTTATAATTATTACTGTAATTTGAAACAACATAATAGTAAAGAATCATACAAATGAGTGATGACAAAACCATTATCATTCCTACACTGTTGTAGATACCTGAATCGTATAAATCGTTTGCAAAATCAGGGTTTGAAATTAGATTATCGTAAAGTAGCGGGAAAAGATCCATAATTTATTTAATTTTAATGTTAAAGTCGAATATGTTTTGAGAATTAGGATTTATTAATTTATTGGCTTCACTAATGCCCTCAACTAAATATTGAAAGCCAAAAGTTCTATTGTTGTCGTTCATTTTCGCAGTGTCGTCCATTGTATTTGTTTGGTAAACCCAAGAAGGTATTTTGTTTTTCAAAACACACTCCAAATCGCTTTGTCCGTTGGACTTAGCAACAAAAGTTATATAGTGAGTTATTTTATTGCTTCCTAAAATAACTTTAGCTTGAGGAGTAATATTTTTTTCTGTAGCAGAATTTACCTCCGTTATTTTTTTTATTTTGTAATTACCTTGAACTATTTTATAATTATTAGTATCACAAACATAACTAGATTCAACAGGTATTGTACTAAAATCTACTCCAACTGAAAATTCGAAATTTCTTCCTCTAGTGTCAATATCTTCAATGCCTTTTTTGGAATTTTTGGTTGAAAAATCTTTTATATAAGAATATCTGCCAACATCAGCTGTCGTTTTTAATAGAGTGTAATAAACTTTATCAGAAAAATTGTTGCTAGTTAAAATCAATTTGTTAGAATATCTAGACATTTTCCCATCATTAAACGGAATTTTAGTATTCAAATCACTCAGAACAATGTCACTTCCCATCGCTAAAATATAGAAAGGTCTCATTTCTGCTCTTAGTCTATGTCTGCCATTATTTTTGTCGTAATAAGTACCAGTAAATTGAGAATTGAGTTTTATTATTTCCGATGACACTTTAATTCCATTCCGGGATTTTTCAAGGAAATGATTTTCGATGCCCGTTTTTTGAACTGAAAGTGCAGAAGCATTTCCTTGTACGGAATAAATGCAATCCGAAATTAAGATAGATAATGTATTTCTGGAGGTTCTACCCAATATTTGTTTAAAAATTTTGTTCAAATCACTATCAAAAATATTTCCTTTTTTAAATGTATTAGCATTTAAATTTGTGATAAAATCAAGGTTATCACTAGTAATTATTGGATAGACATCTGAGTTGATATAATATAAATTAATTCTTTTGCCATAATAATGATTTAATCGAGTTAACAATTCTCGAATATCTGTTTTGAATTCTGTATCCCCAATGATATAACCATTCATACTTAAAGAGTTTTCAATATATACGTTTACTTGAGGAAGTATAACCGTATTTTTAGGAGAATTTGTTACTTCAGAAGGCTCTTTTCTATCTCGTTTACAACTAATTGAAAAGAGTATTAGTAGTAATAGAAAAGTTTTTAAAAATATTTTCATTTTTTATTATTTTTTTATGATTTTACATTTATTAGTATAATTATTAATCCGAGCAATTGCTTTTTTACCCCTTAAAAACAAACAAACATACCCGATTATAAAAATAGTTTCCTTTTTGATTATCATAAATTATCGGTGCGTTCATCTCTACTTTCATGAAGGAGATGTAGCTGTATACGGTTCGCTCAGAGACTCCTAGCTTGTTGGCTAATTCTTTCGGGCTTCCCGTTCGTTCCGTAAGTATGAACTCGTGCAATTTCTTGATAATCCTTATGTTCATTCAAAAGCAATTTTAACAATTCCTACTGCAGCCCTGTTTCAGTCATTGGCTTTTTATTAACAATATTTGCGTTGTTAAAAAATTTATGATCCAAACCTACACCCATTAAAATTTTCTTCTTTACGGGAAACCTCATTTTGGGTTATTTTTTTATAATTTAAAGTTTTAGATATTTTTTTTGATTTTATTTAGTCTTAATGAATTAAAAGAGTGTTAAACTTTAAATTCAATTTATAAATAGAATGCAATCTTCTCTACAATAGTGGACTAATTTATGACTGGAACTATTTTATAATGTAGACTTAGTGGTTATTATAATAACTTTTTTTTCATTGTCAATTGTAATCTTTCCGTATTTACCCAATGCGCTTTGCCCAAAAAGAAGCGGTGCATTTTTATTTTCGATTACGGATGCCTTTACATTTTTTAAAATAAGTCCCCCAAAATCTACCTTTCTAAAAACAATTGTTGTCCCAATTTCAATGTCGCCATTTGCAATCATATAGCTGGAGGTTCCAGTTATATCATTATTGCTTAGATATCCATTCTTAAGCATAAATTCAGCTTCTGTTTTAGAAATTGTAATATCACTCGCACCAGTATCAAATATTAAATTTAATTTTAGCTCATTTATTTTACATGGAACTTCGTAAGTGCCACCTCCGTTTAACTTCATTGGAATTGAGACTGTTTGGCTTTCTGTTGGGACTTCTTCTTTGCTAGCTGCTAAATCTTTTTTAAGGAACTCATCAAAAACATTTTTCCATTCTGCTACTAAGTTTTTAAATTCAGGTAGATTACGAATATTATCTAAATCATCATCAGCAGAGATGTGAACAAAATTTCTATATCCATTCTGAAATGCTAGTTTCAACATAGCTAACGCCTCGTTTGGTTTATTCATTAAAGAGTACAGGCATGTGGCATCGTAAAAATTTCCATTATTGGGATATTGTTCTAGAATTTTATTAGACCAAGTTATAGCTTCATCTCTGAGCCCTAAATGAAAAAGAGCATATTGACGACAATTTCCATCTTTAGCAACTATTGTGTCAAGAGAAAGAATGCTTGTAAAGTCTTCATTGGCTTTTATAGGATTGTTTAATTTGAACTGGTATAAACGTCCCCTCATCAAATAAGTGTAGGCGGATTTTTTGTCTATTGATATCGCCTCATTGTAATCATTAAGTCCATCTTCATAGTTTTTTAAAAACTCTTCTTCATTCCAACCTCGTTGATAATAGAAGTGTGCTTCGCGAGGTTCAACCGCAATCGCTTTTGTAAAGTCTTCTTTAGCTCCTTTATAGTCGCCCATTAAACGTTTAGCATCACCCAAATAACTATAATAGTATGCATCGGTAGAGTCAATAGAAATAGCTTCTGTAAAATCTTTTATCGATTGTTCATACATTCCAGCATCTGTATAGCACTTTCCTCTGTAGGATAATAAGTTGGGTTTAAAGTCAACATTAGAAAGTTCCATTAGCTTAGTGTAGTCTTTAATTGCTGCCTTATAATTGTTTTTACCTTCATAAAGTTGAGCTCTTACTAAGTACCAAGTATCTTTTTCAGGATAAGAAGAGATTTGAGCATTTACTTTGGAAAATGAAAGTGGATAGTTTTTCTCTGAATAGCTAATAAACAAACTACTCACTCCATTATCTGTATCGTCTAGCCAAAAGCAGTGAAATATATCTCCAATAGCTTCATCATATTTGTTTTGGTCAAAATAGGCTAATGCTCTAAAATAATACCCATCTGCATATTCAGGGGAGAGTTTAATTAATTGATTTAGCACCTTTTCAGCTTCGCTATATTTTTTCTGATTTAAAAAATTTCTGCCCAAACCAGCATAGGGAACGACTAATGACTCATCTATTTTCAATGCTTGCCTGTAATCCGCCTCTGCTTTTGAAAATTGTTTCAAGTCAAAATAGATTTGTGCACGGTCAATATAAATTTCAGGGTCGGTAGGAGACAGCTTCAGTGCTATTGCATAATCTTCATAAGTCTTTTCATAATTTTCGATTTTGCAATAAATATCACCTCTCAATCTATGGGCTCCAGCTAACACTTTTTTGTCTTTGGGAGATAAATGTTTTATCGAATTATTTATATCTCTTAAAGCATAAGAATTTTGGTCTTGATAATTATAGATTGTTGCTCTATAGTATAAGGCTAAAGCAGCTTTGGGATTATCAATTATTTCCCGCCCAAAATAGTCAAGAGCTTTTTCGTAGTCATTTTCATCGTAGGCTTTTACTCCTTGTTCGAAATTATAGTTTTGTGCATTACAAAATAATATTGTGAATAATGCAGCTATAATAAATGTTGTTTTTTTCATATTGCTAATTTTTTTCCTTTTATTAAATTTATATACAATTCTAAATTTCTTATATGATAACAACAAAAAATAACTTTTCGTGGTAATTATAAACTCTTGCAATTTTTTGATTATCTGTATGTCCATAGTAAAGCAATTTTAATGCTCCTTACTGCAGCTCATTTTCAGTTTTTAATTTTTTATTTACAATCAATGGTATCCAAATTATTATAATTTCAAAGTTATGCTACTTAAAAATCACTTCCTTACGGTTTTCCTCATTTTGATTTGTATTTTGAAATAATTCAATATTTAATTCAATAAAAATAATTTATTATTAAAAGTTAAATTATTGATTTTCAATAGTTAAATCCTTTATTTTTGATTGTTATGTTTAATAAATATATTTGAATTTTTTTATGTAATTTTTATGATTTAATCAATAATATTGGATATTATTTAAGTTAACCTAGTATAGATTACCATAGCCAAAATTGTTTGGCTTTTTTTAATTGTTTATATTTGACTTTGATTCAATTATAAAACCTTCAAGATGAAAAAAATATTTTTTTCAATTATCTTCATTTTCTTTTGCTTCTCCTACGGTCATGCACAAAAAGTTTATTCCGTAGATTACGAAAACCAAGCCGATGTAAAAGTATTTGTGGTACAATATGAGAATCAGGCAGATTTAAAAGTTTATAAAGTAAAATATAGCAATCAAGCAGGACAAAATGATGGTAAATGGTTTTTTACCCAATATGCTAATCAAGCTAATAAAAAGATATTCTTCGTTAAATACGAAAACCAAGCGGATTTAAAAATCTATTTTGTGGAATATCAAAATCAGGCAGGGTGGAGGAATAAGTCAAAACAGCAGTTGATGTATTGATTCTAATTTTTATTTTAAACTACTAATTGCTGAGTTTTACCATTGGATGCGGAGAATACTTATCTTATTCACAGTATTTTTGCGGCGAATAATAGTTTATGCGTTAAATAGTTCTTATATTTACCGCAAAAATAAGGAGAAAAATGCGTAAATATATTCATCAATTAGAACAATGGCCCAATTTTACTTGGAATAATGAGGCAATAGTATTGCTATTAGCTAGCGTAAGAAATAAACAAGGAAGATTAAACGGACATATGGAGTTATTGGGTTTTGATTTAAGAAATGAGACTACTCTACAAACATTAACTTTGGATATTCTTAAATCAACCGAAATAGAAGGGGAGATTCTCAATCAAGAACAAGTTCGTTCTTCTATTGCCAGACGATTAGGAATGGATATTTCTGGATTAATTCCTTCTGACAGAAATGTGGAAGGAATTGTTGATGTGATGGTCGACGCTACCCAAAATCATTTGGAACCCTTAGATAAAATGAGATTATTTGATTGGCACTCTGCTTTATTTCCAACGGGGAGAAGTGGAATGTATAAAATAACAGTTGGTGATTGGCGTAGTAATGCATTGGGTCCAATGCAGGTTGTTTCTGGTGGAATGGGAAAAGAAAAAGTTCATTATGAAGCTCCGGAATCTAATCGATTAGAAGAAGAAATGTCTAAGTTTCTCAATTGGTTTAATACACCAGATGAGATAGACTCTGTATTAAAATCTGCTGTTGCTCATTTTTGGTTTGTTACTATACATCCTTTTGATGACGGTAATGGGCGTATTGCACGAGCCATTGCAGATATGCAATTAGCCAGGTCCGAAAAGGAACACCAACGATTTTATAGTATGTCAGCACAAATACGTTTAAGGCGTAATAAATATTATGAAATTTTAGAGCAGTCACAGAAAGGAACACTGGATATCACGGATTGGATTTTATGGTACTTGTATTGTCTAGATAGTGCTTTAGATGCTACAGATAAAACTTTAGAGAGTGTTATACAAAAAACAAAATTTTGGCATAAACAAAGCAATACTGCAATTAACGAAAGACAACGCCTGTTAATCAATAAATTATTTGATGGTTTTGAAGGTAAATTATCATCTTCAAAATGGGCCAAAATTGCTAAATGTTCTCCAGACACTGCTTTAAGAGATATCAATGACTTGGTACAAAAAGATATTCTTGAAAAGGAGTTGTCAGGAGGTAGAAGTACCAGTTATATTTTGAAAACCATTCAATAAGACAAAAACTTCATGTTTATTTTTCGAGAGGTCTTTCACGGCATTTTTTCAACCAAATTTTCTAAAAATTCTAATACTTGATTCGAAAATAAGTCTATAGGGTTCACAGAAAAGCTCCTTTGTATATATCTGATTTTTAGGTATTTACAAAGGATTTTTCTTTTTTAGCAAGTTTCTATATGCTTTATTTGAATTAGTTTTTCCCTGTTTAATACTATAAAATGTATTCGAGGGGTGCAAATAGTGTGCACATAATTTTGTCTCTGTTGTTTATAAAAATTCCATTTTATGGCAACTTTAAAATTAACTCTTGATCTACGTAGACAAAAAACAGATGGAACTTATGCACTTGTTTTTAGAGTAAGGCATTTAAAAAAATACTTCGATATTTCTACTTCAATATCAGTACTGAAAAATCAATTTGATGATAAAAAAGGGGTTGTTATTAAAAATCCCATTTGTTATGATTTTACTGAAGATTTAAGAGAAGTTTACACTAAAAGGCTTCGCAATTTTCAAAAGGAAAATTTATCTAATCATTTCGAAATAATAGAACTTAAAAATCATTTGTTGTCTAAATGTTTTGATGAAATAACTATTTATGAATTTTGGGAAGAGCAAATACAAATTATGTCTTCCTCTGGAAAGAATGGTAATGCTAGAAATCATAAAATATGCTTATCTGTTATTTCTAAAGTCATTAATCTTAAAATATCCTTTAAATGTTTAACTATTAGAGATTTATTAAAGTTAGAAAGTGAACTTTTAAAACGAAATGTTTCAGTAAATAGTATCAGTGTTTATATGAGAAGTTTAAAAGCAATATGCAATAAAGCAATTAATCTGGATTATGCCCCTTTTGATTGGTATCCATTTAGAAAATATAAAATTAACAAAGAAAAGACTACTCCTAGAGTGATTTCAATCGATGAAATTAGAAAATATTTTTCACTCAATCTAGCTCCTTCAGATACAACATATAAATCTTGGTGCATTGGCAAACTAATTTTCTTATTGCAGGGCATTAATTTATGCGACTTATTGCTATTAACTAATGATAACATCAAAAAGGATCGAATTATCTATAAACGCTCAAAAACGCATAAAATTTATAGTGTCAAAATGTTGCCAGAAACTAAAAAGTTGTTGGAAGAGTTTTTGACTGTAAGGAAAACGCTGTTAAGTATTGTTTCTGATGAGGAAATTAAAGACTCACAGCTATTTATGAAGCATTACACTCAAAAACGAAAGAATATAAATGCACATTTAACTAAGATTAGTATAATTATGGGAACTAGTGAACCAATTACCACTTATGTTTTTAGATATTCCTATGCGAACATCGCTAAACAATTAGGTTATAGCAAAGATATTATTGCAGAAGCACTTGGACACGATTTTGGAAATTCTGTTACAGGAATATACCTTGAAATGTTTGACAAAGATATTGTGGATAAAATGAATGAAACTATAATAAATAAGTGTTTAGGCTAAAATTGAAATTATATCACACTATAATTCATTTATTTCATCCCCAGGAGTATCAAAGCAAATAAACAAGTGAAACGTTGGTAAAAAGACATAAAAATCCCCTCCAAAATTTGCTCTTTGGTGAGCAGGAAAGATATTTCCTGCTTTTAAAATCACGCTTATATAGTACTGTACGTCATAAGTGGTTAACTTACTACACCCACACTGGACACCTAAAATCCTGTCAATTCAGGACACTTATTACTCTGTGTAATGTTCCAGCCTACTGATTTCGCTTTGATTCCATTTTTTAACCTATTGGAGAAACCTCACTACTATATTACCTATTATTTCAAGGTGTAATTACAATCCAACTTCGGACCAGCTGTAACTCATTTTTCATTAAGTCCTTCGCAGGTGATCTCCTTTCTTAGGGGAGGGTTAATCACAAAGATAATAATTAAAAAACCATAGAAATCAGTCTATTATGGATAAAATATGAACATATTTATTAACTAAAAAAAAATATAGTGCCTTTCTAAAAAGATATTTCCTACTTTTATCACTTATCAAATAATTATGTCACTATTTCAAAAAGCAGTTGTTGCCAAATACCTACAATCCCAGAATAAAGAGCTCCTTTCGATGAAATGGAATGATTTTAAAAATCATTTTCACAATCTTAGTGTTCAGGAGGATATTAAGAGCTTAAAGGAAGAACAGTATCAAGGCGAGTTTTTGGAAGACTTTTTTGTAAAAATATTAGGGTACACAAAACCTGCTTCTTCTTCTGAAATAAAATTCAATCTTACAACAGAATACAAGAACGTAAAGGACAGTAAAAAAGCTGATGGAGCAATAATTGTTCAAGACAAAGTAGTTGCTGTAATTGAGCTAAAAGGCACTAATACAACAGATTTAGGCAAGATAGAAAGCCAGGCTTTTGGTTATAAAAACAATCAGCCTGATTGCATCTACGTTATTACCTCCAATTTTGAAAAACTTCGATTTTACATTGATAATGCCATTGAGCATTTGGAGTTTAATTTGTTCACGCTGACAGAGGAACAGTTCCAGTTGCTATTCCTTTGCTTAGGTTTTGAAAATTTATCCCAAAACATTGCGAAGAAGATAAAGGATGAATCTTTGAGCGAAGAAGATGTTATTACAAAAAAACTGTACAAAGATTACTCCTTATTCAAAAGAGAGTTGCACCAAAATTTAGTGATTTTAAATCCTGATTTTGATCCTTTGGAGCTTTTTAAAAAATCACAGAAATTATTGGATAGATTTCTTTTTCTGTTCTTTGGTGAAGACAGGCATTTATTGCCACCCAATTCAGTTAGATTAATATTGAGTGATTGGAAAGATTTACAGGAAAGGGACGTAGAGATACCATTATACGATAGATTTAAAAAATATTTCGAATACCTAAATATTGGATATAAAGGAAAAAGATATGACGTTTTTGCTTATAATGGTGGGCTTTTTAAGCCTGATGAAATATTAGATGCCATAAAAATTGATGATGAATTACTGTTCAGGCATACTAATAAACTGGCAGAATATGATTTCGCTAGTGAGGTCGATGTTAATATATTAGGGCATATTTTTGAAAACTCCTTAAATGAGTTGGATGAAATAAAAGCCCAATTAGAGGGACAAGAAATTGATAAGTCCAAAACCAAAAGAAAAAAAGATGGTGTTTTTTACACCCCAAAATACATTACCAAATACATTGTTGACAATACCATTGGTAAATTATGTACTGAAAAGAAAGCAGAACTTAACATCATTGAAGAAGATTACTTTACAGACAAAAAAAGAACCAAAACAACCAAGCAACCACTTTTAGAAAAACTGACAAACTATAGAAACTGGTTATTAAAGCTTACCATTTGTGATCCTGCTTGTGGCTCTGGTGCTTTCTTAAACCAAGCATTGGATTTCTTGATAACAGAACACAAGTACATTGATGAGCTACAAGCCAAATTATTTGGTGATGCAATGATTTTGAGTGATGTGGAAAAAAGTATTTTAGAAAACAATCTTTTTGGGGTGGACTTGAATGATGAAAGTGTAGAAATAGCCAAGTTGTCCTTATGGCTTAGAACAGCCCAACCCAACAGGAAACTAAATGATCTGAACAACAACATAAAATGTGGTAACTCCTTAATAGATGATGTTGAAGTTGCAGGAGACAAAGCCTTTAATTGGCAAACTGAATTTCCTAAAATATTTGAGAAGGGAGGATTTGATGTGATTATTGGAAACCCTCCTTATGTTAATTCTAAAGGTTTAAATTTTAAGAATATTGAAAAAGAATACTATTATAAAAACTATAAAACTGCTATTTATCAAATTGATACATATCTTTTATTTCTTGAAAAAATTAAAATCCTATTAAATTCTAATGGTTTAGGTAGTTATATAATCCCAAATTCGTGGTTGAACAATTTATTTTTAAAAGATGTCAGAAAGTTTGTTCTTGAAACTTATTCTATTGATGAAATTGTGAATACTCCAAATGGTGTTTTTGCTGATGCAACAGTTGATACAATAATTATTACTGTTGTAAACAAGTTAATACCTAATAATATTGTAAGAATTTCAAAAATTAACAATTCAGAAATTTCAATTAGTCATATAAAAGAACAACAAACTTTTATCAAAAGCGAGAATTATAATATTGATATTTTTTCAGATAATAAAACCTCTGAATTAATTGAAAAAATTGATAATAAGAAAAATAAATTAAAAGAATTTGCAAAAATTGGAAGAGGTGTTGGTGTTTATCATAAAAGAGTTGGACATACAAAAGAGATAATAGCAAATGACCCTTATCAATCAAATATAAAAAAAGATGAGACTTTTGTTCCTTATTTAAGAGGAAAAAACATAGGTTTTTATTCATTTGAGTGGAATGATGACTCTTTTATTAGTTATGGAAATTGGTTAGCTGAACCAAGAGAAATAGATTTTTTTGAAGGAGATAGAATTGTTTTAAGACAAATTCCAAGTAAAGATAAATTATTAGTTACATTTCTAAATGAAGGATTTATTATAGACCAAAGTGTTTTCATTGCAAGATTTATTGAAACTAATTTATCTCCAAAATACATTCTCTCCATTTTGGGTTCTAAATTGATGAGTTTCTACTTTAAAAATAAATATTCAGAGTTTGATGACTTATTTCCAAAAGTGAAATTACAACATTTTAAAGATTTTCCAATTCAAAAGGGTGGAGCAGATTTACAAACTGCATTGATCAACAAAGCAGATTTTTTACTTACTCTAAACAAGCAGTTAAAAGAACAATCCCATAAATTTCAAAGAACCATTCAAAGGAAATTTGAGTTAGAGGATTTGCCAAAAAAACTACAGGATTGGTATTTATTGACATATCCAGAATTCATAAAGGAACTTGCCAAAAAGAAAGTTAAACTGTCCTTATCTCAGGAAGCAGAATGGGAAGATTACTTCATTCAGGAATCCAAAAAAGCATTAGAGTTAAAAGCTTCCATAGACACCACAGACAAAGCCATTGATAAAATGGTTTATGAGTTGTATGATTTAAGTGAAGAGGAAATAGAAATTGTGGAGGAGAGCTAATTATGGGAAAGAAAAAAAATGCTGCAATAGAAGCTGAATGGGTTGAATTCAGGAATTCAGTTTATGAAACTAAATCCAAAAGTCAGGACGATTTTGAGAAGTACATTAATTTAATTGCATCAGGTGGATTGGCGATAACAATCGCCTTTTTTGATAAATTAGTTGACATAAAAATTTCTATTTACATTTATTTAATTGTATTAGGATGGATTTTGTTAGTAACAACCCTTTTATTAAATTTAATTTCTCATTATTTATCCATCAGTTTCTCTGAAAAAACTATTGCTGAAATTAATGATAAAAAATATGATGATGTTTTTATCAATGTTGCAAAAAGGAATAAAAGAATTAAAAATCTAAATATATCATCAATTGGGACTTTAATAATTGGCATAGCAGCTATAATCACTTTTCTAACTTTAAATTTATTAATTATGAGTAATGACCATCCAAAACCACAAGAAAGACCTAGTCAACCAACACCACGAATAGAAGAAAAAGGTAGGACAACAATTAGTCCCCCTCAAAATAAACCTAATCCAACTCCAAAAAAATAAAAACTATGAGCGATAAGAATAATAACTCTAAAAAATCACAGAGTAAACCAATTGATATAAAATTTGGCAGAGAAGTTCGAACCCCATCAAATTCCTTGAAACCTAAAACCCCTCCACCTCCCAAGGATAAAAAATAAAATGAATTAGTCATTTTAAATATTGAAATTATAGAACAGGCTCAATTGACTAAACATAATTTTATCTGTCAGATTCGAGGGGCATCCACACCACCACAAAATAGCTCCTTTTTATAAAATAACAAATCGTGTTATCTCTATATAGATATGGCAATAGGTTATAAATAGGAATCACTAATAAGATTAGTTTTTATAAAATTTACAACCTTTTTCGTTATTCATTAATCATTTAAAATACTTTATTATGAAGAACTTATTTATGATATTTAGCTGGCCTATTAAATTATTCAAACGAATATATCATTTAATATCTATGCGAATATATCTATTCAAACACAGAAAGACTATCAAGAGGAATCTTAGCAATACACACGATCCTTTCGACAGTTTTTAATTTATTGATAGTACTGATATGTTCCCTAGAGGATAGATAAGATTACTAATTAACAATGAATTTATCAATGGAAAACTCTATAGATCTAGTAAACGCCTTATTTTAACTTTCTTTTCAAAAACAACCCTTCCTATTGCATAATAAATATTTTCTTACTGAAAATAAGTTTGTCAAGGCTCCTTTATATATACAATATAAACTCTTCTAGTTAATTGTTTTAGCTTTTTGATTTTATAATCCATTTTTAATGTGATTTGTAACAATTAAATTTTACTTTAGCTAAAGATAATAGGCTTGTTAATTATTCAAAATATGAAAACTTTTTTAGCAGATATTTTTCCTAGACTAATTAATTATAGTGAAAAACTTGACAATTTAACATTATTAATGAATCAACATTGGGTTATAATTGATGATGTTACTAAAAATAAAAACATTTATATTTTTAGAGATAAACAGGAATTACTTATTTCCATTAATGGTAAAGCTGAAAAAGCAAAATGGGATTATTTAGGCAATAATGCACTTTTAATTGAAAAAAAAGATGATAGTTATCTGTTTAAACTAGGTTTTTTTGATATAAATGTTTTAGCTTTAAAAATAGATGATGGTAATGATAAATATGCAGTACTAGTTAATGAAAACAAATACGATGGGGAATTAAATACAATTGAAAATGTTGTTCGTTTTTTAGAAACGAAATATTTAGATCCATCTAATATGATAAGAATAACTGGTGGCGAAATAAAAGAAATTCCAAAAGATGATGAGGCAAATGACGAAGATGTCACCCCTATTTTGATCTTATTTACTGTTGTAGTTTGTATTGTTTGTATTACTATTTTTTTATTTAATTTACTTAAAAACCATAGCTAAAAATTCAGGGTTTTAAACTGTAAATTAGGGTTTTTATTCTTAATTATTTATCCTCGTAAAGTTAGCAAGTCAACTCGTTATTAAAATAAATTATTTTGAATACTGAAAAAGTAAAATTAATAAAGCAATTAGAAGAAATGGGAGAAGTTAACTTTGTAAAAAAGTTTGACAACCCAAAAGATGCGTTTGCTTATTACTTCTCGAATTTCGATATTAATAGTATTGATAGGTTGTTAAGCAATGAAAAATGGTATGATGGGGCTTCTAAAGAGGTTTATCTCGATTTAATGAATGCTGAATTCAACAACTTTAAAAAGGAGAATATATTTTATTTAAAACCTTTACCTGGAATTTGTAATGGATGCAAAAATGGTTGTTCTGGATTTATTTTCCTTGATGAAGCAAGTGGTTTTTATGTTAATATGGTAATTGAGGTTAAAGATTCTGAAATAGTTGATTTAATTGAATGTTTAAATTTTACACCTGATACACCTAATGACTATCTAAAGGAGCAAATTGTCATTAAACCTTTTGTGAAATTTGATGATATTGAGAGTGACATTCCCTTTTAATTTAATACCCATAATGACACGTGCTATCTGTAATGTTTGGATCACACTTGAATAACTAAAACTAAATTTTGCTTCAAAAATGGAAGATAATAGATTACAAGCTGGAAAAGGAATGAGTTTTAGAAATTTAATAAATGCTTTCTTTATGTCAAAATTGTTAAAACTTGACAAACTGAGAATTAATGTTAATAACGAACAACTACACAGTGATGGCAGTCGTGAGGAAGATTTAATTGATAGTAAATCACCTAAAGAATTAGGCAAAAATAGTTGGCTTCATTCTGCTGACGATTTTGGAAAAATGGAAAAAGGTAGAGTATTATAAATTAAATAAGTTATTGTTTGCAAAAAAAATTATTTTTTAAATTTTTGAATATTTTCTATGTGAATAATTGAGTGGTGTACTTCCTATTAACAGCCCCCTGGCGCTATTTTTACCACGATAGCCCCTCCTAGTAAAATAATGGTATTGAATTTTATTTCTATTTTATTTAATTGCTTACTTTTGAGTTAATCATTTAAATTTTAAATCCTTATAGTTAGTATTTTTAAACGAATAAAAAAAATTATGGAAAGTTCCAAAATTCTAGAAGTAGGCTTATTATATCAAGAAACTCTTGAAAGCATTGTTGCAAATTATCCTTCTGGAACTTGTTATTTAGCTGGATATTGTTTAGCTGAATATTTTAGAACAAAAGGTTTTGAATCAAAAAGTGTTACAGGAAGTTTGGCATTAATGGACAAAAATGGAAAATATATTGTTTATGGTAATCTAAGCATTCCTAAAAGCAATAAGATAGGCAGTTACCACACTTGGTGTGAAATATTTATTAATGATGAGTGGTATATTCTAGATCCTAGTCTAAAATACAATAAAGTTACTTTAATAAAAATTTATCGTTTTAAACTAAATTCTAAAATTCCTGATTTATTATTTACAAATGATAAAAACACATACGTTTGGAAGTATATTCCTAATGAAAATTTAGTAAAAGAATCAAATAATTTCTTAGAAAAAGCGTCAATTGAAATAAAGGATGGAATAATACAATCATTAATTAAAAGTTCAATTTTTTAAAAATCTCATCTTTCAGCTAAACTAAATCATTGCTTTGTCTTACTACAGGCATTTTTTAATATAAACATCAAGGGCAATTTAGAGGTCTCACTTTGGTCGTTCACTTCGTTACGTGATGTTGCTCCAGCTTTATTATTTATATCAAATTGATTACAATCGATTAAACTTATAATTCTTTTAATTGTTTTTCTCTATTTTTTTTATTTTTTAAATCAATGGAATCTTTTATTTTTTTATCTCTTTTCGTTTCGAAGATATAACTATCTTTTTTCAATTTTCGAACTAACTTATCGTCAAAAACTACTATAATATGAGTAAATGTATGAAATTCTGTTGTAATTTTATCTCTAAGTAAATAGTTCATTAGTTCTATAGTTACACTTTCACCCTTATTAATCCATTTTGAATTTTCACAGTAAGATACTTCTTCGTGTCCATAATTAGAATTTTTAAACCATACTTCGCTAGTTGGATTAAAAGCATTTAAATTACCTCTCTTTTCCTGTGGATACCCATATTTTTCTGTTAAAGCATTACCAAGTGTTTCCAACAATTCTAAATCTTTTGTTATTTTTATGTGGTATGGATAACTATCTTTAACTACATCGTTGAAAATTCTTATTTCAGAGAAATATAGAAACCCTATAATTTTATTGTCGATAAAAATAATTTGAAAATCTGCAATTTTATTGTTTAGGACATCCAAATTATTACCTTCAATTACCTTTATTCTGTTTGATAATAATAAATACCTGAATGGAATGCAATAGCCCAGCACATTTGCGCTATACGAATCTTCTACATCTACTTCATAAAAATGAATCCCTTTATTTTTTAATAAATTTCCAACTTTATCATAATTCATTCCTTTTTTAAAAAACAAAAAATTATCAAAAACTGGATAATCCACTTGAGGATTCGATATTATTTCTTTTTTTTCTTCCTTCTTACAAGAAACCAATATTAAAATTATTATTAATAATAAATGTTTACATTTTTTCATTTTGCCTTATTTTTGATTTTCAAATTTTATTAAATAATTTAAGTTTCCAAATTGCTAATATATAATTGTTTAGTTTATTTTCCTCAATTAATTTTCACTATCTATTATTAAAGTCGCGCTATAGAATTACAACATCACTGGCAATCTATACAACATCACTGGCAATCTAAAGGTCTCATTCCTCTCGATTGCTTTGTTACGCTGGGCTGTTTCAGTCAGTCATTCTTCCTTCCATTCCACAGACCATTTGTCACCAAAAACAGAGCACCTCTAAAAAGAGAAGCTCTTTTTTTGTTGTCTGCATTCCCAGTCTTCACACGCTCTCTCAATGCATTCGTCAGGGCTAATAAATCCAATATACAGCTTCATTTCGTTGCACTACATTTCAGCAGTATTATTGTCTTTCGCCCTTTGTTAATATGGTGGTTGCTCTTTCTCACAGCCATCGAGGTTGGCTCCATTAGCATTTTGCCCTAAATCAAGGAACGCCTAAAGGCTGACTTTTATTTTAACCTCGCTGTTACACACTCACATCCTTTCAATTCACTTCGTAAACTACGTTCATTTCCCAGTCTGTGGTGGCTGTGAGAGGCCACAACACCAACCATCGCTCCTCGAAAAATATTCCATAAAAATTCCATAATTTTCTGTGGTGCTCAGGGGCGTTATCTATCCAATGACCTTTTCCTGAAAGAAAAAAAATAAAGCAAATTTAGAGTTCATAATTCACTCCCAGTCAGTCGTACCTCCTTCCATTCTCGTTCATTATTTCCTCTATTTGAAGCGCTTTCTTTTTTTTCTTTTTTTCTTTTGAAAAATTTAATGTTTTATAGCATTAACAAATCGTATTATTTTATGCTACTTTCAAAGATGGATATTCAGGAATTAAAAATTATAGAAAATGTAATATTTCAAATAAAAAATATACTAGATTTGTTTAAAAATAATGTTTAACAAAGCATTCAGAGTGCAAAAAGTGTGTACATAAATTAAATTTGTTCATATAAAGTATTGATATAAAGGAGCCTCAGCTGGATAGAGCACCTGCCTTCTAAGCAGGCGGTCGAAGGTTCGAATCCTTCTGCCTTCACAGTCGTACCAAAAACCTCTAAAGAAATTTAGGGGTTTTTTTACGGCATTTTTTCTACCAAATTTTCTAGAAATTCCAGTACTTGGTTTGAGAAAAAGTCTATAGGGTTCACAGTCGTACCAATAACCTCTAAAAAAAAAATTTAGAGGTTTTTTATGGCATTTTTATATGTAAATCTTCTTGAAAAGTACTTTCAGGCATTAAATGAACCTTTATTTTTTTTGACATTATATTAGCCTAAATCCTTTTTTATAGCAATATAGAAGATCTTATAATGAGTTTCTAATAATAAAGGAGCATTTATTTTCTATTTGTTCCTTTCGTCCTTCTAAAATCATTTGTGCTGCAATTTTCCCCATAGTGCTAAAATCTGTTGATATCGTAGTAATTCCGTTTTCTACCACTTTTTTTAATGGGGTTTCATTATAAGAAATGATTCCAAATTCCTTACCCAGTTTTAAATTTTGAAGTTTTGATTTTTCAATGACCAGAACTAAATCTCTATCATTTGGTATAATATATACTTCTCCTGATTTGATTTCTCTATTTTCAAATTCTGTAATAATTTCATAATCGAAAGCATTGTCTTTGCAAAAGTTCTCGAAGCCTTCCTTCATTCCTATAGGTTCTCTATATCCAGGAAATATTAAAATCAATTTGTTGTATTTTATTATTTTATATTTACCTTTTAGTAAGGCATCATAAATATCTTTTTTATGATTTTGATAAACGGCTGGATAGGGTTTTAGTTCCGGATTAGTTTGGTCTAAGATGAAAACTTCATTAACTGGTAGGGTTTTTATGATTGAGGCAGCTTCAACTAAATAGGTAGGCATTATAACATATTTAGTATAGTTCCCATTGCTGTCGTTTATCAGTTTTTGAAAAACTTTTATGTTAAAATGGTGGAAGAATATATCAACCTGAACCTCTTTTCCAATGCTATCCAAAAAAGAATTGTAGAGGTCTTCTTTGAAAATATTCAACTCATCAAAAAGTAAAAAAATCTTTTGTTTTATAGTTATTTCAATGCTTTTTACATAATATCCCTTTGCCGGAATGGCATAAATGATTCCTCTTTTTTTTAATTCTTCATAGGCTTGCAGGATGGTATCACGTGACAGTGAAAACTCCAAACAGACTTTGTTTACTGATGGAAGTCTGTCTCCCTTTAACAATTTCCCGGCTTCAATTGACTTCTCGATCGAAAGAATAATCTGTTTGTATTTAGGAATGCCGAGGTTGTTTTGAATCGAAATTATTTTCATAAAATGATTATTTTTTCGCAAGATACAAAAACTGGTAGGTACTGGTATGTATTAGTGAATAATTATTTTACATTTGGAATTGCTATTATAAAACCATTTGAGATAAAAGACCCTTTTTTTTCAAGGTAAGATTTGGTGAAATTTAGCAGCATGAAAATGATTGACTCTTATTTAAACAAGACATCCTAAAGGATCAAAGATATTTTAAAATTAATACTAAAATGAAAAGAAAAAAAATCGAATTGTTATTGCCAATAGCATTTCTATTGTCATTGATTTTTTCTTCCTACTGTAAAGCGCAAACTCCTGTTGCCTTTTCAAAAGGAGCTGACGTAAGTTGGTTGCCACAAATGGAAGCTACTGGATACAAATTTTATGATACTGATGGCACACAAGAGGACTGTTTGCAATTGCTGAAAGACAGGGGAATGAACACTATTCGTCTTCGTGTTTTTGTTAATCCATCAAATGATAAAACTAACGGTCATTGTAGTCCAGCAGAAACTGTTGCGTTAGCGATTCGTGCGAAAAATATGGGAATGCGCATCATGATTGACTTTCATTACAGCGATACTTGGGCTGACCCCGGACATCAAACCAAACCAGCAGCATGGGCAAATCACACTTTTGCACAACTATTAGATGATGTTTACAATCATACATATGATGTTTTGAATGCGCTAAAAACAGCAGGTGTCACACCAGAATGGGTTCAGATTGGAAACGAAATTCCAGGAGGAATGTTATGGCCAGAAGGCAGTACTTCAAATTTTGGTCAATTGGCACAATTAATAAACAAAGGTTATGACGCCACAAAAGCGGTTGATGCGACCATCAAAGTAATTGTTCACCTTGATGAAGGAAATAACAATGCAAAATTCAGATGGTTTTTTGATAATGCTACGACAAACAATGTGAAATACGATGTGATTGGACTTTCTTATTATCCTTATTGGTTAAGTAGCGATTATACGGCTACCATTGGCGCCTTGCAATACAATCTAAATGATATGGTTTCCCGATATGGTAAAGAAGTAATGGTCGTAGAAGTGGGTGGTGATTATACCTTGGTTCAAAACACTTATGATATGCTAGTTGCGGTAATTGATGCCGTTAAATCTGTGCCAAATAATAAAGGACTTGGCGTAATTTATTGGGAGCCAGAAGGCGAAAAAGGCTGGAGCGGGTATCAATTGAATGCCTGGCAAGACACTGGTAAACCGTCGCAGGCATTAGATGCTTTTAAAGACGGTTTTGTTGCTGATTTCGAGAAAGTTACAGTTAATGGTTTTGTTACTAATCCTGTAGAGCAAGGTAAAAATGTTACTACTAATTTAACTTATACAGCAAACACTGCAACTGATTTTTTTTATGTAGGATTGTTTAGGAGAAATTCAAGTGGTGTATGGTTACAAACGATTACAGAAAGTACAGGGAATCAATTTTTAGTACCATCAACAGGAACAAATATTTCCAGTCAAGTTGCCCTTAGTATACCTTTAGCTACTATGCCAACAGCAAGTTTAACTAATGGAGAATATTATGATATTCAAATTGAGCTTTGGACAGCGGGTTGGGGAACTAGACTATGGACCAGTTTGTCTTCTAAATTAACTATTGCGGCATCAGGTTCATTAGGAGTTCAAAAAAAAAACATCGATAATGGATTAACGTTTTATCCAAATCCAGTTTCAAATATATTAAATATTCAACACCTTAATGAAGAAGTAATACAATCATTAAAAATCACAAACGTTTTAGGGGAAACCGTTTATTCTGAAATTAATCCAAAGAGCCCAACTGCAATTGATGTTTCTAATTTAAGTTCAGGACTATACATAATGTCAGTTGATTCTGGAGACCAAATTCAACAGTTTAAATTTTGTAAAAAATAAATAGTATATGAATAACATTTCAACACCTATATTCAAAAAATTGACATTGCTAATTTTCTGCTTTGTTCTCCATTCTTTAACGGTCAATGCCCAAAAGAAAACAAACCTTGATGAAGGATGGAAGTTTCATTTTGGACACGCTGCTAACCCTGACAAGGATTTTAATTATGGTATCGCAACAATTTTTTCCAAATCCGGAGCTGCTGCGAATACAGCGATAGATCCAAAATTTATAGATAGCACCTGGGCTTCTGTAAATGTACCACACGATTGGGCTGTGGATTTACCATTTGAAAATTCAAGCAGTTTTGATGTGGAATCCCATGGCTTCAAACCGGTTGGCGGGTTATTTCCCGAAACCAGCATTGGTTGGTATCGCAAACATTTTTTGGTTGCTAAAGAAGATTCGAAAGATCGTTTTCAGATTCAATTTGACGGTATCTATCGCAATGCTTCCATCTGGATAAATGGTTTTTATGTGGGTACGAATAGGAGTGGCTATGTAGGAAAATCTTATGATGTAACCGATTATATTAATTTTGACAAAGAAAATATTTTGGTCGTGAGAGTTGATGCCACTCAATATGAAGGCTGGTTCTATGAAGGTGCCGGAATCTACAGACACGTATGGCTCAATCAGTATAGCAACTTGCATATTCCTGAAGGCGGTTTATATGTAGTTCCAAATGTAAAAGGAAAAAATGCGGATGTGAATATCGAAACAACCGTTGAAAACAAAAATCTAAATGCTTCCCAATGTGTTGTTTATTCTTATATCACAGACAGAAACGGAAAAATAATAGCAAAAACTGGCGAACAAAAGCTAACCCTCGCAGTAAATGGTAAAGCTACAGTCAAACAAAAACTCAATATCAACAAGGTGCGATTATGGTC
>CAMCFT010000022.1 GCA_945874225.1 Flavobacterium psychrophilum
TCCGATAATGAATAATGCACTGATTTTTAAATTTTTCATACTTGTCTTTTTAAAGTTTTTACAAAAGTATTCCTTGAATTTTCTTGCGGAAAATCACTTTGTGTTGAGTTGTAGAAAAATCGTGTTGAGTTGTAAAAGAAAATTTATTCGATTTAAATTTTAGTATTCAATAATAATAAAACTTCAAACTATGTGAATGATACTGGCAGGAAGATGCAAAAGTTGCGACTTTGAAAACTCCTTTAAATATGGAGGGAATAGATTTGATCACCAAACTAATTGTCAAGTTCCTGGAATTAATATAGAAACTGACGAATTTGAGAATGTAAATTATTTTGAATTTGAAAATATTCCTAAATACAAATTCTATTCAAATAATCAATTAAAAGGGGATAACGAAGGAAATATCACAATGGATAATTTTGATTTGAAACTAAATGCTGTAAATAATTATTGTCCGAAATGTAAAAATTTTACACTTGATTTCAGAATTACAATTTATTACTAAATGTAAATCATAAACTAAAAGCGGAATGATATAAACACAAACTAAGAGAGTAAATATTATAAAAATTAAGTAATCGTAAATTAAGTAAAGGTTGTTTCTCTTTTTAAATGTTAATAGTATTCTTTTACCTTCCTCTAAAATTAAACGAAGTTAAAAACAAATTAAAAGAACAAAGATTAAAAATAAATTGTTAGGTATATCTTTCAAGAAAACAAAAACTTTAATGTATCAGTTTTCTTATATTTGCATAATCAAAAAGAGCTTTCTGGCTGCAGCTTCCGTCAATAAGGGGAGCAAAAGCAGAAAGGCTATCAGAAATGATAGCCTTTTTTGGTTTTTAGCCCCGTAGTTCAACGGATAGAATGGGAGTTTCCTAAACTTTTGATCCGAGTTCGATTCTCGGCGGGGCTACTTGAAAAGAGTTTACAGTTATGTAAACTCTTTTTATTTTAAATAGACATAAAAAGGATTATTGTTTTATGAAGCGATTTACCGATGTTGCTTCCATATCAGTAACTTCTAAAACATAGATTCCGTTACTAATATTGGAAACATCAATCGAACCATTTGATAATCGACCATCCATAATCTTTTGACCTAACATATTATAAACTTTAAATGTTGCATTTTCAGAAACTGAAGACACATTCAAAATTGATGTTGTTGGATTAGGGTACAATTTGATTTCTGTAATTGCTTTTCCAGAAACATTAGCAATTTTGGCCACACCAGAAACAATGTTTACAGTATAATCTTCAACTTGGCCCGATGCAAATGTTTCGCACATTGTTGGGATTGCATTGTATTTCATTGAAACTCTCATTCTTGTTGCCCCAACAATAGCTGTTGCAGGAATGGTAATAGTTCCTGAAATAGGAGTTGTTGTTGAAGCTGCTTTTGTCCAGACTTGTTCTCCAGCATCAGCAAAATCACCATCACCATTATAATCAATCCATACAGCATATCCTTCTTTTCTTTTTGTGCTTGTCCAAGATGGAGTTATAGTTATTGTGTAAGCCGTTCCTCTAGTTACATTTGTTGAAATTGCGGTAAAGTTTTCATAACCAGTTCCTCCAGTCGAGGTGTTACTAATTGTTCCAAAAACTACTTTTCCAATTTTTTCACTTGTAACACTAGTTCCTTTTGAGCTACAATATGTTGGTGCCAAAGTTGTAACATTTACTATATTACTTGAAGCCGAAATATTTCCAACAGCATCTTTAGCTTTTATTGAAAAAGTATAAGCTGTTGAAGCAGCCAAACCGCTTACTACATAACTTGCAGAAGAGGTTGTCCCTATAAGAGCAGCTCCATTATAAACATCATATCCTGTTACCGCAGCATTATCTGTTGAAGCTGTCCAAGATAAAGTAGTTGTGTTTGAAGTAGTTCCAGACGCAACTAAACTTGTTGGTACAGTTGGCGCAATAGTATCAGCTAAAACCACTGTTTGATTTTGAGTAGCAGTATTTCCATTGCCATCATTATAAGTCCAAACAATGTTGAAAGTTCCTTGTGTTGAATAAGTCAAAGGACTTGGAGTTGTCCCTATAATAGTTCCAACACAAACATCAGTTGCAGTTGGGGCAGTAACGGTAACCGTAGTTTGTCCTGTTGCGTTTGCCAATGTTGTTACATCAGCTATAGGAGCAACAGTATCATCTACAATTACTGTTTGATTTTGAGTTGAAGTATTTCCGTTTCCATCATTGTAAGTCCAAGTGACGACTGTTGTTCCTTGAGTTGTGATAGGGAACACTGTAGATGTAGTTCCAATTGCTGAGCCAGTACAACTACTTGTAGCAGTTGGTGCAGTTAAAGATGCAGAACATTGTCCAGTTATTGTTGGTAAAACTGTTACATCAGCTACAGGCGCACAAACAGATAGAAAAGCTATAGTTTGACCAATTGTTGTCCCGCAAGAATTAAATACTGTAACCGATGCTGTCCCTCCAGTTGCTATATCAGCAGCAGGAATAGCAGCGCTAAGTTCAGTAGAACTTACAAATGTTGTTGTTCTGTTTGTTCCATTCCATCTAACTATTGATTCACCATTTACAAAATTAGTTCCATTTACGGTTAAAGCAAAATCACTTCCGCCTGAAGCTATTGTAGTTGGAGAAATGGTAGATAGCGTAGCAACTGGTTTAACGGTGACTACAACTTCATCACGAAGTCCTTTAATTGGAGCAAATTTCCAATTGAAGAATGGTAAGAAAGTTCCAGTTCCGCTATTAGCAGTAATTGAAACAGTACCGTTTGTCAATGGATAAGTGATTCCAGATGTTGCCACTACTAAGTTAGTAGCTGATAATTGTCTTGATACTAATCTTAAACCGGTTTGAGCTGGTAAAAAGAAATCCAAAGCAATATCTTGACTTCCAGAAGCAGTTAATCGTACTACTTTTGATTCCAGCATTTTTCCTGTACTATCTTGTAATTCTACAAGAATCTGACCAATAGCCGAAGCATTTACCAATACTGATTTTAATTTTGTAGGAGTTGTACAATTAAAAATCAAATACCTATTGGCTACAGCTGTATTAGTACTAGAAGTTCCAGTTGCAGTTGCAGGACCAACATTTGCTGGTGTTATTTCGCTTTCGGCAAAATAAGAACTCGTTGCGCTTAATGCAGGTGTAGTAAATGAAGTTCCTGTTGCTACTGCGGTAGTTGCATTTGCAGCATTATACCATTTTATTGTTCCTGATCCAGTTGCAGTTAAAGTTGTAGTTAGTCCTTGACAAATGGTGACATCACTACTTGCTATAGGTAAACCAGTTGTTGGAATCATTATTACATTTAAATTTGTGGCAACGCCATTGGTTATTGTTGCTGAAATTGTTTGCGTTGCATAACCCGGTGCTTCAAAAATAACGTTGTAAGTTCCGGCAATTTGTACTTTATGATAATCTCCTTTTGTAGCAGAGGTTTCTACCCATGCGCCAGAATTGTCTAGAGTTCCACCAATATATACTTTTGCGTGAATTGGAGTACCTGAAGCATCGGTCACAACACCTTGCAGGCCATAACTTGCTTGTTTTACATAATTCAAAAGGGCTTGTCTGTTTCTGTCCCAATGAAAAGGTAAATTAGTCCCCGCTATAAATTTTATTGCTGATATTTCAATTGTAACTTCTTTATTGTGATTGAAAAAATTATTGCAATCTTGTCTTCCACCTTTTACAGTGTACCATATTGCACCGTTTGTTGTTCCTGGAAATTGTCTCGTCCCATAAACATCGTCCATATAATTCAAATTGCCATCAGCAGTTTGAGCCAATTGAGCATACTCTTGTGAAACATACCTAAAATAACTGTCATGCGGATGTATGCTCACCGCTGACGAACCAGTCGGAGAATTAGAAGTATCCCAAGGGAAATTCACAACTTCGGCTCCACCATGATAGTTAGCAGCCAAAACAAAATTTCGAGTTTGTTCAAAATTTAAAAACGCTAAAGTTTCAGGTTGATATGCTAATCCATCAGGGTGTATTCCTCCAATTGGATCCGGATAATTTCTATTTAAATCTACTCCGTTAGCGTTTGCTCTTGTGGCGGTATTTCCAATAGAATTCATGATGTCATTTCCTGCGGTTTTGTAGGAACCATCAGGGTTTGCCAATGGGCAAATATATAATTCCGTTCCGTTGACAAGATTTGTAACTTCGGATAGTGAACCATAATTTGTCAAAAGATAATCTATAAAGTGCAACATTGTTGGATAACCAGTAATTTCATCACCGTGCATCGATGAGGTGTATAAAAATTCTGGTTCTGTTTCATCAGCGGGAGCGTTGTCAGAAATTTTAAGAACATATAAAGCTCTTCCGTTTGGGGTTGTCCCAATGTTTTGTAACGTGCATAAATTTGGGTAAGTTGTTGCCCAATAGTTCATTTTGGCCACATATTCAGAATACTGAGGATAGGAATCCCAAGCAGTGTCCCAAGTAGAAGCAATTTTGCCGTTCTTTTTAGGTCGAATTTCCTGTGCAATTTCGTTGTTAGCAGCAGTTACGTTGAAAGGCAATCCGTAAGTAAGAAACTTTTCAAATTGCGTCTTATTGGCATAAGCTTCAACTTCTAAATTTTTTTGGTCCACTCTTCTGTGGCTTACCGATAGAATCTCGTTTAGTTCAAAGAATTGACTTTGACTAGTGGCTTTAAAAGTAAATATTACTTCACCTTTTTCAGCTAAATACTTATTTGCTCTTTCGAGTGATGTGCTTTTTTGCGCAAATAGCGAGCTAGTAAAAAACACTAAAAACAATGTTAAATGGGTAATTCTTTTCATAATATTTTTGATTTAGGAATTCCAAACCTAAAAAAAATATTTTATAAAACAAAAATAATAATCGACAAATGGCAGTTTTATACGATAAAAAGCTATTTTTTATTGTTTTTGTAAGAAAATAAAATCAAAATTTATTATGAAGAATAGTATTACTTCTGTAAATATCATAAAAAAATCATTTCAAACAACCATAGATGTGACAAAAAATATTATTTTTATAAAAAATTCCACATTTAATATAATGGCTACGAAAATAACATCAAAAAAACCGAAACCTTCAGCTAAAAAACAATCTGGAAGTTTTATGAGCAAAGTAACCCCTTTTTTATTTAAGGCTTTCTTATGGTTTCTTGGAATCTCAATCTTTTTCGTGGTGCTTTTCAAGTTTGTGCCTGTGCCATTCACTCCTTTGATGGTTATTCGAGTGATAGAAAATAAATCAGCAGGGAAAGAAAATTATTTTAGTCACGATTGGGAACCTCTTGAAAACATTTCGGTTAATTTACAAAAAGCGGTAATTGCCAGTGAGGACGGAACATTCCTTGTTCATAATGGCTTCGATTTTAGGGCAATGCAAAAAGCATATAAAAGCAATGAAAGAGGCCGAAGAATAAAAGGCGGAAGTACCATTTCACAACAAACGGCCAAAAATGTATTTCTTTGGCAAGGAAGAAGTTATCTAAGAAAAGGATTAGAAGCTTATTTCACTGTTTTAATAGAATTAATTTGGGGCAAAGAACGAATTATGGAAGTCTATTTGAACAGTATTGAAATGGGAAATGGAGTATACGGAGCACAAGCTGCTGCAGAGCATTGGTACAGGAAAGACGCTTCAAATCTGACGCCTAAGCAAGCTGCCGGAATTGCTGCAATTTTACCCAATCCAAGAAAATATTCCGCCACGAGTTCGTCTTCTTATATTAATAATAGAAAATCTAAAATTGTTCGCGTGATGCGACATATAGGCAAGATTAAATATTAAAAAGTAACATCAATTGAAGTAAAGAAATATAATTTGTAATTTTGAGTTGCGTCATTTTGGTTGTCGATAATAATTCAATTCGAACGGTTTAGTCCATAAAAAAATGCCTAAAATTTCTTTCAGGCATTTTTTATAACATTTGTTGTGATTATTATAACTTCACAGTTAATCCAATTCCAGGGGATAGGCCGGAAATATTTCCACCGGCAATTTCTACATAGAATCCCCATTTGTCATTCCAAAAATAACGACCTCCAAATTGAAGACCAAAATTTACATCACTTTCATCAACCCCATTATCTCCATTAAAAATGGAATATCCAACATTTGCGCCGCCATATACATCCCAAGCATCATCTGAAACACCAAATAAATTATCAAAGTAATAGTTGCCTTTTACGCCTAAATTGACCCAGTCTAAATCTAGGCTAGTTCCTACGCCAGGGGCTATAGTAATGTCCTTATGAACAGGAATTTCATAATTAATACCCACAAGGCCAAAGTTTAATTCTTTTCTGGCTTGTCCAAAAATAGTTGCAAAATTCAATAATAATGCAAAAGCAAATAATAAAGTGGTTTTTTTCATTTTTATTTATTTATTAGGATGTTATTCACAAATATAAAAGTTTTTTTATTAATTTAAACCATAAAAAAATTTTCGAAAAAATCATTGGAAATAACTCACCATTATCATCAATGGTGCTTTCTTTAAATTGCGTGTGCTGCAGATTATTTCTTCTAGATATTAAAATTCAATCCCAAAACGATATTTCTTCCAATATTTGGAATTCCATCAGTTTTCAGTCTTGATAAATGAGCAATGTATGTTTTATTGAACAAATTATTACCATTCAAATTAATGTCAAAATCTGTTTTTCCAAATTTTATTTTTCCTCCAAAACCAAGATTTAATAAGGTATATCCATTCGATTTTGTCTCGAAACCACTCACATTATTTTGATTGAAAGTCGAAGAAATATTCAATGAAGCAAATCCATCTTCCAGCCAGTTTTTAGACTTAAATTCAGTTCGAATAGTGTTGTTCCATTTATTAGCAGGAATTAAAGGAAGGAAATCCCCATTCTGTTTTTTGCCTGTAACGGTTTCAAAACTACTTTCAAAATGCAACCAATCTAGCGGATGAGGATGAAAATGCAATCCAATTTCACCACCATATAGATTGGCATTATTCTGAACATAATCAAAAACATCAAAACCATTAATTTGTGTTCCTGCCGGAGAAGTATAGATGTAATTGTTTACACTGTTATAAAATCCATTGGCAAAAAACTCAAGATGACTGTTTTTATATTCTAAATTCAAATCAGTTTGTACGTTTTGTTCTGTTTTTAAATTTGAGTTTCCTATTTCATAACGATTCGTTCCTTCGTGAACTCCATTTGAAGTTAATTCGGCTAAGTTTGGCGCTCTAAAACCAGAAGCTAAGTTTACTCGTAAAATGAAATCTGTAGCTAAATTTGTTTTGTAGCCAACGGATGCATTAAAACTGTCATAGGATTTATCAAGAGCTTCAAAATAACCTTCGTCGCCAATAATTCCGTGACTTTCACTTGCAATTTTTCGATTGTCAAAACGAATTCCTGCTTGAATTACGTTTGTTTTCCATTCGTAATTTCCAGTTCCAAAAAATCCAAAATCATTGGTTGTCGCATCAGGAATTAAATATTCTTCTCCCGAATTTTTGTTGGTTTGGCTCATTCCTTGAATCCCAAGAATTGATTCTACTTTACCCAGTTTTGGCAAATGGTATTTAGCATCATAATTAAAAGTTTTCAATTTCATATGCAAAACCGCAATATTTCCTTCGGCTAATTCACTTCGGTCATTAGAAATATAACCCAAGTCAACATCTAATTTTGAGTTTTTGAAGAAAAAGATATTGTTTAAACTCAATAAATTATTGTCAATAGCTTGGCTCGGATATTCCGTTTTTTTGCTTGTTGTTTGTTCAGCAACACCATTTTCAGGAATTCCTAAATTTAGTTTATTGAAATTATATCTTAAGACACTCGAAAATTTAGAATCACTATATCCAATTCCAGTTTTGAAATCAGTTTCATTATAACGGGTATTAGTAACTCGGTTTCCGACTGGAACTGTATAATCAGAATGGGTGTCATAAGTTCCTCGCACTGAAAATTTCCAATTATCGGTCGAAGTTTTTAACCCCAATGAGGTATTGCTGCCTAAAGTATTAGAGAATAATTTTTGATTAAAATTTACTTTAAAAGTATTTGCATTGGCAAATTTTTCTGAATTAAAATATAAGACGCCACCCAAAGCATCAGAACCATAAAGTAAGGAAGCCGGACCTTTAATGACTTCGACACTTTCGACACCTGCATCATTTAATCCCAAACCGTGCTCATCGCCAAACTGTTGATTTTCCAGTCGAACACCTTGAGAATACACCAAAACCCGATTACCACTCAATCCCCGAATTACGGGTTTACCAATGGAAATTCCTGTCGAAACCTGGGAAACACCAGGAATTGTAGCCAAGCCTTCGATTAAGGTCGCTGTTCCTTTTTTCTGTAATTCTTTGATGCTGGAATGTTCCACTTTCATTACATTTTGTGTTTGTATTTTATTGAAAGCAGTAGAAACAATTACTTCGTCAATTTGGAATTCAGTTTCATCAAGAACAATATCTTGAGTTGTCTCATTTTGTTGAAGATTTATGGTTTTATTTTGAGTTGTAAATCCTATAAATGTAAACGTTAGTTTTAGTTTTCCATTTGGAAGATTCTTCAAAGAATACTTCCCGTTTTCATCAGTCGAAGTTCCTTTGTGTAATTCCGGCGCATAAATAGAAACGCCTATTAAGGGTTGCTTTTTAACATCTGTTATTGTTCCGGAAATGGTATTCTGTGCCTGTAGTATAGCCGAAAACCCTATAAGTAGAGCTAATATGAATTTATTCATTTGATATGATTTTATTGTTCCTCATCCCAGCCCTCTCCAAAAGAGAGGAAGAAGTGATAGAAATGTTTAGATAATAAGACTATTGATTAATATTACAACTTACTTGAACTTAAATTTCTTATATGGTTAAAAAAGCCAATTTGTTTGACTTGTTTATCATCATCTTTAAGTAAGTAAAATTTCGATAGATTTATAAAACTGGGGGAGCACGAAGCGCAAAAAGGCTTCCTTTAAAGAATTGAGTAATTTCTCTGGATTTGAAAAAAGAAAATCCAGAAGGAATGTTTATTTTTTTGAATTCAAAATGAGAAACATCTGACGAAATAAAATTGCTTAAAGTAAAATTACACACAAAACAATTTTCAAAACTGTGGTGTTGATGCGTAATTTCTTCACTAGAATTGTATTTATGGTAGCATTTTTTTTCGGAAAGTTGTTTTCCCAAATGCTCATAACTATGTACAGATTGAAACAACATTGCGAACAATACTGTCAACATCAAAAAGTAATTTATTATGATAAGTTTCTTTTTCATCCGATGCAAAGATAGAAATTGCAATGAAAAATCCGATTAACTTTAACGATATTTAAAGTTAATCGGATTTTATTAATGAAATAAATAGGGTTTACACCAAATTATGTGCTACTAAATATTCAGCAATTTGAATGGTATTTGTTGCAGCGCCTTTTCTTAAATTGTCAGCCACAATCCACATATTTAATGTGTTTGCTTGGCTTTCGTCACGACGAATTCTACCTACGAAAACATCGTTTTTGCCTTCAGCATATCTTGGCATTGGATACGTAAAAGTATCCAAATTGTCTTGAACCACAACTCCATCGGTGTGATGAAGAATATTTCTTACTTCGGCAACATCAAAATCATTGGTAAACTCCACATTAACCGCTTCACTATGTCCACCAACAACTGGTACACGAACTGCGGTAGCGGTTACGGCAATACCGTTATCACTTAATATTTTTTTGGTTTCATTAGCTAATTTCATTTCCTCTTTGGTATAACCATTAGCTTCAAAACTATCACATTGTGGAATACAGTTTCGGTTGATTTTATATTTATAAACCATATCGCCTTCTATTCCTGCACACTCATTCTCAAATTGTTGAACTGCTTTAACGCCTGTTCCAGTGATGGATTGGTAAGTAGAAACAACGACACGTTTGATGTTGTATTTTTTATGTAATGGGGCTAAAGCCAAAACCAGTTGTATTGTTGAACAGTTTGGATTTGCTATGATTTTATCGTCTTTAGTCAATTCTGAAGCGTTGATTTCAGGAACGATTAATTTTTTTGTTGGATCCATTCTCCAAGCAGATGAATTATCGATAACAGTTGTTCCTGCTGCCGCAAATTTTGGTGCCCAATCCAATGAAGTTTGTCCTCCTGCTGAGAAAACAGCAATTTCGGGTTTCATATCAACTGCGGTTTGCAATCCTACAACAGAATATTTTTTTCCTTTGAATTCAATTATTTTTCCAACAGATTTTTCAGATGCTACAAGAATCAATTCTGTGAACGGAAAATTTCTTTCTTCTAATACTTTTAACATAATTTCGCCAACCATTCCAGTGGCTCCTACAACTGCAATTTTCATAATATATATTTTATTTTTTAAATACTGATTTTCTAATGCAAAAGTAAGCAATCTCTAAATTAAAACAAGGACATTCACAAAAAATAACAAATTGTTATATTTGTAACAAATAAAAGAACCACGCTTAATAGCGTGGTTTAGTTAGAATATGTAATGTAGCGGAAATTATTTTTTCAACAAATCTCTAATTTGTGTAAGTAATTCTTCTTGAGTTGGTCCAGCGGGAGCAGCAGGAGCAGTGACAGCAATTTCTTCTTTCTTTTTTGCTTTGTCAGCAGCTCTCAAAACAATAAAAATAAAGAATGAGATAATTACAAAATTGATGATAGCTTGCACTAAGTTTCCGTAAGTAATCACAGCAGCTCCGGCAGTTTTTGCAGCAGCTAAATTGTCATAACTATTTCCATCAAGAGTAATAAATTTTTGTGTAAAATCAATCCCGCCAGTTATTAAACCAACAATTGGCATTATAACATCATCAACAGCAGAACCAACAATTTTTCCAAACGCACCACCAATAACAACTGCGGTAGCTAAACTTAATACGTCGCCTCTCATCAAGGAAGCCTTAAAATCACTGAAAAATCCCATAATTTTTATTTTTATTTGTTAATAATACTTACGAATATATTAATTTTTTCTTATTCTCGATAAAAAACACGTTTTACTCTTTGTGAAATACTGGTAAGAATTTCATAAGGAATGGTTTTCAATTGATTGGCCATAAAAGAAACTGTTGGGCTTTCGCCAAAAATAGTGACAGAATCCCCTTCTTTGCAATTGATTCCAGTAATGTTAACCATCAACATATCCATGCAAATGCTGCCAACGATGGTTGCTTTTTGATTATTAATGGTCACAAAACCAACTCCATTTCCCCAATGTCTTGAAATTCCGTCAGCATAACCAATGGGAATTGTGGCAATTTTTGTGGGTTTTTCTGCGACAAAACGCCTTCCGTAGCCCACGCTTTCGCCAGCTTGAACTGTTCTGATTTGTGAAATTATAGATTTTAAAGTACCTACGTTTTCTAAATATTTCTGTTCTTCAACATTATTAGAAACGCCATAAAGTCCTATACCAAGACGAACCATATCGTATTGCGCTTCTGGAAAATTACTGATTCCCGAAGTATTCAAAATATGACGAATAGGTTTTATTTGCAATTCAGTTATCAATTTTGTTGACATTTTTTCGAATAAATTCAGCTGCGAATGCGCAAAATCTTGATGTTCTAAATCATCGCTTGTGGCCATATGAGACAAAATACTTTTTACGATCACAAATTTATTTCCTCTCAAAGTCTCAATTAATTCATCAATATTTTCTTCTTCGAAACCCAAACGGTGCATTCCAGTGTCGAGTTTAATGTGAATGGGAAAGTGTTTTAGTTTTCGCTTTTCGGCAATTTTTAGAAAAGCATTCAAGCCTTTCAAACTATAAATTTCGGGTTCCAAATGATGCTGTATTATGGCCGAAAAACTTGAGGTTTCTGGATTTAAAACCATAATTGGCAATTTAATTTCGGAATTTTTCAATGAAATTCCTTCATCGGCAAAAGCCACGCCCAAATAATCCACCTTATGATGTTCGAGCAATTTGGCAATTTCAAATCCACCACTTCCATAACCAAAAGCCTTTACCATAACCATCATTTTAGTGGTTGGTTTTAGTTTTGATTTATAGAAATTCAGATTGTGACTGATGGCGTTGAGGTTGATTTCCAGAACCGTTTCGTGCGTTTTCTCCTCTAATGCGGCAACTATTTCTTCAAATTGAAAATGTCTTGCTCCTTTTATCAAAATGGTTTCATTGATAAAATTCAAATAATTGAAATTTAGAAAGAAGTCGGCTGTATTTTTAAAAGTGACACAGTTGGTGAACTTGTGTTTAAAACTTGAAATAGTTTCGCCAATGCCAATCACCCGATTGATTTTATTGGATGTAATCAACTGCGAAACTTTAGTATATAATTCTTCGTTTGATAAGCCGCTTTGGAATATATCCGAAAGGATTACCGTTTTATTTTTGTATTGTTTTTGACTTTCCAGAAAATCCAACGCTATTTTCAACGATTGAAAATCAGAACTGTAACTATCGTCAATCAGTGTCGTATTGTTGATTCCGTTTTTGACTTTCAAACGCATTTCAACAGGATAAAGCCATTGCATACGGTTTTGAATTGTTTTTTTATCGTATTTAAAACTCAATAAAACCATCAAACAAGTAACAGCATTTTCAATCGAAGCATCATCCTTAAAAGGGATTTCTATTTCAAAATTAGCTTTAGCTTGACGAATTTGCAGAAGCGTTTTGTCTTCAATTGTCTTTTTTGCAACAAAAACATCTGCAGTTTCATCATCATAACTCCAAGAAAAGGGTTGCATTTTCGGATCAATAAGCGCATCAACAACCTTGTTTTTTTTGTAAATTATTAGTTTTGAATGTTTGAAAAGTTTTAGTTTTTCTTTGATTTTTTTCTCCAAATCTTCAAAGCCTTCATCGTGAGCCGAGCCAATATTGGTAATAATTCCGATAGTTGGCCTTATGATGACTTCTAATTTTTCCATCTCGTTCATTTTCGAGATTCCCGCTTCAAAAATTCCCAGATTGTGCTTGTCGTTAATCGAAATTACCGATAATGGAACACCCACTTGTGAATTGTAGCTTTTTGGACTTCGGATGATATTAAAATCAGGACTTAAAAGAAAATTCAGCCATTCCTTTACAATAGTTTTTCCGTTACTTCCGGTCAATCCGATAACAGGAAATTTAAAAAGACTTCGATGATGAGCAGCAAATTTTTGTAAAGAATCTAAGGTATTTTCGACAACAAAAAAAGTAGCTTTGTCTGATAATCCTTCTGGAATGTGATTGACAACAAAGGTTTGTACTCCTTTTTCGATTAAGGCTGAAATATAAATGTGGGCATCATTATTGGGTCCGACTAATGCAAAAAACAAAGTGTTTTTATTGTTTTGCAAAGAGCGGCTATCGATGGAAACATTGTCAATTATAACTTTATTACTATCCCCAAACCTTTTGGCGTGAAGGATTTGTTCGATATTTTTCATTAGTTAAAGTTATAAATTACTCTTGATTTTTGTTAGTTTTATCTGATGCTAATTTATGATCTTCTTCACTCTTTTTCATCGCATAATAATAAGCAGCGCGACTCAAAGGTTCATATTCTTCGGTTTCACCAAGCATAACTAGTTTGTCATTATCGGTTTTTCTAAAACTGTAATTCGCCAGATTTCCTGTTCGTGTACAAACGGCGTGAACTTTGGTAACATATTCGGCAGTAGCCATTAACGCAGGCATTGGACCAAAAGGATTCCCTTTAAAATCCATATCTAATCCGGCAACAATGACGCGAATGCCTTGGTTGGCTAAATCATTGCAAATCTTCACGATTTCATCATCAAAAAACTGTGCTTCATCAATGCCAACAACATCGCAGCCTTGTGCCAAAATAGCAATATTTGCCGCGGCAGGAACCGGGGTTGAACGAATCTGATTTGAATCGTGCGACACCACCATTTCGTCGTGATAACGGGTGTCAATGGCGGGTTTGAAAATTTCTACTTTTTGTTTGGCAAATTGCGCTCTTTTTAGTCTGCGAATGAGCTCTTCGGTTTTGCCCGAGAACATTGAACCGCAAATAACTTCGATCCAACCAAATTGTTCTTTATGATTTACTGTATTTTCGAGAAACATTTTGTATTTTTCAGCCTTTAAAAATGAATAGTTTTTATTACTTTGTAACGAAAACAAATTTATTAAAAAAGATACACCTTACTCACTATAATTTCAAAAGTTATGAAGAAAAAATTGGAAGCCGACTTAATGAGCATTGCACACAGAGTATTGCAAATGAAAAACAAATCTGACATCAATCAATTATGCATTGAAACAAGAAGATTGTATGAAAAATTGGCAATTTTGCAATTTGTTGAAGAACATTTTGAAGGAGCAAAACCAACTATTGGTCAAGCAGAAATTGTAGAAAAAATGAAACAATTTTTCGAAGAAAACCATTTGTCGGATATCAAGCCAATTATTATCAAAGAAGAAATTGTCGTTGAAGAAATTGTCGTTGAAGAAATTGAGGAAGAAAGAATAGTTTCAGATGAAATAGAAGAGGATGAAATCATAGTTGATGAAATTGAGGAAGAAACCCAAGTTGAATTTAACGAAATAGTACCTGACGAAGAGGAAGAAGAGGAAGAAATACCAGAGGAAGAACAAACAGAATCAGAGGCAATTGGATTCCAACCTGCCTTTGAATTAGACGTAGTGGAAGAGGAAGAAATAATAGAGGAAGAAATTCAAAATAAACCCGAAGAAGTGCAGATTTCTTTTATGGATTTACTTGGTGGAGATTATAAAGAAACTTTATTTGTGAGAGCAGATCAAAGTGAAGAAGTTCCAACTCCAATAGCTTTTGACCTTCCAATTGTAACTGATTTTCAAGAAGAGGAAGAGAAACTTCTTGCTGAAATTGAAATTGATCCAAACGATATTGAACCTAAAACGGTTTCCCTTAACGAAAAACTTTCCAAAGGAATAAACATCGATTTGAATGATAGAATTGCGTTTGTAAAACATCTTTTTGGCAACAGCGACGAAGATTACAACCGTGTTTTGAACCAGTTAATTACCTACGATAGTTTTGATGAAGCCCAGGATTTTATTGAAGATATGGTAAAACCAGATTACAATAGTTGGGAGGGAAAAGAGGATTATGCGCAACGTTTCATCGAAATCATCGAGAAAAAATTCGCTTAAATGGGAAAATTATACATTGTTCCTACGCCAATAGGCAATCTCGAAGATATGACTTTACGAGCCATTCGGATTCTAAAAGAAGTCGATTTGATTCTTGCCGAAGACACGCGAACTAGCGGAAAATTATTAAAACATTTCGAAATCGGGACGCATATGCACAGCCATCATATGCACAACGAGCACAAAACAATCGAGAATTTAATTTCACGTTTGAAAGCTGGAGAAACAATCGCCTTGATTTCTGATGCAGGAACGCCGGCGATTTCCGATCCCGGATTTTTGCTCACACGTGCTTGTGTTGAAAACAAAATTGATGTGGAATGTTTGCCGGGCGCAACGGCTTTTGTACCGGCTTTGGTCAATAGCGGTTTGCCCAATGACAAATTCGTTTTCGAAGGGTTTTTGCCTGACAAAAAAGGAAGACAAACCCGATATTTGGCTCTTGCCGAAGAAACCCGCACAATGATTTTGTATGTTTCGCCACATAAATTAGTTAAAACTTTAGCCGAATTTATCACCTTTTTTGGCGAAGACCGACAAATTTGCGTTTCACGAGAATTATCAAAACTCCACGAAGAAAATGTTCGCGGAACGGTAAGAGAAGTGTTGACGCATTTTGAAAACAAACCACCAAAAGGAGAAATTGTGGTTGTTGTTGGAGGGAAAATAGCAGTTAAAGAGAATAAAAAACATACAGAAGAATAATAATGAGTATATCATCCTTTTTGCAAAAATTAAAACATTCACCAAACTCCATTACATTTTCAGAAACCATTGCCGTGATTGAAGAAAATTACGATTTTACTCCAACGGCTTTCGACAATGGAACGCAACACAATGCTGAAGGAGAAAACTCTGGTTCTTGCAAATTATTTGCTTTTGCAAAATTACAAAACTTATCTCAAGCCGAAACATTAGCTTGTTTTGGAGGGTATTATTTTGAAGAAGTATTGGGAGATCCAGAAGGAACCAACCACCAAAACATTCGTAATTTTATGAAAACCGGATGGGATGGAATTCAATTTGAAGGAGAAGCTTTAGTTTTGAAATCTTAACAATTCGTCATTGCGAGGAACGAAGCAATCCCATTAAATTGCTCAACTGGTTTGCTCTCGTGTTAGGATTGCTTCGTTCCTCGCAATGACAATAGTGTAAAATCTTTGTGCCTTAGTGCCTTTGTGGCTAATCCTCCACTTCCAAGTCCACAAACGAAAAAGTATTTCCGCTAAACAATCCTTTATCAGATAATTTCAAATCAGGAATAACGAGTAAAGCCATAAACGAAAGCGTCATAAAAGGCGCTTTCAAATTGCTGCCCAATTCCTTTGCCATTGCATCAATTTCCTGATATAACTTCCCGGTTTCCCATCCATTTTTGTCGCTCATAATTCCGGCAACGGGCAAGGGTAACATTTTGTTTTCAGCACCATTCACGGCGCAAACTCCGCCTCTGTTTTCGATGATAAGATTCACGGCATTGCAAATTTCGGCATCAGAAGTTCCAACTACAACAATATTATGGCAATCGTGCGCTACAGAACTGGCAATGGCACCTTTTTTCAATCCAAAATTCTTGATAAAAGCAACTGCTGGTTTCGTGTTTTGATAACGATTGACAACTGCCATTTTCAAGATGTCATTTTCTGTATCTGAAACTAGTTGCCCATCAATGATAAGTGATTTATGATGAATTTCATTCGTAATTAATTGTCCTTCCAAGGCTTCGATTACTCTAATTTTAGAACCTGAACCCGAAACTTCGAAGTCTTCGATTTTTTTGGAAGTGATATTGAAATTATTAGGAGTTTCAAAAGGAATATGTTTCACGAAAGATTCTCCATTTTGGGCAACCAATTCGCCGTTGATATAAGTTTGTTTTACTTTGAAATCAATTAAATCTTCGACCACGATAAAATCGGCAGCATCGTTTTCTTTTAATAAACCCACGCTCATTTTGTAATGATTTATTGGATTCACACAAGCTGCTTGCAAGACTTTGAAAACGTCAATTCCTTTGGCAACAGCACGCGCACATAGCAAATTAATGTGTCCCACAATCAAATCGTCTGGATGTTTGTCGTCCGAGCAAAACATCATATTCTCATAATTTTCAGGAAGTAAATCGATGAGTGCTTCAAAGTTTTTGGCGGCACTTCCCTCACGAATAAGGACTTTCATTCCGAGCGATAATTTTTCTTCGGCTTCTTCAAAGGTGAAACATTCGTGGTCTGTTGTTATTCCTGCCGAAATATATTTTCTGATGGGTTCGCCTCTTAATCCTGGAGCGTGACCATCGACTGGTTTGTTGAAATGTTTTGCCCATTCGATTTTCTTTAAAACTTCTTCATCGTCGAATAAAACTCCGGGATAATTCATCATTTCAGCCAAATAATAAATATCGGGAGAAGCCATTAATTCTTTTATTCCCTCCGAATCGATAATTGCGCCTGCACTTTCGAAAATGGTTGCAGGAACACAAGAAGGAGCGCCAAAATGGAATTTCAACGGTACTTTTTTACTATTTTCAATCATATAATAAACTCCGGCTGTGCCTAGAACATTGGCAATTTCGTGTGGATCAGAAATCGTAGCCACTGTTCCGTGAAGTACGGCAATTTTTGCAAATTCTGAAGGAACAAGCATCGAACTTTCGATATGAATGTGGGAATCGATAAATCCTGGCATAATATAATGTTGCACCTGATGATTTTTTTCGATTATTGAAGTGATTTTCCCCTTTTCGACAGTGATTTCACCAGCATAAATCCGTTTGTTTTCTATATCTACAATTTGTCCTTGAATTTGCATTTTAGTTTGATTTTAAAATAAAATTGAACTCAAAAGTACTACGTTTTTGCTTTAGCTTCTAATTTTTTACCGCAGATTCGTAGATTTTTTTTTGGATTTATAAAATCTGTTAATCGGAGGGATTAATTTATGTTTTTCAACTGTTTTAAACTAATTTTGGTTTTCAATTTAAAACAATCAAAATGCGCTGGACAATCAAACCAAAACCTTCGGAAGAAAAAGTAAAACAGCTGTCGGCCGCTTTGAAGGTAGAGGATTTCGTGGCAACATTGCTTGTACAGCGGGGTATTGAAACTTATGAAGAAGCACGTCAATTTTTCCGTCCAACTTTAAATGATTTGCACAATCCGTACTTGATGAAAGATATGGATAAAGCAGTCGAGCGCATTGAATTGGCAATTGAAAACAGCGAAAATGTTCTCGTTTTTGGCGATTATGATGTAGATGGAACAACAGCAGTTTCATTAGTTTCATCCTATTTAAAAACGTATTATCCAAATGTAGCCACTTATATCCCAGACCGTTATGACGAAGGTTACGGGATTTCTTTCAAGGGAATTGATTATGCTGACGACAATGGTTTTTCGCTGATTATTGCTTTGGACTGTGGAATAAAATCAATTGATCACGTGGCTTACGCCAAAGAAAGACACATCGATTTTATAATCTGTGACCACCACAGACCGGGGAATTCGTTGCCTGAAGCTGTGGCAGTTTTAGATCCAAAACGAGAAGATTGTAATTATCCTTATGATGAATTATGTGGCTGCGGAATAGGTTTTAAATTGATTCAGGCATTGGGTGAAAACCGAAATCAAACTATCGAAGATTTGACTCCTTATCTGGATTTGGTTGCTACGGCAATTGCCGCTGATATTGTTCCAATGACGGGGGAAAACAGGATTTTGGCTTATTTTGGTTTGCAGGTCATCAACTCTGATCCAAGGCCAGGAATCAAGGCTTTGGTTCATCAAGTAAAAAAGAAAACCTTAGATATTACTGATGTGGTTTTTATAATCGCACCCAGAATTAATGCAGCCGGAAGAATCAAACATGGGAATCACGCTGTGGAATTATTGTCGGAATTTGATTTTGAACAAGCTCAACAATTTGCATCGGAAATTGAGGCGTATAATTCTGAAAGAAAAGATTTAGACAAACAAATTACCAAAGAAGCGCTTGGCCAAATTATAGAAAATAATGAAAAAGAACGTTTCACGACGGTGGTTTTTCAGGAAGATTGGCACAAAGGAGTAATAGGAATCGTTGCTTCGAGATTGATAGAAACCTATTATCGTCCAACATTAGTTTTTACCAAAAGTGGCGATAAATATGCGGCTTCGGCGCGTTCTGTCAAAGGGTTTGACGTTTATAATGCTTTGGAAGTTTGTTCGCAACATTTGGAACAATTTGGAGGACATATGTATGCTGCAGGAATGACTTTATTGGAAGAAAATTATCAACTATTCAAAGATGCTTTCGAAAAAGTGGTCGAAGAAACCATTCATCCCGATTCATTAACTCCAGAAATCTCGATTGATGCCGAAATAAATCTCGAAGATATTACTCCAAAACTGATGCGGATTCTCCAACAATTTGAGCCTTTTGGACCACAAAATATGACACCGATTTTCTTGACAAAAAACTTGAAAGATACAGGCTATGCTCAAAAATTAGGTGCAGATGAAGAACATTTAAAACTGTTTGTACGACAAAATAATTCTGAAGGCATTGCAGCGATTGGTTTTGGATTGGGAAATAAAATGGATTTGGTAACGAATAAAAAACCATTTGATGCTGTATATTGTATTGATGAAAATGAATGGAACGGGAAAGTTTCTATCCAATTGCGATTAAAAGATATTAATTGATTATCCATAAATGAAAAAGAAAGATCCTTACGCAGCCTTGCGATATAAAGAATTCAATGTGTTTTTAGTGTTGCGATTCGCTATGGTTTTTGCCTGGTCGATGCAGTTTATTATTATCGAATGGGAAGTGTATAGTTTGACCAAAAGTGCACTTTCACTTGGAATGATAGGATTAATGGAAGTTATTCCGGCAATTGCAATGGCTCTGTTTGCAGGACATATTGTAGACCAAAAGGAAAAAAAAGGAATGCTTTTTAAATGTATTTTAGCTTTTTCGGCAATAAGTTTTGGGTTGTTTTTATTGACTTGGCCAAGAATAGCAAGTGGCTTTTCGACTAACAAAATTTTGTATTCAATTTATTTTTTGGTCTTTTTGGGTGGATTGGTTCGACCTTTTTTGGGTCCAACTATATTTTCACTTTTATCTTTAATCGTTCCAAAAAAAGTCTATCCTAATGCCGCTACTTGGAGTAGTTCAGTATGGCAAATTGGCGCCGTTCTTGGGCCTGCAATAGCTGGATTTTCAATTACTTTGATAGGAGTTCACTGGTCGATGAGTTTCATTTTTGTGTGTTCCATTTTTGCATTGCTAATTTTGACTCAGATAGGGACAAAGCCTATTTTGAATCCAAAAATTGGAGAACCTATAATGCAAAGTTTAAAGGAAGGCGTGAAATTTGTTTATACCAATAAATCTATTTTGGGTGCTTTAACGCTCGATATGGTGGCGGTTCTTTTTGGAGGAGCAGTAGCTCTTCTGCCTATTTTTGCTCAGGATATTTTGAAAGTTGGCCCCGAAGGTTTTGGAGTTTTAAGAGCTGCTCCGGCAGTAGGCGCTTTATTGACAATGTTTGTTTCGACTCATTTGCCTTTTTATAAAAATGCTGGGATTAAGCTTTTGGGTGCTATTTTTGGTTTTGGCGTATGCATCATTGTTTTTGGACTTTCCACTTGGTTTTGGTTGTCTGTTTTTGCTTTGTTTATGAGTGGAGTTACCGATGGTTTTTCGGTGGTGATTCGTCAAACGATTCTGCAACTTCAAACACCCGATCATATGCGAGGTCGTGTGGCGGCAGTAAATTCAATATTTGTAGGTTCGTCTAATGAGTTGGGAGCTTTCGAAAGTGGATTAACAGCTAAATTGATGGGAACTGTTACTGCGGTTGTCTTTGGTGGAAGTATGACTCTTTTAATCGTGATTTTTACGGGAATTAAATTGCCTTCGTTCAGGAATTTAGATTTGCAAAAAGACTTAGATGAACATGAAAATCAGGAGTAAATACTTTTTATTTATTTTAAAATTTGAGCTAACTGAAGACAGAAAATGAAATCGAGATTAAACGTATTAAAAAATAAAATTGTTATTCTTTTTTCACAGGGTTTAACCCCAAAGGAATTAATCCAGAGTATTGTAGTGTCGGGATTGATTGCCGTAATTCCGGTTCTTGGGGTAAGCACTTTTATGATTACTACAGTGTCGCTGAAAAGCAAATTAAATTTACCGGTAATGATTGCCCTAAGTTATTTGATGTGGCCAGTACAAATTCTGATGATTATTCCATTTATAAGAGTTGGTGAGTTTGTTTTTTCAGTTTCTCCAAATCATCATTCGGTCGAAGAAATTATTAGTTCCTTTCAAAATAGTTTTTTCGAGACATTGAGTCACCTTTCTTTTGAATTGCTTTGCGGGTTGGGTGGATGGTTCCTTACAGCCGTTCCTATTTCCTTAGGAATTTATTTGGTGACGCTTTTATTTTTAAAAGGAAGTTCGAGAATTAATTGAAAAATTTGTGAGTTTCAGACAAGGAATTCCAAACCGGATAGTCTAATTTTTTTTCGTTTGGAGACATTAGGGTTGTTTAGTTCAATTTTAAAACTTCTTTAAAAATCAAATACTTACCTACTCATACTTCTTCAATTCAAAAGTCTCTCCATCAAAAACGCCATACGTAAAATAACCAATCCAATCGCCTAGATTCACATACTCAGAGTTTTCGCCAACAGGAACTTTTAATGGTAAATGACGGTGACCAAAAACGAGGTAATTGTAGTGTTTGGTTTCCAGTTTTCTTTTGGAATAAAGTATTAACCATTCGTTTTCTTCGCCAAGGAATTTCACGTCTTCATCGCCTGAAATCAGTTTGTTTTTCACGGAAAGATAATGTCCCAATCGCACGCCAATGTCAGGATGTAGCCATCGAAAAAGCCATTTTGAAAAAGGATTCGTAAACACTTTTTTCATTCGTTTGTAACCCGTATCACCAGGCCCTTTTCCGTCGCCGTGACCTATGAGGAAGGTTTTGTCTCCAAAAACATATTCCTGATTTTCACGGTAAATGGGAATATTCAGTACTTTTTCGAAATAATCGTCCATCCATAAATCGTGATTGCCCACAAAGAAATAAATAGGAATTCCGCTGTCTCGAATTTCGGCAAGTTTTCCTAAAACGCGGATAAAACCCTTGGGAACTACGGTTTTGTATTCGAACCAGAAATCAAATAAATCACCTAACAGAAAAATAGCTTCGGCATCTCCTTTTATTTCGTCGAGCCAAGCCACAAATTTTTGTTCTCTTGGGAAACTTAATTCAGGTGTTGGCGCTCCAAAATGCTGGTCGGAGGCAAAATATATTTTTTTGTTGGGCGTGATTTGCATAAAGCTAAAGTATGGATTTTGAATTACAAATTATCACTTGCAAACCATTCTGCGAAAGAAGATTCTGTTTCTTGCAATTTTAAGGAAAAAAGGACAATGTTTTCGGGCAATCTGCTGATGATTCTTTTCGAAAAATCAACTACCATATTTTCGCTTGTGGGTTGGTAATCAACTAAAATAACGTGATGTCCACGAGATTTTAATTCGTTTGCCAATTCGATATGAGGTGTGGTTTCGTTGAAAACCGTAGCGTGGTCAAATTGATCAACAATTTCTTCTTTTACTATTTTTTTTAAATCAGTAAAATCAATTACCATCCCATTTTTAACGTTATTTCGGTCGTTTATGGGAGTTCCTATTACCGTAACCGACAATTTATAACTGTGTCCATGCACGTTTTTGCATTTTCCGTCATAACCATATAAGGCGTGACCGGTTTCGAAACCAAACTGTTTTGTAATCCTGATTTTGCTCATTTTAATTCTATTTTGAATGCAAATTTAATACATCTACTCCTTTTCGCTTCTTTTTTTAGCACGATAATACATCCAATAGGCAACTCCTACTAATAAAACAAAAGGAAGAAACGAGCCAATGAGTACTCCTGTTTGATAACTGCTGTCTGGTGCGCCCTTTATTTTTTCTGCAACATTTACTTGCAGAAATGGCAAGATGAGGTAGTTCATTTTTTATTTTTTAAATTGATTTAATGCTTTTCTGGAAAAATCAGAAAGCACTAATTTTCCCGAAATTTCGGCTCTTTCATATAGTAAAGTCGACCAATTTTCAGTTCCTTTCCAAAAGACTTTTTTCATTTCGGCTAATGCTTCGGGATTGTAACTGGCTAGTTTTTTGGCGAAAGCCGCGATTTCTGTATCTAATTCGGTTGTGGTTTCAAACACTTTGGCATAAAGCCCATTTTGATTTGCCCAAAAGGCTGTTTTCCATTCTGTTTCCAAAGTCATTATAGCCATAGCGCTTTTGCCAATTTTTCTGGTTACAGCTGGTTCTATGACAAAAGGGCCAATTCCTATTGCTAATTCGGATAATTTTATTGCGCTTTCATTTGTTGCCAAAGCATAATCACAAGCGGCTGCAATACCAACGCCTCCACCAACAGCTTTTCCGTGAATTCTTCCAATGATTATTTTCGAACAATTGCGCATTGCATTCAACACATTGGCAAATCCCGAAAAGAATTTTGTAGCTTCTTCTAGATTAGAAACTGCTATGAGTTCATCAAATGAGGCTCCGGCACAAAATGCTCCTGAACCACTACTTTTTAAAACAATTACAGAAACATCGGGATTATTGCTTAAACTATTGAGTTCATTAGTCAAGCGGTCAAGCAAATCACTTGGAAAAGAATTACTCGCAGGATGACCGAATTCGAGGTTTGCGATTTTATTTTCGATTGTCGTGATTAGTGAACCGTTTTGATTTTGAGTTGTCATTTAACAGAATTTGATGTAAAGTTAAAAATATTAAGGGAAGCGTATGATTTTTTTTCAAAATTTGCTTTGTGCTTTATTTATATGTTATATTTGCGCCATAATTGGGGGATTAGCTCATTTGGCTAGAGCGCTTGCCTGGCAGGCAAGAGGTGGTCGGTTCGAATCCGATATTCTCCACCAGTAATACCAAGCCTTACAGCAATGTGAGGCTTTTTTTATGGAGTCTAAGTGTACTTATTGAGTGTACTTTCTTCATTAGTGAGTATGAGAATGGATTTTATTGGTAGCCAAAAATGTATTTTAATCATTACTTTTGGCTGCTAATAATCATTGAAAAGCTATATTTTTTCAAATAAACTATCCATCGTAACTTCATTATCCATAACTTCATTGCTATAAGCATTATTTTTAACCCCAAAAGTTGTAACGAATGTGACAAATAAATTATCCCTTGTTAATGTTTCTTTCTTAAATTCACTTTTCTTTTTTCGAATATTTTCAGCATAAGATTTGTCAATAACAAATTCATTTACAGAAAATTTCATTTCACAAATATTAATACTACGGTCACTTCTTGCTATAAGTAAATCAATTTGAGCATTTTTATTTCTCCAACTGGAGCTTTTACTATCGATGCCTATTAATCCTAGTTTTTTTAATATTTGGTCAATATGTTTAAGACATAACGTTTCAAATGCAAAACCTCCCCATGATATATAACTCCTAGAAGTAAAAAGACTTGTCCAACTTGAACTTAAGTTGTTTTTAATAAATTTCAAATAGAAAAGAGAGTATTCATCTGACAGCCTATAAAGGGTGTCTTTTGTTTTTTTATCGTAGGGAAAATATTCAGAAATGAATCCAGATTCAATTAGTTCTTGAATCGTTTTTGATAGAGTACCGCCAGAAGAAATTTTTGACTTATCTATCAATTCTTGTCTTAACATCCCTTTTTGGGTTGAGGCTAAAGCTTCAATTATTCTCATGTGATTTTCAGAATTCTCAAATAAAGAAGCAAAAATTTGATTAAATTCATTTACTAAAACACCATTTTTTTGGAAACATAGTCTATCAATTGCTACAGGAACACTGTCCCCTGGATTAATTTTTTCCAAATAATGAGGAATGCCTCCAATAGCCATATACAATTGAAGATAGGAATATCTATCTAAATTAATTTTTTTGGATTTTAGAAAAAGTTCAGTTTCATAAAGATTAAAAGGCAACAATCTTATCGGTATTGTTATCCTATTATGTAAGCCTTTTTTATCATTAATTACTTTATTAACCATAAACGAAGCAGAAGAGCCACATATTACAACAATCAAATCATTTCGTTTTGTACAATAGCTATTCCAAAAGTGGCTAAACATTTGTATAAATTTTGACTTGTGAGTATAAATCCAAGGGAATTCATCTATAAAAATGACTTTTTTGGTTGATTTTTTTAAAGTGTCAATATAGCCCCCTAATAGTGCAAAAGCTTCCATCCAATTTATTGGTATGGTTGTCTTGGTTGGATGTGTATATTTTTTAGAAAGTTCAATATGAAAGTTCATCAATTGTTCTTTAAAACTTCCATCAGGAATTCCCGAAACTTCAAAAATCATTTCTTTAGAAAAGGTTTCCCGAATTAAAAAAGTTTTTCCAACACGTCTTCTTCCATATATCGCTATTAACTCTGACTTATCAGAACCGATAGCGTGATGTAATAATTCTATTTCCTTTTCTCTTCCTATAACTTTTTTCATAAAAGTATTTTTATTGATAGCCAAATGTATTAAATAATATTGACATTTGGCTAACAATAGATATTAATTGGCAATAATTTTTAATAGTTATCTCGATTTACAACACATTAATCTAAGTGCACTTAGTAAGTGGAAAAATGCTTGAAAATGTATGATTTTGCATTACTTAAAATACACCAACCCTAGTAAAACATGGCTTAATCTAAATGTAGATTCTACTGGCAGGCAAGAGGTAGTCGGTTCGAATCCGATATTCTCCACCAGTACTACCAAGCCTTACAGCAATGTGAGGCTTTTTTTATGGAATCTAAGTGTACTTATTGAGTGTACTTTTGATGGTTTGAGTGTAAAATGAAGCTCCACTTATAGGTGCTTGATTTATGTTTATTTTTTTTCCTTGCAATTCATATATTCGCTTTTATTCGAATCCCTATTAAGTACTATTATTCAACAAAGAATTAGCTCTTGTTATGGTTTGTAAGTTTTTTTGTTTATTTTTGATAGGATTAATAAAGCGAAACAAACCTTCGCCAATCTGCTCGTAATTGGGTTTATAAACGAAAGTTTGTTTCGCATATATACAAGTAGCTGAAATAATCCCAAAACAGAACGTAAGCAAAAAACAACACGAAAACAGAAATCGAATTGGAAAAAGAAATTAGAATTGGGAAGAAAATATTCATAAGAAGTGCTGGGAAAGATGAATATTGGTTACAAGATATTATTTACGACAATCCAAAAGTTCTTGGACTTGGAAATTTAGTTCCAGTTAACAAAGAGAAGAAACAATCAAGCGGAGGAAGGTTAGACATTTTACTAAAAGACCCAGAGCAAAACTCAATGTACGAAGTTGAAGTTATGCTTGGCGAAACCGACCCGTCACACATAATTCGCTCAATTGAATATTGGGATAATGAAAAGAGAAAATATCCTCAAAGACAACATTTTTGCGTTTTAGTTGCTGAAAGTTTCGATAGAAGATATTTCAACGTAATTCAATTAATGAGTTTGAATATTCCAATGATTGCAGTCCAAGCTGATTTGTTGGAAGTTAACGGAGAAAAAATATTAAACTTCACAAAAATAATTGACATTTATATTGAACCCGAAGAAAATGAAGAAGATATAAAAGTTGTTAATGAAGCAACTTGGACAAATGATGCACCTTGGGTAGATGTAAATGCAAGAGAATTAATTGAAATCTATAAAGATGAAAATAACAAAATAAATATTGGATTTACACAAAGTTATGTAAGTCTAAACATCGATGGGAAAAATGCGTATTGGTTACATAAAAGAATGAAACCGACTTCAACTTTATCCTTTACAGTCAAAGATGAAGAGAAAGCAGAAGCGATAAAAAAACTTTTAGAGAGCAAAGAATTTAGTTATACATATAATCGTTACAAAGAATTTATGCTAAACATTGATACAAAAATCATAAAATCAAATGCTAGTTTATTAAAAGAAATTCATCAAATTAGATTTAAAAAAGTAACAGAAGAAGAATAATGACATCCGCTAATACTTTCTACTAGTGATGTGGGCAATTGGTTTAGTTGAAAGTTGGTCTTGTATTCGGGGTGATTAGGAAAATCCGAAAATAGGCAACCATCAATCAAAAAACAATAGAAATTTTTTATGATAGATATAAGTTTTAATTTTTATAGTGATGCAAATGGCGGAGACCCAGACAGCACCAGTCCAACATTGCGTAAATATCACAACTTTTTATGGAGTAAACCACTACCTAACGGAGTTATGTTTGAATTGACAGAAGACAAAAAGGGTGCTTATCTTTATCATAATTCTGAACTTGGAGAATTTTTTTTAGGAAGTGATGCTATAACACACTCATATAAAAATCAGACTAGAAAACATTGGCTTACAAAACAAATCCCAAACGAAGTAAATGAACTTTTTGACACAGGTAGTACAATTGGAGCCTATATTCTTTACCCAAAGAACAAAATTGACAACAAGTTTACAATCAATCAAGCACGTGGAATAAATAGTCTTATTGATGACAGATTTGACTTAACATTGGAATGTATTCGCTTGTTTTATTTAGGACAAATAAGTCCACTTTATGACACATTGTTGAGATATAAAAACTTCTTTGACTTGTTTGATAATTTTATTGGATATGTTCAATTTTTTTTATTGGACGATTTAATTGATGAAAACCAAAAAATTAAATTTTATATGCCTTTTGATAACTTTAAATCACGACCTAGTTTCTCAAATGTGGAAGATTATTTGACTTACAAGAAGGGAGTAATGGATTTTATTAGATTAAGAAATATGAGAATTATCGAATACACTAAACGATTAACTTAATACTGAAATTACCCAAAATACGAAAACCCTTGTCTATTCACTTCTCTCACCACCTCAACTTTATCAATATAGTTCGTCATAGTCACTTTACCCGATTTTTGATAACCCATCGAAGCTAAAAAACCATTCTTGTAAAAAAATTAACATTCTTTTTTATCTATACGGATAATTTTATTGTACGTTAAGAAGTACAAATAAAAAATAACATTATGAAAGCAGTGTCCATTTCAACATTAAGAAAAAACATAAAAAACTATTTTGATGAAGTATCTGAATCATCAGAAATGTTGGTCGTTTCCAGAAATGACGAAGAAGATGCCGTTGTAATTATATCCCTAAAAGAATACAATTCAATGACAGAAACACAACATTTATTATCAACTAATGCAAATAGAAGAAGACTTGCTGAATCTATACAACAAGCTGAAAAAGGCGAATTGAAGTCTTATGGTTTTGATGAATTAGAAACCGTTTAAGCATGGATATTAGCTTTACATCAAATGGTTGGGAAGATTTAGAATATTGGATAGACAACGACCCTGATACGGTTACTAGGATTAAAGATTTAATAAAATCGATACGTCAGGACCCATTCAGAGGATTAAGAAAACCTGAGCCCTTGAGATATGATTTAAAAGGATATTGGTCTAGAAGAATTACAAGTGAGCATAGAATAGTTTATAAGGTTTCTGGAACTAAAGGTGTTGACCAAAAATGTGTAATACTACAATGTAGATTTCACTATGACGATTAAAAATTAAGCTCTTTCGGGAGCTTTTTTTATGCTTAATTGTAAATTCTTGGGTGTACTTAATAGGTGGCAAAATGCTTAAAACTGCAGTATTTTATAGGTTTTAAAAAATTGGGTTTTTAGTGTTTTTTCCTCCAACTTTTTTTAGTACCTTTAATATCAGTTATGTATGGAATTTTGGTTCTGCCAAATGTCCTGCTTTCAGAAGTTTCTTATTCTGAAATCTTTGACCCTTACAATGTCAACCAAATGATTCCATTATTTTTATTTGAATTTAAAAATAAAACAATGAGAGTTGCCGTCACCAGAAAAAATGTAAAATTCACTCCTGATTCCAGTCGTGTTGTAGCCAGATATTTCATGAATGGTGAACAACGAACCCGAGAAATGGTAAGTCGTATAATGGTATTAGATGAAATGCAGGTCATTCACACACTAGAACAGATACTCCGTGAGTTTGCTAGACGGCATCGAAATATTTCACGAATATTTTTTAAACATTGCGAAAACATTCGTGGGATAATTGAAGAGATGCAAATTAACTATGATGGTCTTTCCGATGAACGAAAAATGCTCATTGGATCCTATTGTACTATGGAGTATGCCATTGAATCCGCTGCTTTTTTTAACCCTTCTATAGTTGAAGATTTTGACCAATCGAGATTGGAAAAAGGAGAAAAACGAATTATTATTTCTTTCCGAGCTACGGGAGAAGGACATATCTCGTCAATCGTTTTTAGAAGGGGAATCCTCGACAGGAACAGCGATCTTCAGGTAATGAAAATTGGCGATAACATTGAAGAGGCAGAGATTGTGCACAAAGCATTATATAACAAAAACCGATTTATCCACAAATTAAAAGAAATGCATACTCCGGATAAATATTCAGCTAGTATTCTCAAGGAGCTACCAGAAGAATTTGAATATCACATATTAAAAAATCTGATAATTAAAGCTATGGAAGACCAATCAATCACCCTAGATAAGAGAGCTGCACTTGAAGAAATAATCTGGTTGGCAGATTCATTTTATGATTTACAATTCAAACACGATTCTGATATTACAGAACGTGTTATATTTCCAATTTCAGATTCTGAAAGCCGAGGTATTGAAGATGCCCGTTTTGTTCGTTTTGTTGATGATGATAAATCAGAAAAAATCATCGCCACTTATACGGCTTATAACGGCCACACTATCCTTCCAAAACTTGTTATTACGAAAGACTTTTATTCTTTTCGCATAATGCCTTTACATGGAGCGGGTGCCCAAGATAAAAATCTAACAATATTTCCAAAAAGAATAAAAGGAAAGTATGCGATGCTTTCTAGAATTGATGGCGTTAACAATTATCTTATGTATTCTGACAGGCTTACCGAATGGCATAACCCTGTTTGCATTCAGCAGCCGAGGTTTCCATGGGAATTTACACAAATTGGAAATTGTGGATCTCCATTATGGACAGAAGAAGGGTGGTTAGTTATTACTCATGGTGTAGGAGCTATGAGGCAATATTGCTTGGGCGCTTCGTTGTTTGATCTAGATGATCCTTCGAAGGAAATTGGAAGACTTGATGAACCCTTGCTTTCACCACGAGAAGATGAACGTGAAGGTTATGTTCCTAATGTAGTTTATTCCTGCGGTTCGATTATACACAACAACAGCCTTATATTGCCCTATGCAGTATCAGATTATTCATCTACCTATGGTGTGGTGGATATGGAGGAATTAATTGATGCAGTTAAAAAAAGTAAATAATGGTTTGAATTGATGATGTTCAAGCGTGTTCATTCTGCTTTTTTATTTTTTACGCAGTATCTTAATTTATTAACTTTAACCCGTTGGGTGCAATTAATATAATACTCAATTATTAACGAAATATAAAAATTTTAACACATAGAAACATAGTAAAAAGAGTTTGATAGACCAATTGCTTCGCCTGTTCGCTATCGCTAGGGTCTTGGTTTCACAAAGCTATGATTCACTATCAAAAAGTGAAACGTCTTAAAAAAACAATAAAAACTATGTTTCTATGCGTTTAAAAAAATATAAATTGAATTACACCCAACGGGTTAACTATAAGACGCAAAGGAATTGTAGTAAACTTGATGGTAGTTGACGGAGATAATGGACAAACTAAAATTAAATTGGGCAAACCTAAGGAAGAATCTAAAGAAGAGACTAAAAATGAAAAAAGAAAAAACAATAGCGCTTCTGTTTTGATAAAACTAATGCAATCAGAATTATCCATTTATTTTGAATCATCAGAAAACAGTAGCTCAGCTAAGCAGTCATCTCTTGAATAGATATCAGTAAAAAAATTAATTTCCCCGGAATCGTTCACCCAAGCCGTGAAGTACCCAATGTGAATAGGAATTTTATTTTTCAGGTTGCAAATAGTTTCTTTTTTTCCTTTCATTGCCACATTGATTCGTTCAAGAGGCCAATCTGGGTCGTTTTTTAAAATCGCAACGGCTAATTCTTTTGCTTTTTCTATATTAATACAGCCATGACTTAATGCTCGGTATTCCTGCTGAAAAACATTTTTTGATGGTGTATCGTGTAAATAGATGTCATTAGAATTTGGAAACACAAACTTAACCAGTCCTAACATATTATTTACACCAGGTTTTTGTCTGACTTTTCCATTATTCCATTCTATATTATTGGAAGCCAAATAATTTTTTTCTCGCTCCATCTCATATTTTAATTCATAATCAATGATGCTTTTTGGGACATACCAATAAGGGCTAAATATTACTTTAGTCATATTGCTGCTAAAAACTACTGTTTCAGTCATATTTTTTCCTACAAACAATTTCGATTCTAATTCGGTTTTGCCATTTCTTTTAAAGAGGAGTTTATAGGAAGGGATATTTATAATGATATATTCATTGGCTTTTGTTAACTCTGGATCAATCCATCGGCAACGTTCCATATTTAACTTGAGGGTTTTGACGTATTGTTCAATGGGAATATTCATATTTTGAATATGTTTGGGAGCAATTATATAATCCGGTTTAAAACCGTTTCTTTTTTTATAATTCAAAACACCAACCATCAATTCCTCATCATATATATTGCTTTTGGAATCTTGTTTTAAATCTCCTGTAACTGCCAGACGATGTCTGATTTGGCCAATGGTTTTTGAACTGTCTTTAGGCCTGAATTCTCTTTCCAAAGAATCTGTTGTTATAAGATTCCAATCTCCGTTTTCTTCTATTTGTCGGTATTTTTTTAAAACATCACGCAATTTATAATATTGTTTAAAGAGTTGTTTTTCATTTTCATTTAACAATCCAGGATTTGCTAATAACGAATTCAATAGATTGCTATAAGAGAGATTTTTCCGTGGAATATACCAGCCTATTTCCTGAATTTTTTCAGTATCAATTCCATAATATACTTTTTTAGCATAAAACACATACATCGAGGATAACATTAGTTCTGTATCGGTTTGGGAAAGATTTTTCGAAAACTCACTATTAAAAATCCCGTCAACATCCTCCTTATAGGTCAAATTCGAATCTACACCTTCTTCCTCTAATTGATTTATTTTAGAGTATAACAAATTGGCAAACTCAATTAGCTCTTTTTTATCATACCATATAGGTTTGTATTTTCGGGTTTTGTATAAAGAACTTATATCGGATTGATATATTTTTAACTTGGGATATTTCTTAAAAAAATTAAAAATAACCGCATCTGTGATATGAATTATGGATTTATCAACTTTTGGTTTTTGAGAAACCATGGCATGAGAAGTTTTTTTAGCCGTTATATTTTTATTTTGTTGGGCAGAAGCAAGAAAAAAGCCCAAAAAAACAACTACAATTGATAAAATGAATTTTTTCATAACATCATTATATTTATATAAAGATAAAGAAATAATTTCGTCCAATAAAGCGAATTACCGCCAAGTTCACTCTCAAAAAAAATATCCATATAACAAGGTCAAATTTTTAATTTTTCACATCAAAGCATTCTGTCTTATATATTTGATTAATTTTGCCACCCGAGACCTTTAGGTCGAATTGTACGAAGTAAAAATATTTTAAAAAGAGTGGGAAGCAAAAACAAGTTAAAAAGATTCAAGGAAAACGAAACATTCAACAATGTTTTTCAACCTACAAGAGAAGAAGTAGTTGGCGATTTATTTCCACTTAAAGGCAAATGGAATGCTGATTTCTTCAAAAATGACAATCCATTAGTGCTCGAATTAGGCTGCGGCAAAGGCGAATATTCCGTTGGCTTGGCTGAAAGATATCCTAACAAAAACTTCGTTGGAATTGACATTAAAGGAGCTCGTTTTTGGCGTGGCGCAAAAACCGCTGTTGAGACTGGTTTGCATAATGTAGCGTTCATTCGTACCCAAATCGAATTAATCAATCATATTTTTGCCGAAAATGAAGTGGACGAGATTTGGATTACTTTTCCAGATCCTCAAATAAAATACAAGCGCACCAAACACAGAATGACCAACTCGGAATTTCTGCAATTATATAAAAAAATTCTAAAAAAAGAGGGTGTCGTAAACCTGAAAACTGATAGCGAATTTATGCACGGTTATACGCTTGGATTGCTGCACGGCGAAGGACACGAGGTGCTTTATGCCAACCATAATGTCTATGTAAACGAAGGAAGTCCTGAGGAAGTTACTGCTTTTCAGACGTTTTACGAAAAACAATATTTGGAAATTAACAAAGCAATTACGTATATTCGATTTAAAATTAAGGAATAACAGCATTTTTAGCAGAATTATTTATTCGGGTTTTTAACGTTTACAAGTATTATAAATGAATTATATAACGCCGTTATTTTTTGGTTTTATCAGTGCTTTTGTAGGGATTATACCGCCAGGATTAATCAATATGACAGCTGCTAAAGTGAATCATAAAGAAGGAAAACGAAATGCATTGTGGTTCATTTTTGGGGCGGTAATTATAATCTGTTTCCAAGTTTTATTCGCAATTTTATTTGCTAAAATTATAAATCGACGCCCAGATTTAGTGACTTTAATGCGTGAAATTGGGTTTGGAATTTTTGCAACATTAACCGTTTATTTTTTATGGTTGGCCAAAAAACCTAAGGATAAAACAAAAAGATTAAATAACAAAAGCATAACCAAACGGTTTTTTCTGGGGATGCTGCTTTCGGCACTCAACTTTTTCCCTATTCCATATTATGTTTTTATTAGTATTTCCTTGGCTTCTTTCAGGCTGTTTAGGTTTGATGCGACTTCTATTTTTATCTTCTTAAACGGTGTCATGATAGGGTCGTTTTTAGTCTTTTATTTTTACATTTCCATCTTTAATAAGATTGAAGTCAAAAGAGATTATATTATGAAAAACATGAATACCATTATTGGAAGCATAACGGGCTTAATTTCAATAATCACGTTGATCAATATTATAAAATATTATTGGTAGTAATAATGACCAAGTCAACCGATAATTTTTTCGAAAAAGTTTACACCATAGCCAGACAAATTCCCTACGGAAAAGTCACTTCTTATGGTGCAATTGCAAAAGCATTGGGAACAGCTCGTTCCGCCAGAATGGTGGGTTGGGCAATGAATGCGGCGCATAACCTCGAAGATGTTCCGGCACATCGAGTCGTGAATAGAAAAGGGTTGCTTACCGGAAAATACCATTTTGACGGAACAAATTTGATGCAACAATTACTCGAAAGTGAAGGAATTATAGTTGTTGACAATCAGATTATTGATCTTGAAAAGCATTTTTGGGAACCGGAAATTCATTTTTAACTTTGTAAATAATTACAAAAAATTACTGAAATCAAACAGTTTCATTGCAATAAATCCACACCAAAACCTTTATAATAAGAACTTTTCATAGTATCTTTGCTTTCGATAATTTATAATAGAATCAGTTTAAATAAACATAATATTTCAATTGAAAATCATCAGTTGAAAACCACACACAGAATATGAAATTAGATAGAAAAGAAATCCTTAAAGCTTTAGAAACAATAACTGTTGCTGGCGAAGGGAAAAACATGGTAGATAGCGGAGCAATTGCAAACGTATTGACCTTTGGAGACGAAGTGGTTATTGAATTAGTATTACACGTACCAGCATTGCACATTAGAAAGAGAGCTGAAGACGATATCAAAAAAACTATACTCGAATTGGTTTCACCAGAAGCTAAAATCAAAATCAATGTCAAAGTTGAAGCACCAGAAAAAAGTGAAGTTACAGAAAAAACGATTCCCGGAATTAAAAATATAATTGCTGTTGCTTCTGGAAAAGGAGGCGTTGGAAAATCAACTATCACGGCAAACTTAGCGGTAACGCTAGCCAAAATGGGATTTTCAGTAGGAATTCTTGATGCCGATATTTACGGACCATCAATGCCTATTATGTTTGACGTGGAAAGTGCAAAACCACTTTCTATAGAAGTTGATGGCAAATCAAAAATGAAACCTATCGAGAGTTATGATGTAAAAATACTTTCTATAGGGTTTTTTACTTCTCCAAGTCAAGCTGTAATTTGGCGTGGACCAATGGCTGGAAAAGCATTAAACCAAATGATTTTTGATGCCGAATGGGGAGAATTAGACTTTTTGTTAGTTGACTTACCTCCAGGAACAGGTGACATTCACCTTTCGATTATGCAGTCATTGCCAATAACTGGAGCTGTAGTAGTGAGTACACCTCAAGCCGTAGCACTTTCTGACACCAGAAAAGGAGTTTCTATGTTCATGTCAGAAGCAATAAACATTCCCGTTCTCGGAATTATTGAAAATATGGCGTATTTCACACCTGAAGAATTACCCGAAAATAAATATTACATCTTTGGAAAAGAAGGAGCAAAAAACCTTGCCGAAGATTTACAAGTTTCATTCCTTGGCGAAGTGCCAATAGTACAGTCCATTCGTGAAGCAGGCGATTTTGGTCGCCCAGCAGCGTTGCAAACAGGTTCTGTAATCGAAACTGTTTTTGAAAACATCACTAGAAATGTTGTACAGGAAGTTGTGGACAGGAACAAAAATTTACCAGCCACAGAAATAATTAAAATAACTACAATGGCAGGTTGTTCATCTGTCAAAAAATAAATCCAAAACTCGCCACAGCGGGAATAACATAAAAGAAATGACAACAGAAGAATTAACAAACAATGTACTAATAGCGCTCGAAGAAATTCGACCTTTTTTGAATTCTGATGGCGGTGACATTCAACTCATTTCTATCGAAGATGGTAAAGATGTGACTGTTCGTCTCTTAGGGGCTTGCTCCAATTGTAGCGTAAACCAAATGACTTTAAAAGCCGGAGTGGAAACTACTATTAAGAGGCATGCGCCGCAAATAGAGACTGTTGTCAATATTGGGTAAACTCGTTTTTTGAACTTGTCGTAGTGATGGCAACCCCGTTTTTTCTAATATCACATCTTGTTTGGGCTTCCCTTTAGCTATCAGGGTGTGCAAATAAAACTAACTAAACTCTAATTAATATATAAATGTCGTGAAGTAATCTTCCAATGAAAAATCTGGAAGATTTCCACTTCAACGCTTTTTGTAAAACAACTCTTCACAAAAATATATTCCCTGAATTCTCTTCACTAAATTATGGATATTACAATTAAAATTACAGATCGAAAAGGTACAAAACACGAAGTTAAAGTTCCTACAGATATGGCATTAAATCTTATGCACGTTGTTCGTGCGTATGAGCTTGAGCCAGTTGGAACTATTGGAATTTGTGGCGGAATGGCGATGTGTCATACCTGTCAATGTTACGCAATTAACGATGTCAATTTACCAGAAAAAAGAGAAGCTGAAGAGGCGACTCTTTCTAGATTAATGCATATAAAACCAAATAGTCGTTTAAGTTGTCAGATCCCTATTACTGCAGCGTTGGAAGGGTTAGAAGTAGAATTGGCACCTTATTTATAAAAATTAGTGTTCTATTTTGCTATAGATTTTTTTAGTTTTGTGTTGCAATAATGGCTTTTGGTAGAATCCTTTCCACAAAATAAGAATAGGCTAGTTCTGAAGGATGTAAACCGTCTGTGGCAACCAACTTTGGATTCAGCACACCTTGTCTGGTAATATCTGTAATGTTTATAAATTCTATATTTCTTTCTAGACAATAATTTTTTGCAAAAGCATTATAGTTGTCAATTTCTGTAGAAATTTTCGCAGGATTGCTAGATTTCTGTCCAAAAGGGGTATAGGCATAATCTGGAATGGAAACTACAATTACATTAGACTTATCTCCTTTTGCAAGTGCAATTGCTTTGTTAATTAGTTCAGGAAATTCATATTGATAAAGCTGAAAATAAAGGTTTTGATATTGGTTATTAACACCTATTAATAGTGTCACCAAATCATAATTTGGAGTTGGGTTTTGGGCGTTTATTGCTGAAATCAAATTGGTCGTCGTCCATCCCGTTTGTGCAATAATTTTTAAAGATGTTACATTCCCAAGGCTCTTTTTTAATTGTTCAGGAAATCTGCAAGTTTCACATACGCTTTGGCCAATGGTGTAACTATCACCAAGTGCCAAATAGTTAATCTCTTTAACGGGCGTTTGCGAAGGAGTATTGGGAATTGGAATCAATATAGTTCCTGATAATAATGAATTGGGATTATATGTATTATCATCACTTCCATCACTACAGCCAACTATCAACAGCAACAAAAAAAGAGTAATCACTATTTTGAATAAATTCTTTTTCATTTTTAAATTGGTTTTAAATTTTCTTTTATATTTTTTGAGGAATTAAGCCATTTCCATTTTCATCATAATTTGTTCTTCAATTGCATCCCATAATCCGATTCTTTTTTCTAATGCCAAAATCGAAATTTCTTCTACATCATTCCACTTTTGGGCATCTGTTCCGCAAAGTTCCGTTATCATTTTCATCGCCATAGGTCCGTGTTCATCGGCGTCTAGTTCGATATGTCTTTCAAAATAATAAATTAATTTGCTCAAATCAGTTTTAGGAAAATTAGCTTGAAAGTTTTTCAATATTACGGTGAACATGCTTGGTATTAAATCTTCTCTTCCAAAAGTGAAAGCTGCCGCAATTTCATGTGATTTGCCTTCGTCAATAACTCTAAAAGTAAAGTCTAAAAAGTCTTTAATATTGGGATGCAGATCACTTTTTTTAATAGCTACAAATATATTGTGAAGCGAATTAACTTCAGATAAAAAATTTTCAATGCCAGCGGTATTTGCACCACATGATTTCATTGCTTCAATATACATTTCGTAGTGACTTTGGCGACGGCCATCAATCGTTAAATCAGTTTCTTCAGCAAGAACTATTTCATTAATCAAATACCTTGTTTCTGGATTTTCAGTCGCAAACCAAGGAGTCGTTGTACACGTTAATTTAGCTTGCAAAGCCTTTAATAATGACATAAAATCCCAAACAGCATAAATGTGATTTTCTAAAAAGCAGTTTAATTCGGCAATAGTTTTTACTTTGTTATACAAAGAATGCTTTAATAACAGCTCTTTTTGAGGTTGAATTTTATGGTTTATGGTAGCAATATTCATTCTTTATTTTTTTCTATAAAAATAAAAAAGCTTCTTGTTTCCAAGAAGCTTTTACTATCGATTTTATGAATAGTTTAATAGTTGTTTATTGTTACTTAAATGCTGGAATTCCAGTAATGTCCATTCCGGTAATCAATAAATGAATATCGTGTGTTCCTTCATACGTAATTACAGATTCTAAATTCATCATATGACGCATAATCGAATATTCTCCAGTAATTCCCATTCCGCCTAGCATTTGTCTAGCTTCACGGGCAATATGAATCGCCATATCTACATTATTTCTTTTTGCCATTGAGATTTGAGCCGTTGTGGCTTTTCCTTCATTTCTCAAAACACCCAATCGCCAAGTTAGTAATTGTGCTTTGGTAATTTCGGTTATCATTTCGGCTAATTTCTTTTGCTGCAATTGAGTTCCGGCAATAGGTTTGTCAAATTGAATTCTTTCTTTAGCATAACGCAAAGCGGTGTCATAACAATCCATTGCAGCGCCAATTGCTCCCCAAGCAATTCCAAAACGTGCAGAATCCAAGCATCCAAGCGGAGCTCCAAGTCCTGATTTGTTTGGCAATAAATTTTCTTTCGGCACTTTTACGTTATCAAAAATCAATTCACCAGTTGCCGATGCACGAAGTGACCATTTATTATGTGTTTCCGGAGTTGTAAATCCCGGCATTCCACGTTCTACAATCAATCCGTGAATTCTTCCAGTTTCATCTTTTGCCCAAACAATGGCAATATCAGCAAAAGGGGCATTCGAAATCCACATTTTGGCACCATTCAATAAATAATGGTCACCCATATCCTTGAAATTCGTAATCATACTTCCTGGATCAGAACCGTAGTTGGGTTCTGTCAAGCCAAAGCAACCCATAAATTCTCCCGAAGCCAGTTTTGGTAAATATTTCATTCGTTGTTCCTCGTTTCCATATTTCCAAATTGGATACATTACCAACGATGATTGAACAGAAGCTGTTGAACGTACACCAGAATCTCCTCTTTCAATTTCCTGCATAATCAAACCATACGAAATATGATCCAAACCAGCACCGCCATATTCTTCAGGAATATAAGGACCAAAAGCACCAATATCCGCCAAACCTTTTATGATTTGTTTTGGAAATTCAGCTCTTTGAGCAAAGTCTTCTATGATTGGAGAAACTTCACGTTTTACCCATTCACGTGCTGAATCACGCACTAATTTATGTTCGTCTGTCAACAATTCGTCTAGGTTGTAGTAATCTGGAGCTTGAAATAAGTCTGGTTTCATATTTTAGTCATAGCGAATGCAACACAATGTAGTGAAGCGATCTGTTAATAATTCTCTTGCAAATCTACACAAAGAAATATAACAATACAAAGATGAATTGTTATATTTTAAAATATCCAAAATGGATATCAAAATTCAAATACTGAATTTAAAAGGTGTTACATCTTCAAATAGAAATCCTTTGTCAATGCAATATATTCTGGAGTATAAATATGTCGTGCGGTTTCGATGATTAGTTCGTCAACAAGAAAATCTGCATTTTCATTTCGGCTGAGAGCCAAAAGACTGCGTTTGGTTTCGGAGGTTGGAGTTCCTTTTACGCGAGTAATTTTTATTGGATAGAGTTCAAATTCTTTGGCTAACGCCAAGAAAGATTCTTCTTCTTTAAAAGGAATAATAACGGAGAAAATACCGTTTTCTGAAAGCAACAAAGCGGCTGCTTCAATCAGTTCTTCAAATGGCATTGCGTCTTGAAAACGTGCTAAATCTCTTTGTTCATTTTCGGATTTGTAATCTTCACTATAAAAAGGTGGGTTGGAAACTATTAAATCGTACTCGTCTTCGGGTTCTTCGACAAATTCGTCCAAAGCTGCGTGAAAACAAAACAAGCGATCATTCCAAGGGGAATTTTCAAAATTATCCGTAGCTTGTTCATAAGCATTTTCGTCGATTTCGGGAGCGTCAATTTGGGTGGCTGAACTTCTTTGAGCTAGCATTAATGCAATGATTCCTGTGCCGGTTCCAATGTCTAAAATACTATTTGGATTGTTTTCAATTGGCGTCCAAGCTCCAAGCAAAACTCCGTCAGTGCCAATTTTCATAGCACATTTATCTTGTTCAAGCGAGAATTGTTTGAATTGAAACATAGAGATTTTTGATTGCAAATTAACGATTTTTGATTGCAGATTTTATCGATTAACCGAATAAACAAATAACCGAATAAACAAATAACCCTTTTTACAAATACATTTCAATCAGCCCTTCAGGTAAATCCATAATGACCTTTTTGTTTTCTCTATCAATTTTTACAAGGAAATGGTCAATCATTGGAATAAGAATCTCCACTTCTCCATTCAAAACTTCAAATAAAGGTTGAGCCGTAGAATCATTTATGGATTGAATTTTTCCAACAATGCCAAGACGTTTGTCTTCGACCTCAAAACCTATTACTTCGTGAAAGTAGAATTTATTGCCGGTAAGGTTTGGCAATAGTTGCAAAGGAAGATATAAATCATTTCCAAGTAAAGCATCGGCTTCTTCTTCGGTATTTACGTCTTCAAAACGAATTCTAAGAAAATCGTTTTTATGTAGTGAGCTACTTTCAATAAAAAAAGGAACCAAGTGTTTGTTGCATTCAACAAACACTGATTCCAAGTTTTCGTATAACTCAGGTTCGTCCGTATCTAAATAGGCAAGAACTTCCCCTTTAAAGCTAAATTTTTTTGCGATTTTACCTAAATAGAAACAATCTTCTTTACGCATCGTCGCTTGAAAATTATGCCTCAGTTGTTTCGTTATTTTCTTCTGCAGCAGGAGTTTCTTCTGCTGTAGCTTCAGTTTCAACTTCTGGAGTAGCTTCAACTTCAGCAACTACTTCTGGAGCAACTTCAACTTCTGGAGTAGCTTCTACTTCTGGAGTAGCTTCTACTTCAACTTCAGCAACTGCTTCAACTTCTGGAGTAGCTTCAACTTCTTCAACAGCAGCTTCAACTTCAACTTCAGCAACTTCTTCTTCAACAGCAGGAGTAGCAGCAGCAATTGCATCTGCTTCAGCTTGTGCAGCAGAAGCTAAACGTTTAGCGTTTACAGCTTGTTCTGCTTTGAAAGCTTTAGTTTTAGCATCAGCTTGCGCTTTTGTCAAACCTTCTTTTTTAGAATCTACTTTTCCTGATTTTGCTTCTAACCATTCCGCTAATTTAGCATCAGCTTGTTCTTGAGTTAAAGCTCCTTTACGGATACCGCCATCAAGGTGATGTTTCAATAAAGCTCCTTTGTAAGAAAGAATAGCTTTAGCTGTTTCAGTAGGTTGAGCACCATTGTGCAACCATTTTACTGCGCTATCAAGATTTAAATCGATAGTTGCAGGATTTGTGTTTGGATTGTAAGTACCAATTTTTTCTAGGTATTTACCGTCTCTTTTTGAGCGAGCATCAGCTGCTACAACCCAGTAAAAAGGTTTTCCTTTTTTACCGTGTCTTTGTAATCTAATTTTTACTGACATAATCTTATGATTAAATTTTGAGGTACTCGACCTCGATTAATTAAGGGTGCAAAGATACATTTTTTATCCATAAATACTAATGCGATTTGTATTTTAATGAATGACACTGTATTATGTCGATTTTCGATGTGAATTTTTAGTTCAATTTCAATTTTTAAACCAAAATATTATACTTTTGTGAAGACCAAAAACACAAATTATGAAAAAACAAGTCCTATATATACTCTTATTATTTGCTTTTATTTCTTGCCAAGATGATGTAAAGTTTAACAATCCGGCTTTTGAAGGTCAAAAAGATAATGTATTTTGGAGAGCGATTGATTCTAAAGCTGCTATTGCAGCCGATGGTTCTTTGACGATTGATGGTTACACTAGAAACGAAAAGCTAACGTTGAAAACTACCTCTACAACAGCCCAAACATATCCTTTAGGAACGAGCACTTCAAAAATGGCTACTTATGTTTTAACAGATGCGAATGGTACAATCACTTTTTCAACTGGAATTGATATGGGAGATGGAGAGATAGTGATAGAAGAATATGATGCGGTAAACAAAACTGTTACAGGGACATTTAAATTTAATGCAGTAAATGTCGCTATTAATCCATTGGCTGGACCGCTTTTGAATTTTCAATATGGTCACTTTTATAAAGTTCCTGTGAAGTAGAGCATTAGTTATAAAAAATCGAATAAATTTTATTAAAAACTCTTGTAATCAGGGCTTTTGGAGTCTAATTTTGAATATTTCACAATAATATAAAACATAAATTAGCTAATACATAGTAGATTAGAGAAAAATAATACTACATTTGTGCAATTATTATAAATAAGTACATATGAATATTTTTGTTGGAAGCCTTCCATTCAGTATTGAGGAAGCAGATTTAAGAGAGTCTTTCGAGGCTTATGGTGCAGTTGATTCTGTAAAAATTATCACTGATAAATTTACTGGAAGAAGTAAAGGATTCGGTTTTGTTGAAATGTCAAATGATGACGAAGCTCAAAAAGCAATTGATGAGTTAAACGGAGCGACTGTTCAAGGTCGTGCTATTGTAGTGAATAAGTCTGAGCCAAAACCAGAAGGCGAAAGAAGAAGTTTTAACAGCAACAGCCGTGGTGGAGACTCACGCGGAGGTTATGGTGGTGGAAACAGCCGTGGTGGAGATAACCGTGGTGGTGGAAACAGAGGAGGATATTAATATTTTCTTTTAATACATAAAAAAAGGTGTCAATGTAAATTGACACCTTTTTTGTTATGCGTATATTTTGATTTTTGAGAACGTATATCACAAATGCTATCGACTAAGATTGGGTGTTTTGCTATGTTAGCATCATTAAAACACGAATTGATATCCTTAATAATTAAATCGTTAAACTATATTATGCTGAATGTTTATGACTATTTGCCTTGGAACGGTCTTAAGTCATTATGATTGTTATGTAAGGTTGGGGCATATTGTAAGACTTGCAAGCCATTCACTAAAATAGGATGGATGTTACAAAATATTAAGTGTGGTATCCTAGCTTAGCTTTGACATTACTAGGGAGCTGACCCAACACCTTATTTCTTTTCTCCGTTTTTCATCTTCATCATCCATTTCTTTCGGTTATTTTTGCCATCCCAAGGGCGCACTTCATCTGCTTGGAACGTATTTGCTTGGGTTATCTTTCCAACTAATTTTACCTGCTCTCCTTTTTCCAAATGGACAGGATGGGCAATAAAAGCGTCTCCGTAATCAATGTCCCACTTTTTATTTTTGAAATCAATTAATTGGAACCTATCCACATCTACTTTTTCAATCGTCCCAGACAAGAACCCTACTTCAGGTCTCATCCATATTTTCTGTTTCTTTTCTTGTAGGCATTCATAATAGCTAACCTGTTCAGCAAAAGTATTCTCAAGCAAATCGCTGTAGCCTCCGATAAAAAAAAGGATACCTAATAAAACACTGGCAACCGTGCTTAAACTGAGTAAACGATTCCAACCAAATTTGTACCCTTTTTTTGATTTTCTAAATGTAAATATCGCTGCTACAAGGAAAATGAGCAATGTAATGATCCAGAAAAAAGGGAGTAGCCCTAAAAACAATTCCACTCTGGAATGAGATAAGTGGGAGACCAAGTCGAAATCAGTTTGCTGAATAGAAAGCAGAATAATAGAAAATGCCACCGCCCCAACAACGACTAAAATAACATAACCTAGCCAAATTAAGATATTTGGCACTACAAAATACCATTTTGGCATCTGCCGGATGTTTTCTTTCTTAATTTTTTCGATTATTTTTTTTGATTCTTCCATTAGACCGGTTTTAGTTGAAAAAAGAAATATGATTATTGGATGCTTCTTTAATAAACATTTTTTTTGCTCTATTGATCCAGGTAGCCACCGTGCCTTCAGGTATTTTCAAAACATCAGAGATTTCCTGATAACTCATATTTTCCATAAACTTCAAAACTAAGACAGTTTTGTATTTTAAAGGCAAAAGGTTTAAAACCTCATGTATGTGTGTTTCTTTTTGTTCGCTGTTTTCATTTACTCCAAAATCGATGGAAACATCTTTGAAAAGTGCTTCGTCCAACGGTACCTGCCTGTCTTTGCCAAATGACTTTTGTTTTCTCCAATAAGAAACGGTCTCATTATGCACAATTCTATAAATCCAACTTGATAATTTCAGACTTTGGTCGTAATCATTCAGGTTTTGCCATATTTTGATGAATGCTTCCTGCAGAATATCCTTGGCCTGTTCCTTATTGACCAAAGCAATATGTTTGATATATCTCAAAAGTCTCGATTCATATTGATCATACAAACATGAAAAATATTCAATATCGATAAGTGATTTCTTTACGATTTCCTCGTCGGTCAATTCTTTACATATTGCTTCAGTGATAATCATATATGCAAAATTAACTTAAATGTTAGCCACATGGTTTTGATTTTCAAAATTTATGATGTTCGTACCTTTCTAATCGTTTTTTCGAGTCCTAAAAATTTGTAAAAGAAAACACCGTCAATGCATCATGTAACGGTGTTTGCCTTAAAAGAAAATGGGAAGGAATTTTAAATAACCCCATTTAATTTATGAATATTATGGAGTGCTTTGTGCCTTTGTCTTTGAACTGTTATTATTAAGACCTTGATTGCCATAAGGGCAAACTCCTGTGCCATTATTTTGGGCATTTCCCCAGTTAGAGTTTTTAAATTTGCCATTCCTCCTTTGGGATGCCATACAATTACCTCTGTTTCTGTTCATACCTAATCCAAGATTACATCCCGTGTTTCCATTAAGGGTGCGTTTAGCGTTGATATACTCGTTACGCGAAAGTTTCCCGTTCTTGTCAGTATCAAATTCGTCTAAAGAACCGAATTGATATTCATCTTTGTTGATAAAGCCATCGTTATTGGCGTCCACATCAATGAAAAATTGGGATTTGTTAATTATCTGCTGTTTGTTTTGTGCAGTTAAACCTGTAACTGCAAAAACTGTAATAACCGTAAAAAGGGCTAATTTTTTCATGAAATATAAATTTTAATTAATACAGACATTCTAATCTGCTTTCAATTACTGCTACGCAGCCGATCATAATTTCTTTCATTTTAAGATTATATTTTGGAAAAAAGTTGAATAGATGTTTAAAGAACCTAAAATGTAACCTCTTATAATTAGGCAACCACAAGCAAAAATTTGTGTGGAATCGGGGATTCTGTAAAAATTATCACCGATAAATTTACTGGAAGAAGTAAAGGATTCGGTTTTGTTGAAATGTCAAATGATGACGAAGCTCAAAAAGCAATTGATGAGTTAAACGGAGCGACTGTTCAAGGTCGTGCTATCGTAGTGAATAAGTCTGAGCCAAAACCAGAAGGCGAAAGAAGAAGTTTTAACAGCAACAGCCGTGGTGGAGACTCTCGCGGAGGTTATGGTGGTGGAAACAGAGGAGGATATTAATATTTTCTTTTAATACATAAAAAAAGGTGTCAATGTAAATTGACACCTTTTTTGTTATGCGTATGTTTTTTTTTTTTGGTTGTTGTTGTTGTTGTTGTTGTTGTTGTTGTTGTTGTTGTTGTTGTTGTTGTTGTTGTTGTTGTTGTTGTTATTGTTGTTGTAGAGACGCACTGCAGTGCGTCTCTACGGTGTGCGTCTCTACGGTGCGTCTCTACAACGTCAATCTATTTTTACAAATTGGCAACCAGCCAATCACCAACTTCACTAGTTTTATATGCTTTTGCTCCTTTTGTTGCCAAATCTTCTGTAACAATTCCTAATTCCAGTGATTTGTTGACAACTGCTCTTATTGCTTCAGCTTCTTCTTTTAATCCAAAAGCATCTTCAAACATCATCGCTGCTGACAATACTGTTGCCAATGGATTTGCAATATCCAAGCCTGTTGCTTGCGGATAAGATCCGTGAATTGGTTCATACAATGAAGTATGTTCTCCCACAGATGCAGACGGCATTAATCCCATAGAACCTGAAATCACCGATGCTTCATCAGTTAAAATATCACCAAATAAATTTTCTGTAATTAGCACGTCATAAGAGTTTGGCCATTGAACTAAACGCATTGCAACCGCATCAACAAATTCATAGCTAACTTCTACTTCGGGATAATCTTTTTCCATAGCCTGTACGGTTTCTCTCCACAAACGAGAAGTTTCCAATACGTTTGCTTTGTCAACACAACACAATCTTTTGCTACGTGTCATTGCTAATTCAAAACCTTTCTTTGCCAATCGTTGTACTTCAACTCGGGTATAAGTACAAGTATCGAAAGCCGTTTCTCCACCATCTTTTCTTCCTTTTTCTCCGAAATAGATTCCGCCTGTAAGTTCTCTTAAGAAGATCAAATCGGTTCCTTCAATACGTTCTCTTTTCAAAGGAGAATTATCTATCAAAGATGGAAATGTAAATGTTGGACGCACATTGGCAAACAAACCTAATTTTTTACGCATTAACAATAAACCTTGTTCTGGTCTTACAGTTGCTTTTGGGTCATTGTCATATTTTGGATGCCCGATGGCTCCAAATAAAACAGCATCGGCTTTCATACAGATTTCGTGGGTTTCATCAGGATAAGGAACTCCAACAGCATCAATGGCACAAGCACCTGTTAACGCTGGTGTCCAAGTGATTTCGTGGTTGAATTTCTTTGCAATTGCGTCAGAAACTTTTACTGCTTGACTGATTACTTCGGGACCTATTCCGTCACCTGCTAAAAGGGCTATATTAAATTTCATTATTTATAAATTGTATTATTATTTTTTTGTTTTCTTATAAGTTAAACTGTTGCAATGTTCAGCATTTTTTGTGTTGCTTTGATTGCAGCAACGGTTTGGTCTGAATCTAGTCCTCTGGTTTTGAATTCTTTTTTACCATTAGTCCAGGTGATTATAGTTTCACAAAGTGCATCTGAACTACTTCCCGGAGGAATTCGAACCGCATAATCAATAAGCTTAGGCAAAGTCATTTTTTTGCTTTTATATATTTTAGTCAAAGCATTCATAAATGCATCAAATTGTCCGTCTCCCTGAGCGTTTTCTTCAATTATTTCGCCGTCAATTTTTAAGCAAAGTGTAGTAGATGGTCGCATTCCTTTAGAGTGAACTAAAACATAAGACTCAATGATAATTTTGTCTTCATAAGTTTGACTATCCAAAACATCGGAAATAATATAAGGTAAATCTTCTTTGGTAACCGTTTCTTTTTTGTCTCCTAATTCAATGATGCGTTGGGTAACTAATTTTAAATCTTCCTGATTGAGTTGTAACCCTAATTCCTGAAGATTTTTTTCAATATTAGCTTTTCCAGATGTTTTTCCCAATGCATATTTTCGTTTTCTGCCAAAACGTTCCGGAAGCAAATCATTGAAATATAAATTATTTTTGTTGTCGCCATCAGCATGGATTCCTGCTGTTTGTGTAAATACATTGTCACCAACGATAGGTTTATTTGCTGGAATTCTATATCCTGTAAAAGTCTCCACCAGTTTACTCACAGAGTATAAAGAAGATTCCCTAACATTGATTTTTACTTCCGGAAGGAAATCATTTATCACAGCTACTACACTTTCTATGGGAGCATTACCAGCGCGTTCACCCATTCCGTTTACCGTAACATGCAAGCCGTTAATTCCTGCTTTTACTGCTTCCAATACATTAGCAACGCTTAAGTCATAATCATTATGTGCGTGAAAATCAAAATGAATATTTGGATATTTAGTTGTGATTTTCGAAATATATTCAAAAGTTTGCGACGGTATTAGAACGCCTAAAGTATCTGGTAACAAGATTCTTTTGACTGGTTGAGTTGCCAAAAAGTCCAAGAATTGAAATACATATTCAGGAGAATTACGCATTCCATTACTCCAATCCTCCAAATAAATATTGGTTTCAATATTGTTTTCCTTTGCCAAGGCAATGATTTCTGCAATTTCTGCAAAATGTTGTTCAGGCGTTTTTTTCAATTGATGTGTCAAATGATTCATTGAGCCTTTGGTCAATAAATTTTGAACTTTGGCGCCCGCTTTTTTCATCCAGTCTATTGAAAGTCCACCGTCAACAAAGGTCAATACTTCGATTCGGTGGCAATATCCTTTTTCTTCAGCCCAAGCCATTATGCCTTTTACACCAAGAAACTCACCTTTGCTAACTCGCGCCGAGGCAATTTCGATTCTATCAATATTTAATTCTTCCAGCAACAATTGTGCAATGGTTAATTTTTCTGCAGCAGAAAATGACACGCCCGAGGTTTGTTCACCATCGCGAAGCGTCGTATCCATTATTTCAATTTTTCTTTTTTCCATTTTAAATTTGATGCTAAAGCAATCTTTTATGAAGCTTTATTTATTTTTTATTTTCCAAAATCATCTCAAAATGTTCCACTATTGGAAATGGATCGTAATAATGATGAAGCAATTTTTTCCATTCTAAATAGTGTTTGGATTGTCTAAAACCAATGGTGTGGTCTTCTAATTTTTCCCAATCAACAAGTAAAATGTATTTGTTTTCCTGTTCTATGCATTTTCTTAGACTGTGCCCAGAATAACCCTGAATCAAACTTATATATTGACTCGCAATTTTAAAGTCGTTTTCAAATTGTTTTTCTTCTCCTTTTTTTACGAAAAGGGTAGCCACTTCTAAAATCATTTTTTAATAAGGCAATTTATCAGCAAATTCTACAATCTCCTTTTTGATGTTTTGCAAATAATCAATATCATCAAAACCATTAACCATATTGTCTTTTTTATAACCACTGATGTCAAATGATTCTTTTTCTCCAGTTGCTTTAAGCGTAATAGTTTGTGCTGGAAGGTTGATTTCCAATTCTGTTTTTGGATCAGCTTCGATAGCTTTGAAAATTTTATCAGCAAATTCAGCACTAACTTGAACTGGCAAAACACCAATATTCAAACAGTTATTTCTAAAAATATCTGCAAAAAAACTAGAAACTACAGCTCTAAAACCATAATCGTAAACTGCCCAAGCCGCGTGTTCTCTCGAAGAACCAGAACCAAAGTTCTTTCCGCCAACAAGGATTTTTCCGCTATAAGTTGGATTGTTTAAAACGAAATCTGTTTTTGGAGAACCATCATTATTGTATCTCCAGTCACGGAAAAGGTTGTCACCAAAACCAACTCGTTCTGTCGCTTTCAAAAAACGAGCAGGAATAATTTGATCCGTATCTACATTTTCGATAGAAAGCGGAACTGCGCTACTTGTAAGTATATTAAATTTATCGTAAGCCATTGTAATTTGTGATTTAGCCCCCCAACCCCCAAAGGGGGAGTTGTAAGAGGGCGTATATTGTTATTAAATCATTTCAGTTATTCGTAAAGAGTTCCCCCTTTGGGGGCTAGGGGGCTATAAGTTCTCTTGGATCTGTCAAAACTCCCGTAACAGCAGCAGCGGCGGCCATAAATGGACTTGCCAACAATGTTCTTGAGCCTGGACCTTGGCGTCCTTCAAAATTTCTGTTCGAAGTACTTACTGCATATTTTCCGGCAGGAACTTTGTCATCATTCATTGCTAAACAAGCGGAACATCCTGGTTGACGCAATACAAAACCAGCATCGGTCAATATGTCAAGAATTCCTTCTTCTTTAATTTGTGCTTCCACAACGTGCGATCCAGGAACCAACCAAGCTGTAACATTTGCTGCTTTTTGTCTTCCTTTTACAATCGATGCAAAAGCTCTGAAATCTTCAATTCTACCATTGGTACAACTTCCTAAGAAAACGTAATCAATTGGTTTTCCAATCATTGCTTCACCTTGGTTGTAACCCATATAAGCTAAAGATTTTACATAAGTTTCTTCGCCTTCGGCAACGTCTTTTGAATTTGGAATACTTTTAGAAATTCCTAATCCCATTCCAGGATTGGTTCCGTAAGTAATCATTGGCTCAATATCCGAAGATGAAAAATTGATTTCTTCGTCGAAAGTTGCGTCAGTATCAGTTTTCAAAGTTTTCCAATACGCTACTGCTTTATCCCAAGCTTCCCCTTTTGGAGCATACAAACGACCATTTAAATAATCAAAAGTTTTTTGGTCAGGAGCAATCATTCCGCCACGCGCACCCATTTCGATACTTAAATTACAAACGGTCATTCGACCTTCCATTGTCATATTTTCGAAAACATCACCGGCATATTCTACAAAATAACCTGTAGCGCCTGATGTTGATAATTTTGAAATAATATAAAGTGCAACATCTTTTGGAGTAACTCCTAATTGAAGTTTTCCAGTTACATTGATGCGCATTTTTTTAGGTTTCGGTTGCATAATACATTGCGTAGAAAGTACCATTTCCACCTCAGAAGTTCCAATTCCGAAAGCAATAGCGCCAAAAGCACCGTGAGTAGAAGTGTGTGAATCACCACAAACAATTGTTGCACCCGGCAAAGTAATTCCGTTTTCAGGACCTACCACGTGAACAATTCCGTTTTTAATATTTCCTAAACCCCAGTGGCTAATGCCATATTCTTTACAGTTTTCTTCCAATGCTTTTAGTTGATTAGCTGATAAAGCATCCTCAACAGGTAGTTCTTGGTGTATTGTCGGTGTGTTGTGATCGGCAGTTGCAAAAGTGCGCTCTGGATACAAAACTGAGATTCCTCTTTCTTTTAAACCTAAAAAAGCAACAGGACTTGTAACTTCGTGAATGAAATGACGGTCAATAAAAAACACATCTGGTCCATCCTCAATTTGACGCACCACGTGCGAATCCCATACTTTGTCGAATAATGTAGTACTCATTTTTAACTATTTTTATTAAATATCTTTCTATTTTTTATAACAATGGAAGCAAATTTAAAAAAAGAAATAAAGTTGTCAATTTTATTATTTACTTATATACGATACCCAAAACGGTTTTATGGTACTTTACGACTTCTGTTTCGCAGTTTGGGATTTATTATCTCATTTTGATTTCGATATTAATTTTAATTTTGTCACAATTTAAGGGATTGCAGCAACCATTTTAAATTTTATGATTTCAATAATATTTTTATTCAAATAGGCGCTTTGTTTAAGGATAGTTTAAAAAAATGTAAAATACCTGTAATAATTAATAATTATTATGCTTTGTGCTGTTTTGTTCAGTTGTCAAAAGGTGCGGCCTTTTGTCTTTTTAGCTTCGAAAAAAGTTGAATTAATTTGGTGTTTTCAATGTGTATTTCACCAATTTATTTGATAAATTACTACGACATCCAAAAAATAGACTTGTTAATTTATTTTGTTTTTTGAATGGGCTTTTGTTAATAACTTCCATAAGTTTCTACGTCAAAAAAACCTAAATTTGAAATTCACTTTTTGTGATTTTTACTAATTTTAAAGTGTTTAAAACCCGTTAAATACACAGTCAAAACTTTTTTAGTTTCGACTCCCTCTCCTTTGGAGAGGGTTGGGGTGAGGCTTATGTACTTAATATTCGATACCGAAACCACAGGTTTACCCAAGCGTTGGGGCGCACCAATTTCTGACACGGACAACTGGCCAAGATGTATTCAAATCGCTTGGCAGATCCACGATGATATGGGAAAACTCATAGAACATCAGGATTTTTTGGTCAAACCCGAGGGATTTAATATTCCCTATGATGCCGAGAGAATCCACGGTATTTCAACTGAATTGGCCGAAGCTGAAGGAATTCCTTTGGCCGAAGTTTTAGAAAAATTCAATATCGCTTTATCGAAAACCAAATTTATTGTGGGTCAAAATCTAGGTTTTGACATCAATATTATGGGTTGTGAATTTTATAGATTGGGCGTTGAAAGTCCAATGGGTTCAATGCCCATTCTTGATACGTGTACCGAAGTTACGGCAACGTTATTGAAACTTCCAGGAGGTCGTGGCGGTAAATTTAAATTGCCTACGCTAACCGAATTACACTCTTATCTTTTCAACAAGCCTTTTGGAGAAGCTCACAATGCCACTGCCGATGTTGAGGCAACAACGCGTTGCTTTTTCGAATTAATTCGTACCGAAGTTTTTACCAAATCGGAGCTCGAAGTGGAACAAGAATATTTTGAGGATTTTCAATTGAAAAATCCAAGAGAAATTCAGCTTATTGGCTTGCAGCATATCAATTTAAAGGAAGCTTCCGATAAAATTCGTCAGCAATTGGGGAGCCAACAAACGGCACCAATTTCGAAACAGGATCTTTTAGATAATAAACAAATCCTAATCGATTCTGATTTTGTGCATTTGCACAATCATACTCAATTTTCGGTTTTGCAATCTACGATTAGTGTTGCAGCCTTGGTTAAAGCGGCTTCGCAACAAAAAATGCCAGCTGTGGCAATGACAGATCACGCCAATTTGATGGGTGCTTTTCACTTTGTTCGTGACATTTTGTACCATAATAAAGCGGCTGAAGCCAAAAATAAGGAAGCCATAGAAAAAGGCGAAGAACCAACCGAAGTTTCAATGAAACCAATTGTTGGTTGTGAGTTTTTTGTTTGTGAAGACCATAAAAATAAGTCGGTAAAAGACAATGGCTACCAAGTTGTGCTTTTGGCGAAGACCAAAAAAGGCTATCATAATTTGGCCAAAATGTCTTCGATAGGTTATACCGAAGGTTTTTATTATGTGCCAAGAATAGACCGAAAAGTAATTCAACAATACAAAGAAGACATCATTGTTTTGTCGGGAAATCTCTATGGAGAAATTCCAAGCAAGATTTTGAATTTGGGTGAAAACCAGGCCGAAGAAGCGCTGCTTTGGTGGAAACAAGAATTTGGCGAAGATTTTTATATAGAAGTGATGCGCCACAATCAGGAAGACGAAAACCGTGTGAATGAAGTCTTGATTTCGTTGGCTCGAAAACACGATGTCAAAATTGTGGCGACCAACAATACTTTTTACATAGAAAAGGGAAATGCCAATGCACACGATATTTTATTGTGTGTAAAAGAAGGTGAAAAGCAATCTACGCCAATAGGACGTGGACGTGGCTATCGTTACGGTTTACCAAATCAGGAATACTATTTCAAGTCGGCTGGAGAGATGAAACAACTTTTCAACAATTTGCCAGAAGCGATTTCTAATATTTCCGAAATTGTAGACAAAATAAAAATTTACAATTTGGCTCGCGAAGTTTTGCTTCCAAAATTTGAAATTCCTGTTGAATTTAATGTTCCAGAAGACGCTGTTGATGGTGGCGTTCGAGGCGAAAATGCCTATTTGAAACATCTTACTTTTGAAGGTGCTAAACGAAGATATAAGGAAATTACTCCTGAAATTCAGGAAAGATTGGATTTCGAATTATTGACTATCGAAAATTCAGGCTATCCGGGTTATTTCTTGATTGTGCAAGATTTCATCGCCGAAGCTCGAAAAATGGGCGTTTCTGTTGGGCCTGGTCGGGGTTCTGCTGCAGGTTCGGTGGTGGCTTATTGTTTAAAAATCACCAATATTGACCCGCTTTTATACAATCTGCTTTTCGAAAGATTCTTAAATCCTGATAGGGTTTCACTTCCCGATATTGATATCGATTTTGATGATGAAGGCCGAAGCAGCGTAATGGATTATGTGATTCGAAAATACGGGAAGAAACAAGTGGCGCAGATTATCACTTACGGTAAAATGGCAACTAAATCGGCGATTCGAGACACAGCTCGCGTGTTGGATTTGCCTTTATTCGAAGCCGATAGAATTGCCAAATTAATTCCAGGAATGATGCCGTCTAAATGGAATTTAGCTCGATTTCTCGACGAAAAAGAAGATCTAATAAAAAAGGCAGTTCGTCCCGAAGAATTTGAAAAAATAAAAGAATTAATTGGCCTTGCCAATGAAGGTGATTTGGGTGGAGAAACCATTCAGCAAGCAAAAGTTTTAGAAGGAAACTTAAGAAATACAGGGATTCACGCGTGTGGTGTAATTATTACGCCAAGTGATATTACTGATTTTGTTCCTGTGGCAACTGCTAAAGATTCGGATTTGTTTGTGACGCAATTTGACAACTCGGTTGTAGAAAGTGCCGGTTTATTGAAGATGGACTTCTTGGGTTTGAAAACCCTAACTTTGATTAAAGACACCGTTAAACTTGTAAAATATAGAAACGGAATTGACCTAAATCCAGACGAATTTCCTATTGATGATGTAAAGACATATGAACTTTTTCAGAGGGGCGAAACGGTGGGAATTTTCCAATATGAAAGTGCCGGAATGCAAAAATATATGAAGGAATTGAAGCCTACGGTTTTTCCTGATTTGATTGCAATGAATGCGCTTTATCGCCCAGGTCCAATTGCTTACATTCCGAGTTTCATTAAACGAAAAAATGGAGAAGAGCCTATCGAATACGATTTAGATGACTGCGAAGAATTACTAAAAGACACCTACGGAATTACCGTTTACCAGGAACAGGTAATGCTTTTGTCTCAAAAATTAGCGGATTTCTCCAAAGGTGATGCTGACGTTTTGCGAAAAGCGATGGGAAAAAAGATGATTGATGTTTTGGCCAAAATGGAGCCGAAATTTATCTCGCAAGCGATGGCAAAAGGTCACGCCAAAGACAAATTAGAGAAAATTTGGAACGACTGGAAAGCCTTTGCCGAATATGCTTTCAACAAATCGCATTCTACTTGTTATGCTTGGATTGCGTATCAAACGGCCTATTTGAAAGCAAATTATCCAGCCGAATATATGGCGGCAGTTTTGTCTAATAATATGAGCGACATCAAGCAAGTTTCATTCTTTATGGAAGAATGTAAACGTATGGGATTGCAGGTTTTGGGTCCAGATGTAAATGAGTCGTTTTATAAATTTACAGTAAATGATGATTATGCTGTTCGTTTTGGGATGGGGGCCGTAAAAGGTGTTGGTTCTGGAGCCGTGGCAACTATTGTAGAAAGCAGAAAAGATGGGAAATACAAGTCAATTTTTGATTTAACAAAACGAATTGATTTGCGTGCTGCTAATAAAAAAGCATTGGAAAATCTAGCTTTGGCAGGTGGTTTTGATTCCTTCATTGGAACAACACGGGCGCAATATTTTCACGTTGATACTGACGGAATCACTTTCTACGAAAAAGCCATTCGGTATGGAGCAAAGTTTCAGGAAAATGAAAATTCATCACAAGTAAGTCTGTTTGGAGAAAGCAGCGATGTCCAAATCGCAGAACCCATTGTTCCTCCTTGTGAGGACTGGACAACGATGGAAAAACTCGCCAAGGAGAAAGAAGTGGTCGGGATTTATATTTCGGGACATCCGCTGGATGATTTTAGATTTGAGATGAAATATTTTTGTAATTCTAAACTGGAATCACTCAAAGATTTGAATCAGCATTTGAATAAAAACTTGACTTTTGGAGGAATTATTACCAATGTTCAACACCGAATTGCTAAGAACGGTAAGGGCTGGGCGCTGTTTCAACTTGAAGGGTATGACGAAAGTTACGAGTTCAAAATTTTTGGAGAAGAATACATGAAAAACAGACATTATCTTATTCCAAATAGCTTTACCTACATAAAAATATTGGTAAAAGAAGGTTGGGCAGATAGAGAAACGGGCAAAAAAGGAGATCCAAGATTGCAATTTTCAGAATTTAAAATGTTGCAAGATGTATTCGAAAATTTTGCTAAAAAGCTAAGTATTTTATTGGATGTAAAAGATTTGAATGCAGAATTTATTTCGAAATTGAACGCCGTCTTCCAAGCTAATAAAGGCGATAATACGGTTACTTTTGATGTTCTGGAATTAGAAACAATCCGAAAACAAATCGATATAGTCCCAGAAATAATAAAAGTGGAAGAAAAAATTGAATCTCCATTATTTGATGATGGAATATCTGATGAAGCCGCCATTTTTACCGAAGAAATATCTGAAGATGATGAAGCTACTTTTATTGAAGCAATTTCTGAAGTAGAGGAAACAAAAGTAGTTACGCGAATATCAATGCCAAGCCGTAAATTAAAAATCAAAATTTCGAATGAGTTGTTGACGGAATTAGAGAAGATGCAGATTAATTTTAAGCTGAATTGATAAGTTATACCAATTTTAAAATAGTTAAATGTAATACAAGTTACACTTCGTAACTCAAATGTTTCTTTATCTTTGCATTACAAAAATAAATAAATTTAAAAAATAAGAATATGGCATTAGCAATAACAGATGCTACTTTTGAAGAAGTAGTTTTAAAATCAACAAAGCCAGTAATGGTAGATTTTTGGGCAGCTTGGTGTGGACCGTGTAGAATGGTTGGACCAATCATTGACCAACTTGGAGAAGAATACGAAGGAAAAGTAGTAGTTGGAAAAGTAGATGTTGACGCAAACCAAGAATTTGCTGCAAAATACGGAGTTAGAAATATTCCAACAGTATTGGTTTTCCACAACGGAGAAGTAGTAGGAAAACAAGTGGGAGTTGCTCCTAAACAAACCTACGCTGATAGTTTAGACGCTTTGTTGTAATCTGTCATTGCGAGGTACGAAGCAATCTCAGCATATTATAAAGAAAGGTTTGGCGAAAGTCAAACCTTTTTTATTGGTTCTAAAGCAGGTCTTTCCTTTTGCCTGTTTTTAATAAAGATTTCTTTGCCACAGATTTAAAAGATTCTCACGGATTTTTCATAAATATAAATTCTCGTTTTGTTAATCTGTGGAAATCTTTTAAATCTGTGGCAAAATAAAATTTAATCAGCGGTTTAATTTTATTTGTAATCTATAATCTTTTAATATATTTGAAAGATGAAGATCGAATCGCAAATAGAAAAAATTTCAAGTTTCCAGCACCTTGAATTGTTAGCCAATCAAATTGTGGAAGGCTTTATTTCGGGAATGCACAAAAGTCCTTTTCACGGTTTTTCTGCTGAATTTGCTGAACATAAGGTCTATAATGTTGGCGAAAGCACAAAACATATTGATTGGAAATTGTTTGCCAAAACTGATAGATTGTACACCAAACGATTCGAAGAAGACACCAATTTGCGTTGCCACATTATCATAGATAATTCTTCGTCGATGCATTATCCAAAATTGGAAAACAAAGAAAAATTTTTCCAAAATAAAATAGGATTTTCCGTTTTGGCTTCAGCCGTTTTAATGAATATTTTGAAGAAACAGCGTGATGCCGTGGGTTTAAGCGTATTTTCGGACACTTATGAATATTATTCTCCCGAAAAAGGAAGCGACCGTCACCATCGAATGATTTTGAATACTCTCGAAAATCTATTGGAAAAGCCTAAAGTTCAAAAAAGCACGGACACAATAACCTTCCTGCATCAAATTGCCGAGAAAATTCACCGTCGTTCGATGATAATTTTGTTTACAGATATGTTTCAGTCGGGCAATGAAGAAGCACTGTTTACGGCTTTGCAACATTTGAAACACAACAAGCACAAAGTGGTTTTATTTCACGTTATAGACAACAAAACGGAGCTTAATTTCGACTTTGACAATGCTCCAAGGAAGTTTATTGACATAGAAACTGGTGATGAGGTTAACATTTTTGCTGATAATGTAAAGAGTGAATATGAAAAGGGAGTGAATAGTTACTTCAAAAAACTGGCTTTGACCTGTTCCCAAAACAAAATTAAGTACGTGCCTGTTGGGGTTGGCGATAGTTTTGAGAAAGTATTGACTACATATTTAGTTGAAAAACAAAACTTTGGGTAAATCATATAAAATTTATGAAATGTTTTTCGCAGAAACACTTGTAGAAACAAAATTCTATAGTATATTTGCAACCGCAATAAAGCAGAGGTTTGGTAGTTCAGTTGGTTAGAATACATGCCTGTCACGCATGGGGTCGCGGGTTCGAGTCCCGTCCAGACCGCTAAATTGGGGAAAAGCGATTCAGAGATGAATCGCTTTTTTGCCCCATAAAAGCATCTAAAATAGTTGTGTTGTTTTCGCTACGACTTTGTAACTCGTAGCACGGTTTAGTAGTTAGACCAATGAAAAGCTTTCCACTTTTGTGGATAGCTTTTTTGATTTTAGG
>CAMCFT010000023.1 GCA_945874225.1 Flavobacterium psychrophilum
ATCCCTCCGGGCTGCACTCCCATCGGGCTCCGGCTACGCCTTGGTGAGCGGAACGCCCCTTTTCAGGGACGTTCCCCATCACCGGCTTGTACGCATTCCGCTTCGGAGCAAGCTCCTCTCGGAACGACGAACAAGCCGGAGCCCGTTATAAGCCATTTTAAAAGACCCGACAGAACAAGAACAAAATGTTAAGACAAGAATTACAATCATATTTTGACAGAGTTTATCCTTACTCTAAAATTGATACCGAACATACACTTGGCGGACAGGTGCATATAAGATTTGAACTTGGCGGAGAACAACTAGAAAACGGCACAACGGAGAGAGTTAATCAAGCGACTGACAGAGCATTGACAATTTTCAACGAAACATTTATTGACACGACACAAGAAATTTTCGTTCTGATATATGAATACCAAGGCGAAAACATTTTTAATGCATCAAACGACTATTTGCACAAACAATTTCCAGCCGACAGGTTCGAGAAATTCTACAATCAATTGGAGACAGTAAATACTCGCTACTTCACGACAGACGAAAACGGGAATGATGTTTTAGATAAAGATGAAGTCAGAATTATAATTGGCAAACTACCTATTAAGGACATTAACGTAAAAAATATTCTGAACGGAATTGCAAATACCGAAATGGGTTTTGACCCTGGTATAGACCAAAGAATTTTCTTTTTCGACCCATCGACCGATAAAGCATTTCAAATGTATGACGACAGGGGATGTTATGTTTGGAGCGATAATGCAGACAAAATTCGTGACATTTACATAAACCGAAACGACTGGATTGTTGAATATCACAGACCAGAAATTGAAGAATACTTTAAGCAATGACAATAAAAACGGCTTATAACAGCACCTACAAGAAATTGGCGGTTCAGTGGTTAAATGAAGCTTTGTGCTTCGTATCAAGTTCAGTGCTGGCAGACAGTTTTGTGCTTCGAAATCGCCAACTTCTTGTAGCTGCAAAACGTTAACTTAAATTTTATTCTAAAAAGCAATTATGGCTACCCGCCATTTTTCAAACTATTAGTGTTTTTATAATTCAAGACAAATCTTCGGTTCACTTAAAATAATCTTTAGGAAATCTCAAAATTAGGCAGAATCAAATCCCCTACAGACATTGTAAAAAAGCCACAAGTCCCGGTAATTGTCAAAACAAACTGAGGTTGTAAATAGCATCTTAAAAAAAGTGTTTCTACATAAAATGACTATAAATAAAGGATTTTCTTTGAATTTTGAGCAAGCTTTAGTATCTTTCGAACGCGAAAAAAATAATGAACCCTTACACATTGAAAAAATGTTAGAAGAAACGAATGATAACCTGCTCGAAGCAGATGGAAATTTAGAAAATAAAGCGATTGAAATCGTACAATCTGAAACAGAAGTTTTAGAAGAAATCGAGCCAATTGCACCCACTAACAGCGAGATTGCTGAAGAAATTACAGAAAATGTAGAAACAGTTTCTGAAGAAGTTTCTGCAGATGCTGATGCTATTATCGAAACCGAAGTTGAAACCACTTTGGATTCTGAAACTCAAGTTTTAGAAGAAATAGAAATAGTTGAACCTGTCAATAGCGAAGTTACTGAACAGGCAGAAGAAATCAGCGCCACTGTTTCTGATGGAGAACTGGCAGAAACCAATACAATCATCGACGCCATTGCCGATACAAATGCCGAAGAAAGTGAAGATGAAACGCTGAAAGAGCGTTATAATATTCCAATGCTCGATTATGATGCTTTGTCTTTAGAAGCTCTAGTTGCGGAACTGGAAAATTTAGTCACTAATGAAAAAGTGATGTCTATTAAGGATCACGTAGAAGAAATTAAAAAATCATTCTTAGCAAAATACTATCATCTTTTAGAGGAAAAAAAAGAGGAATTTCTTGCTGAAAACCCTGATTCCACCGAAGAGTTTCAATATAGTTCTCCAACGAAAGCAAAATTTGACCAATATTATTCGTTGTTCAGAGACAATAAAAATACCCATTTCAAAAGCCTGCAAACGAATTTGAAAACTAACCTGGAAAATCGATTGGCGATTGTCGAGGAATTAAAAGAGTTAATCAATCCGCAGGCAAACATAAAAGATACCTTGAAACATTTTAATGATTTAAGGGAACGATGGAAAAATGCAGGAGCAATTCCAAAGGACAAATACAACCACGTTTGGAACAATTATCATTTTCACGTGGAGAACTTTTATGACTATTTACACTTAGACAGAGAAGCGCGAGACCTTGATTTTAAACACAATTTAGAGCAAAAACAAAAAATTGTGGCTCGTGTTGAGGAATTGGTTAACGAAGCGGACATCAACAAAGCATTCAGAGAATTGCAGGATTTACATAAAATCTGGAAAGAAGATATAGGCCCGGTTTCTAGAGAACATCGTGACGAAATTTGGAACAGGTTTAGCGAATTGACCAAACAAATGCACGACAAACGCGAAGTTTTGTTTGAAAATTTAAGAGGAACTGAACTTGAAAATTTAGAAAAGAAAAAAGAAATCATTGCCAAAATTGAAGTTCTAGCCACCGAAAAAGTAAATGCACATTCACAATGGCTTGGTCAAATTGAAAAAGTGGAAGCTTTGAGAACATCCTTTTTCTCTGCCGGAAAAGTTCCATCAGAAGTAAATGAAGAAACTTGGGGCGCCTTTAAAACTGCCGTTAGAAATTTTAATTCTTTCAAAAACTCGTTTTACAAAGACATTAAAAAAGACCAGAACAACAATTTAAGCAAAAAAACGGCTCTTGTTGCCAAAGCTAAAGAATTACAGGAAAGCACTGACTTTGCTGTGACTACTCCTATAATGAAGCAAATTCAGGAAGAGTGGAAACAAATAGGACACGTTCCAAGAAAATATTCTGATAAAATCTGGATAGAGTTTAAAGAAGCCTGTAATCATTATTTTGACAAATTAAAAGAGCAAAAAAATGAAGAAAACGGTGAAGAAGTAGAAGCTTTTGATAAAAAGAAAGCCTATCTGGAAACACTTAGAGAATTTCAGTTGACAGGCGATCACAAAACTGATTTGGATGCCATAAAGTTACATATCGAAACCTGGAAAGGTTTTGGAAGAGTTCCTTTTCCAAGAAGACATATCGAAGGTAAATTCAATAAAGTTCTTGATGCTCTATTTGAAAAATTAAGTTTGAGCAAAAAAGACACTGAAATGATGCGTTTCTCCAATAGAATGGATCATTTATCAGAGAACAATGATACCCGAAAACTGGAAGGGGAAAAGATATTCCTGATGCGTAAAATTGATGAAATCAAAAACGAGATTTTTCAATTGGAAAATAACATTCAGTTTTTTACAAATACCAGAAATGCAAAAAAAGAAAACTCCATCGTGTTAGAAGTCCGAAAAAACATTGAAAAACACAAAGAAGAAATGGAAATCCTGAAAGACAAACTAAAACAGGTGAGAAACTTAAATCAAGCTTAAACAATTGATAATTAAACATTAAACCTCATTCAAAATTTAAGAATGAGGTTTTTTTATGTGCAAAAATAGAATATGATAAATATCATTTTAATTTAAACAATTACATACTATTTTTGATTATTGAAAAATTTCTTTTCTATGAAAAATTCCATCCTCCAAAAATACAATGTTCCAGGGCCAAGGTATACAAGTTATCCAACTGTTCCCTATTGGGATGAGTCTGATTTCACCTATCAAAACTGGATTGAAACCCTAAAAAGATCTTTTGCTGAAAGTAATTCGAAAGAAGGAATAAGCCTTTATATCCATCTTCCTTTTTGCGAAAGCATGTGTACTTTTTGTGGCTGTAATAAACGAATAACCAAAAATCACGATGTTGAAAACCCATATATAGAAGCAGTTCTAAAAGAATGGGCAATCTATTGCAATATTCTTGAAGAAAAACCAATCATAAAAGAAATCCATCTTGGAGGCGGCACCCCTACTTTTTTCTCGACAAAAAATCTAGAAGATTTAATAAACGGTATTTTCTGCTATGCTGAAAAAGCCAAAGATTATGACTTTAGTTTTGAAGGTCATCCTAACAATACAACTCGAGCACATTTGATAAAATTGTATGAATTAGGATTCAGAAGAGTTAGTTTTGGTGTTCAGGATTACTCTGAAAAAGTACAAAAAGCGATTCATCGGGAGCAACCGTTTCACAATGTGGCAAAAGTAACGTTTTGGGCAAAGGAAATAGGTTATACTTCTATTGGTCACGACATTATTTTTGGATTACCATTTCAGGAAATTGATGATGTTATTGATACTATTGAAAAAACTAATTCATTACAACCAGACAGATTAGCATTTTATAGTTACGCTCACGTACCGTGGATAAAGGGAAATGGACAACGTGGATTCAATGATGAAGATATTCCAAAAGACGAAGTAAAGAGAATGTTATACGAAGTTGGAAAGGACTTGCTTTTCGAAAATGAATATTATGAAATAGGAATGGATCATTTTTCGTTGAAAACTGACACATTATACAAAGCCTTCGAAAGCGGAAAATTACATCGTAATTTTATGGGATACAGCTCGTCAAAAACACAGTTGATGATTGGTTTGGGAGTTTCTTCCATAAGCGATAGCTGGTATAGTTTTGCTCAGAACGTAAAGGAATTAGAAGAATATTATAAACTATTGGAAGAAGATAAGTTGCCTGTTTTCAGAGGTCATTTATTAACTGAAGAAGACCTTATTATTAGAAAACACATTTTAAATTTAATGTGCCAATTTGAAACATCCTGGAAAGATAAAGCCAATTATTTTGACGAAATTCCTGAAATCTTAATCCAATTGAAAGAAATGGAAAATGATGGATTAGTCATCATCGAAAAGGAAGGAATTAAAGTTACAAATGCCGGAAAACCATTTGTCCGCAACATTTGTATGGCCTTTGACTTGCGTTTAAAAAGAAAAGCGCCAGAAACTAAATTGTTTTCTATGACGATTTAAATAGCTCTTTATATTAAAAAAATCATCCCGCTTTGCGGGATGATTTTTTTGTTTTTATCCTTTTAATATATGATATATTTCGTCTTTTAAATGCAGGAGTTTAACTTTCAACTCTTTTAAATATTCATCTGTAGTTATTACTTCTTCCGTCTTGATCGAGAATACTTCTCGTTTTGTTTTATGGTATTCATCAAATAAGTCTCTAAAATGAACATCCTCTGTTTTTAATTGTACAATTTTTTCCTGATATTCAGGAAAGACGTGTAGTAGATCGTGGTTTTCCATATTTATATTAGATTAGATTAATATTAATGACAATTGGGAGTTGGTTGTACAAACAAACTCATATCTGAGGGAGAGAGATAAGGAATCCCTAACCCTAACCCCCTAAAGATAAACAATATTCCAATAATAACAGCAACATAAGGAATGAATTTTTGAATTTTATTTCGAACCGGAATTGTCAAAAATGAGTTGAGATAAACTACACTGCTCATTATGGGTACCGTTCCTAAACCAAACAAAACCATATACAGTACTCCAAGAGTTGCACTTTGCGTTGCAATAGCACCAAACAAGGCCACATAGACCATTCCGCAAGGCAAAAACCCATTCAATAAACCAATCGTAAATAACGATTTATAACTCTTGTTTTTAAACTGGCTTCCTAAGGTTGACTTGATTTTTGAAATCAATTGGAATACCGGTTTCGAAAAATTGTATTTAGCAAAAACTTTCTCCGGAATTAAAATAATGGCAATCATTGCAACACCAATGATAACAGATAATTTTTGTTGCATTCCAGCAAGAAACAATCCTCTTCCCAGCAATCCAAAAACTAAACCAATAGCTGCATAAGCAGCTAATCTCCCTAAATGATAGGTAATGATTTGAGATGTTTTCTTAGCTAGATTGTTCCTGTCTACAGGCAACATCATAGCAATAGGGCCACACATTCCGATGCAGTGAAAACTACTGATTAAACCGAAGAAAAAAGCGGTATATAACATTGTGTTCAGTGTTCAGTGTTCAGTGCTCAGTGTTCAGTGTTCAGTGTTAACCAACTGAAAACTGCGACTGAAAACTATTATTCTATATAAATTATTTCTTTAGTAAGATATTGTTTCCCTTGATATTGCCATTCCATATTAATATCCCAGCGACCGCCAACTAATCTTTTTGCAGGAACAAATAAAGAAGAACCTGAAAGTGAAATAGGAACATCAAAATCAAATTTTTTGTTTGATGGTCTGTAAAAAGAAACAGTTCCCTTAATGTCTTTTGGAATATAGACTTCTGGAAAAACAATTGTAATCCCTTCGGATGTATTTGTTATTACAGGTTTTTGAGCCAAATCAGTTGCGTTTTGAACCCGAACCATTTCATCTCCAAATTTTGCATCATGTTTGTAATATTCTTCTACAACCAATTCGTTGTCGTATTTAGAATTGGATTGTACACTTAAAACAAAATATAAAATAAAGGTAATAAATAATGCAAATGCAATTACAATTCCTGTTCCCCAATTAATCTTTAGCCCCCTGGTTCCAGAAGGGGGAACTCCAGTTGGAGTATTTAAATTATCCGAATCATTATTTCTTGTTGACATTTTATAAATATTTTTAAATTTTAGAGCCCTCCTCTTTCCCCTTCGGGGGTTAGTGGGCTTTACTCAAAACTTCTGGGACCTAAAAAACTTGTTCTACTGGTTTCAATTTTTTTATTGCCGTCATAAACTTCAAGTTCAAGTTTTGTTTTGTCGTTTTCCAATAAATTTTGATTGATTTCGATAAACAAAGTTCCGTTTTTCATCCCTTGCTTTGGCACTTTTAAATCTTGTTCGCCCACTACTCTTAGTGTTCCTTTTATTCCAACCAGTTTAAAGTGTATATCATTAAAATCATTACTTGTTTTGTTGATAATTTTAAACGTATAAATATTACTGATATTATCTCCTTTATGTTGAAATAATTGTCCAGGAAGCCTCAAAATGACAGCTTCAACATCAGTTCGCAAGAACAACAACCCAGCTAATATACCAATAAGAATAAACAAAACAGCTGAATAGCCTTTCATTCTAGCGGTAAATTTGAACTTGGAATTTTTTTCTATTTCATCTTCTGAAGCGTATCGAATGAGTCCCTTGGGCAAACCAACGCCTTCCATTATCGTGTCGCACTCATCTATACAAGCCGTGCAATTGATGCATTCCAATTGAGTTCCGTTTCGAATATCAATTCCTGTTGGACAAACGTGTACACATTGTTTGCAATCAATACAATCTCCTTTTCCAGCTGCTGCTCTATCTTCTTGTTTATTGAATTTAGCCCTACCCGCTTCTTTTTCACCACGAACAAAATCATAAGCAACATTAATGGATTTGTTATCTAACAATACCCCTTGTAATCGTCCATAAGGGCAAGCAATAATACATACTTGTTCTCTAAACCACGCAAAAATAAAGTAAAAAATACCTGTAAAAATAAACAAAGAAATTAAGGTACTGACGTTATTTTCTGGACCATCCTCAATCATTTTGATTAATTCGTCGCTGCTGATTAGATAAGCCAGAAAAACATTGGCAATCGCAAAAGAAATTATTAAAAAAATGGTCCATTTTACAGCTTTCTTTCTGATTTTTTCGGCATTCCATTTTTGTTTTTCCAAACGGATTTGTGCTCCGCGATCGCCTTCAATCCAATATTCAATTCTACGGAAAACCATTTCCAGAAAGATGGTTTGCGGACAAATCCATCCACAAAATATTCTCCCAAAAATTACTGTAAAAAGAATTACGAAAACAACGCCGACAATCATAGAAATCACAAAGAGGTAAAAATCTTGTGGCCAAAATGGAAATCCGAAAATATTAAATCTTCTTTCCAAAACGTTGAACATCATAAATTGATTGCCATTGATCTTTAAGAAAGGGTTTGCAACCAGAATAATCAACAAAACATAACTTAGCCACTTTCGATAATCGTAAAATCTACCAGAAGGTTTTTTAGGGAAAATGAATTTTCTGTGTCCTTCTTCATCAATTGTTCCAATAGTATCTCTGAAAGCTTCGTCGGGTAATTTTGACATTGTTAAAATTTTAAAATTTAAAAGTATAAAATTAAAGCTTTGAATTCATTTACTATGAAACATATGTTACAATTCTTTAAAAAGAATTGTATTAGTTTTTTTAATGCTTCTATATAATAAATGATCATTTATTTTAGACAAAATATATATTATATAAACGTTAAATTATATTCCTAAATAATTATACAAAAAAAACAAATCCTGAAATAATTCAGGATCTGCTAGCTTTAAACATATTGTTTATTATTTTTTTACTGCTGTACTACCTACAGTTGCAGGAACAACAGTAGCAGTTTTAGGCGCGCTTGGATCAACCCAAATTTCTCCTTCTGAAGCTTTTGGATTAACAGGATTACTTCCTCTTAATGACAACACATAACTGGCTACTTCTTGCATTTGTTTTGGTTTCAATGTTGCTTTCCAAGAGATCATTCCTTTTCCATCACGTCCACCATTTACTAGAGTGTGAAAAACATTTTTAATTCCACCTCCCAAAATCCAATTATCATCTGTTAAGTTTGGTCCGATTTGACCACCTGCATCTGCTCTGTGACAAGCCACACAATTGGCAGTAAAAATGGCTTTACCAGCAGCTAAATCTGCAGCATCAGTCAACAAGGTAACAGTGTTTTCATCCATTAAATCTGGAGCTGTTTTTTTGTATTGAGCAATATCAATTTGAGCCTGAGCCATTTCTTTTTTCAATTCCATTTCTTGATTATCTCCTCCCATTATTTCAAATCGAACCAGATAAACAACTGCAAAAATGATACAACCATAGAATAAATATACCCACCAAGGCGGCAAGCTATTGTCTAATTCCTTGATACCATCATAATCGTGGTCTAACAATAATTGCCCTTCATCCTCAACTTGTTTTGGTTTGACAAGGAAATTCTCTACTCTTTTATAGAATGCACTATCTTTTAAACCCAAACTATTTGTTTCATCTAATTTGGCTTTTTGTTCTTCGGTTAGTAAGTGATAGGTAATTGTATCAACTGCATTAACCGTAATTTCTATCGCTATCAATAGGAAAAGAAATACTAATAAAAAGAGAGCAACCATTGGGAACTTTATAAATGCAGGTTGATTTCCAGAGTCAATGAAATATTCCATTGCAGCAAAAACCGCAAAGAAAACGACAAGAACTCTTATATATGATGGAATTAATTTTTTCATTTTATATCTATTTTGAAAATTATATATTTAATTTGGTTTTAATCGTTCAAAGGAATTTGACTCATTTCCTCAATTTTATCTTTCTTGTATGAGAAAACCCACAGACCAAGTCCTATAAAAAAGGAGAAGAAAATCAATAACGAAAGTATTGGATACACCGCAACTCCTGCGATGGTTTCCATATTGTGTTTTATTTGTTCGAACATAACTAACTTTATTTACTTTACCTTAATGTCAGTTCCCAAACGTTGAATGTATGCAATCATCGCAACAATTTCTCTTTCGTTCATTGGAACAAATTTTTCTCCTCTGGCTTCGGCTTTTTTCTTGCTATTGTCATAACTTTTCACAAAGTCAGGATCATTTTTCAAGCTTTCTTCGATTTTGATTGCTTGAGCTCTCAAATCCTTTTCGGCATTTGCAACTTGTGCATCAGTATAAGGAACTCCAAGAGTTACCATAACTTGCATTTTCTTTTGGATTAAAGAATTATCCATTGTTTCATTGTCGAACAACCATTTATAACCTGGCATAATAGAACCGGCAGATATACTTTGAGGATTCCAGAAGTGGTTAAAATGCCAATTGTCATTATATTTTCCACCTTCTCTCAACAAATCCGGACCTGTACGTTTTGAACCCCAAAGGAATGGGTGATCGTATACAAATTCTCCTGCTTTAGATTGTGGCCCATAACGTTCTACTTCACTACGGAAAGGACGAACAGATTGTGAGTGACAACCAACACATCCTTCACGAATGTATAAATCACGACCCTGCAATTCTAATGGCGAATAAGGTTTTACGCTAGCAATGGTTGGAATATTCGATTTTACCATAATCGTTGGAACAATTTGAACGATTCCGCCAATTAGAATAGCAATAACAGCAAAAATGGTTAATTGGATAGGTTTTCTTTCTAACCAAGCGTGGTATTTTTCGCCTTTGATTCTTCCTGCGCTAATTTTTTGCAATTCTGGAGCTTCGGCTAATTCATCTTCGATGGTTTTGCCTGCTCTTACGGTTTGAATAATGTTATAAACTAACACCAACATTCCTGTAAAGTATAATGTTCCACCAATAGCTCTCATCCAATACATTGGCATAATTTGAGTTACTGTTTCAAGGAAGTTACCATAAGTTAATGTTCCGTCTGGGTTAAATTGTTTCCACATAGAAGCTTGCAAAAATCCAGCAACATACATTGGAATAGTATAAAGTATTATCCCTAAAGTCCCAATCCAGAAATGGAAATTGGCTAATTTAGTAGAGAAAAGTGTAGTTTTAGTCATTCTTGGTATCAACCAATAAATAATACCAAATGCCATAAATCCATTCCAAGCTAAAGCTCCAACGTGAACGTGAGCAATAATCCAGTCGGTATAATGTGCTATGGCGTTTACATTTTTTAGAGACAACATAGGTCCTTCAAAAGTAGACATACCATAACCAGTAATTGCTACAACGAAGAATTTCAAAACTGGTTCTTCACGAACTTTGTCCCAAACTCCTCTCAGAGTCAATAATCCGTTAATCATACCTCCCCAAGATGGAGCAATCAACATTATAGAGAATACAACTCCTAAATTTTGCGCCCAAGTTGGTAAAGCCGAATACAATAAATGGTGTGGACCAGCCCAAATGTATAAAAATATCAACGACCAAAAGTGAACAATCGATAATCTATAAGAATAAACAGGACGATTCGCTACTTTTGGAACAAAGTAGTACATTAATCCTAAATAAGGTGTAGTCAAGAAAAAAGCAACTGCATTGTGACCATACCACCACTGAACTAAAGCATCTTGAACTCCTGCATAGACGGAATAGCTTTTCATCCCTGTTAAAGTAACTGGTAATTCCAAACTATTAAAAATATGCAAAACCGCCACAGTTACAAAAGTGGCGATATAAAACCAAATCGCAACATATAAGTGACGCTCTCTTCGTTTTAGTATTGTACCAATCATATTTACACCAAAAGCCACCCAAATTAAAGCAATGGCAATATCAATTGGCCATTCTAATTCGGCATATTCCTTGGACGTACTGTAACCCAAAGGCAACGTAATAGCTGCCGCAACGATAATTAATTGCCAACCCCAAAAATTCAAATTACTTAAAAAGTCACTGAACATTCTGGCTTTTAATAATCGCTGTAATGAATAATAGATTCCGGCAAACATTGCATTTCCAACAAAGGCAAAAATTGCCGCATTGGTATGTAAAGGTCTCAATCTACCATAACTTAACCACGAGATACCGTCAGTCAAATTTGGAAAAAGATAAAAGAAGGCTTCTAATAGCCCAACAGACATTGCCACGACACCGAAAATGATCGTCGCGTAAATGAACTTCTTTACAATTTTGTTGTCATAATAAAACTGTTGCATTTCCATAAATAGTGTTTGTTAATTGGTTTAAAATTAAGGTTTAAGGTTGTTTTTTGTAATCTGAATATGTTCATCACTTGCTTTCTTAACAAGCTCGTCGTCAAAAAGCATTCGTACCGAAGGAGTATAATCATCATCATATTGACCCGTTTTTACTGCTCTGATAAAAGCAATAAAAAAACCAATAGCAACTACTATACTGATGGAGATAAGTAAATATATTACACTCATATTATTATATTAAGTTAACAAACTTACTTTATTAACTATTTTATAAATATGATAATTATCATATTTTAATATTTTGTTAAAAATATAAAAAAAAATCAATTTTTAAACGATTTTTTATTTTAAACTTCTAGCATAAAAATTACTGATTATAGTCACAAAACTAACAATTGTTATAGTACTCAAAGGCATTATAATTGCAGCGACAAGCGGCATTAAGTTTCCGGTTATAGCAAATGATAATCCCACAACATTATAAAATAATGACAGTGCAAAACTCATTTTTATGGTTGTAATAGCTTTTTTTGATAATTTGAGGAAATAATTTAATTTTTTAAACTCATTTGCATCTAAAATCGCATCGCAGGCAGGAGAAAAAACATTTACATTTTCTGAAATTGAGATACCAATGTTACTTTGTGCCAAAGCTCCAGCATCATTTAGTCCGTCGCCAACCATCATTACGTTTTTGCCTTCTTGCTGTAATTTTTTAATGAATTCTAGTTTTTGTTCTGGCTTTTGATTGAAAATTAATTCGGTTTCTTTTGGTAAAATAGCTGACAAAGTTGCGCGTTCTCCCTCATTGTCACCAGACAAAACCTTAATTTGATAATTGACACTTAAATTCCTGAAAAGCTGCTCTAAACCTTCTCTATATTGATTATTGAAAATATATTTTCCAAAATAAATTTCGTTAATCTTAATATGAACTGAGGTTTGTTGAATGCTGTTTTCTTCTGATTTTCCAACGAAATCCGCTGAACCAACCTGAACTTGGATTCCATCAATATTTGCCTGAATCCCTTTTCCTGTTATTTCCTGAAAATCGTTTATTTTCAATCTTTTGCATTCCGGTAAAAAATCATATAGCATCCTGCTTAATGGATGATTGGAAGCACGAAGAACACTTTTTAAAATCACTAGATTTTCCTCCGAAAGCGCTTTCCCTTCATAGGAAATATTCGATTTTTTATTAGTGGTAATCGTTCCTGTTTTGTCAAAAACTATGGTGTCAACCTTGGCTAACTGTTCTATTACCAAGGCATTTTTAAGATAGAATTTCTTTTTGCCTAAAATCCGCAAAACATTTCCCATCGTAAAAGGAGCTGTCAATGCTAAGGCGCAAGGACAAGCCACAATTAAAACTGCCGTAAAAACATTGAAAGCAATATTGACATCGATAAAAATCCAATAACCAAATCCTGCAAAAGCAATTATTAATAATATGGGCGTAAAATAACGACTGATTGTATCGGTTATGGATTTGTGTCTTTGTTCCACATTTTTCTGAAAAACATCATTGCTCCACAATTGCGTTAAATAACTTTGAGAAACCGAATGTAAAACTTCCATTTCAATCACTTTACCTATTTGTTTTCCTCCTGCAAAAACTTTATCGCCTGACTTTTTAGTAATTGGAATCGCTTCTCCGGTAACAAAACTATAATCGATTTCGGCTTTTTCTGAAATTAAAATTCCATCTACAGGAATCAATTCCTGATTTCTAATTAATAATCGATTTCCTTTTTCGATATCATAAATCGGAACACTTTCCTCAGAAGTATCACTATTAATTCTTGTAATTGCTATTGGAAAATAAGATTTAAAATCTCTTTCGAAACTTAAGAAACTGTAGGTTTTGATTTGAAACATTTTGCCCAAAAGCATAAAGAAAATCAACCCCGTCAAACTGTCAAAAAAACCGGAACCATAATCCATTACAATATCAAAAGTGCTTCGGACAAAGAATATAATAATTCCCAAAGCAATTGGAATATCAATATTCAGCATTCCTGATTTGATGCTCTTATATGCTGAAACATAATATCCACTGGCAGAATACAAAAACGACGGCAAGGATAAAGCAAAAATTAACCAACGAAAAAACGGTCTGTAATTGTCTAACCAATATTCTTTGACTTCAAAATATTCTGGAAAAGAAAGTAACATAATATTGCCAAAACAAAAGAAAGCCAATCCGAGTTTGTAAGTCAGACTTCTATCAACATTATTTTTTCCGGTTTCATAGTTTTCTAAACTGATATAGGGCTCATAACCAATGGAACTTAGCAAATGGACAATAGTTTTAAGCGAAACTAATTCGGGATTATAAGTAATTCGGACTTTCTTTTCCGGAAAATTTACCTGCGAAATACTGATGCCTTTTTGAAGTTTTTGAAGGTTTTCAAGAATCCAAATACAAGAACTGCAATGAATATGAGGAATGCTAAGTGAAACAATAGCTGTTTTATCTTCCTGAAATTCCAAAAGTTTTGAAACTATAACTTCGTTGTCTAAAAAATCATATTTACCACTAATATCAAGCGGAGTTGCGCCTGGAGATTTTTCGAAATCATAATAACAAGTCATATCATTAAGACTGAATATTTCGTACACGGTTTTACAACCATTGCAACAAAATACTTTTTCATCAAAGAAAATTTGATCCTCTTTTGCAACGTCCAACCCACAGTGGAAACAGCTTTTTACCTCCATAAACTTTGAAATTTTTACTAGGCACAAATATACTAGGTGAGTAAATTAAAAATATGATAATTATCATATAATTTTGTAGATTTGTATCTTCAAAATTATATTTTTCTTTTATGGGTAAATGTGAACAATGTATCGTTAGAGAATTTAGCTCTTTAAAAGCACTTAATAAAGACGAATTGATAAAACTTGCCGAATGCAAAACCTCTTCTGTTATCAAAAAAGGAGATTCTATTTTTGAAGAAGGAGATAGTGTAAATGGCATTTATTGCATCACCGTTGGTGTATGTAAGTTATCGAAATTAAGCCCTAACGGAAAGGATCAAATCGTAAGATTAGTTAAGCCAGGAGAGTTAATCGGACAACGTTCTATGATCAGTGATGAACCTGCTAATTTGAGTGCTGTAGCTCTTGAAGATATGGAAGTTTGTTTTATTCCGAAAAGTGAGGTGATGAATATGTTTGACAATAACAACCAGTTTTCAATGAATATGATGAAAACGATTTGCGGTGATTTGAAAGAAGCTGGTGAACATATGGTTTCTATTTCTCAAAAAACAGTTAAAGAACGCTTAGCAGAAACCCTCATCTACCTAGAAGAATCTTTTGGAAAAAACAAAGATGGCTCATTACGCATTCAACTTTCTCGCGAAGAATTGGCCGGAATGATTGGAACTGCCACTGAAAGTTGTATCAGATTGTTATCTGATTTTAATAAAATTGGATTGATTGAATTGATCGGTAAAAAAATTGTTATTAAAGATTTGAATAAGCTCAAAAGAATAGCGGACTAATTTCTAATATACTATTCTAAAAATTAAATAGTAAATATTAATGTTTTTAACTTGTATTAGATTTACTATTCCTTTTTAATTTAAATCAATATATAGACTTATTAAAAGCATAACTCATTCATTTCGCCTTCTGCTACTTCAGCATTTAATCCTTATCCTTTATTTTAATTATTATCAGTGGTTTTTACTTCATTTAATTAGTTGATATAAATGCACCTTTAATAACCTTAATTTTTTGAAAAAGCCTATATCACTTTTTCTCTTCTACTTTCGCTAATAAGCGTTGACTTTTTAGTAGCATTTACAAATGCTTTATTTGTTGATTTTGACTTAGCTCACTTCCTATTAATATTAATAATAATACTTTAATGGTTTAATTTTCTGTTTTAGGTGCATTATCCACTCCAATAAGTTCATCCAAAGTTTTACTCAAAAAATGCATCGTATTAATATAGTAATGTCGGATAATAACATATTCAAAATCAAATATTTTGCATTTCAACGATTTTTCAAGTAAATTATCGACTTATTTAGTTGTGTAGGAAATAGATTGCCTATCTTCCATTTAAATTATATTTATCTAAAAATTAAATTAAAAAAATAATTTATATTGACACAGATGGCATTCTTATAGATGTTGAATCTGGAATAATGAGCCTGATGAAATTACTTCATTAGAGTAAGAAGGATGATATCTATAAACCCTATTACCTCCAATACCTTATGAGTAAATGTGAACAATGTATCGTTAGAGAATTCAGCTCTCTTAAAGCGCTCAATAATGACGAATTAGTTCAACTTGCCAAATGCAAAACAACTTATACGATAAAAAAAGGGGAGCTCATTTTTAAAGAAGGAGATATTATAAATGGTGTTTTTTGCATTCAGAGTGGAGTTTGCAAACTCTCCAAATTAAGCTCAAATGGAAAAGACCAAATCATAAAGCTAGTAAAGCCAGGAGAATTACTTGGTCAACGTGAAATGATTAGTGATGAACCCACCAATTTAACTGCAATAGCTCACGAAGATATGGAAGTTTGCCTTATTCCGAGAAGTGATGTGCTCAGTTTGTTTGACAAAAACAACCAGTTTTCAAGGAATTTAATGAAAACCATTTGTGGAGATTTAAATGAAGCCAATGAGCATATGCTCTCTATTTCTCAAAAGACAGTTAAAGAACGCTTAGCTGAAACCCTTATTTACCTTGAAGAATCTTTTGGCAAAAACGAAGATGGTTCTTTACATCTTCAACTTACTCGCGAAGAATTAGCAGGAATGATAGGAACTGCCACGGAAAGTTGTATTAGAGTATTATCTGATTTTAATAAAATTGGATTAATTGAATTGATTGGTAAAAAAATAGTAATCAAAGATCTGGCAAAACTGAAGAGAATTGCTGATATAGTATAAATTTTAGCTTCGTTCCAAAATTGGAATATTTGAAAATCATAGATTTTCAATTACAATTTTTTGGCTTCGTTCCAAAATTGAAATATTTGAAAATCATAGATTTTCAATTACAATTTTTTGGCTTCGTTCCAAAAAACATCCATTTCAGCCAAAGACATGTCCATTAAAGGCTTCCCTAATTCCCCAGCTTTACTTTCTAAATATTGAAACCGCTTGATAAATTTTTTATTGGTTCGTTCCAAAGCATCTTCGGGATTTATGTTTAAAAATCTCGCATAATTTATCATCGAAAACAAAACATCACCAAATTCAGATTCCATCTTGTCCTGATCTCCAGCTTTGACCTCAACTTGAAATTCCTCTATTTCTTCCTGAACTTTATCCCAAACCTGATGCGGTTCTTCCCAATCAAACCCCACTCCTTTTACCTTGTCCTGAATTCTGCTGGCTTTCACCAATGCGGGCAAACTTTTTGGAACACCTTCTAAAACCGATTTTTTTCCTTCTTTGAGTTTGAGTTTTTCCCAATTTTGTTTCACTTCTTCCTCATCTTTTACCACAACATCACTGTAAATATGCGGATGACGGTGAATGAGTTTTTCACAAATTTCGTTGCAAACATCGGCAATATCAAAATCATTAGTTTCACTTCCTATTTTGGCATAAAAAACAATGTGCAACAACAAATCGCCTAATTCCTTTTTGACTTCACTCAAATCATTATCTAAAATAGCATCGCCTAATTCATACGTTTCTTCGATGGTCAAATGTCTTAAAGATTGGAGCGTTTGCTTCTTGTCCCAAGGACATTTCTCGCGCAAATCGTCCATAATATTCAATAATCGTTCGAAAGCCAGTAGTTGAGTTTGTTTGGAATTCATCGTGTTTTGGTTTTTTGTAAAAATAAGAAATCCTGTCAGGAAAACATCGAGACAGGATTAAAATATGTTTTTAAAAGAAAAATCTATTCTTTTTTAGCTTTTACTTTTTTAGCAGGAGCTTTTACTTTTTCGGCAACTACTTCTTCAACAACTTTCTCCAATACTTCAACTGCATTTTCAATTATTGGCTCTTCTTTAGAAACCAACCCTTTTGATTGCAGCAAATTATACCAACTCAAGACTTTCTTAATGTCTGAAGGATACACTCTTTCAGAATCATATTCCGGAAGAATTTCCTTGAAATAGGCAATAAGCGTAGCGTTTTCTTCTTTGTGAGAAATTGTTGGTCCATTATCTTCTTTTATGGCAATATTTCGCATTACTTCGGTCAATGGTTTTTCTTCATTATAAGTGTAAATTGAAATTTCCGACAATAAACTTACGTTTACTTTCAATCCAACAGAGATTTTTTTTCCGTCAACTAACGATTCTGCTAAGAAACCTGAACGTGTTTGAACTTTCAATGCGTACAAACCCGGTTTGCCTGAAATGGATAATATTTTTTCTAAATTCATTTTTATAAATGTGTATTTGATTATTCGTTTGTTTGGTTATTTGTGAAAACGTAATTTCTTATCTTCCTTTTTTGTTGCAAAATTTCATTCTGTAATCAGGTCTGGTTTTGCCATCCATTATATTCTGTAATTTTTTCTTAATCAATTTTTTCTTCAATGAAGAAATCAAATCAGTAAACAAAATCCCTTCAATATGGTCGTATTCGTGTTGAATAACTCTTGCAATCAAACCATCAAACACTTCGGTTTTTACGTTAAAATCTTCGTCGCAATACTCAATCGTGATTTTTTCGTTTCTGTAAACATCTTCTCTGACGTCAGGTATACTGAGACAACCTTCGTTAAAACCCCATTCTTCGCCTTCTTCTTTCAACATCTTGGCATTGATAAAAGTACGTTTAAATCCTTTTAAATGCTCTTGTTCCTCAATTGGCAAGTCTTCATCATCGCCAAAAGGCGTTGTGTCAATTACAAATAGACGAATACTCAAGCCTACTTGAGGTGCTGCAAGCCCCACGCCATAAGCATTATACATCGTTTCATACATATTGGCAATAGTTTCTTTCAAGTTTGGATATTCTGGCGAAAGAACTTCTCCTACTTTTCTTAGAACTGGATCGCCATATCCTACAATTGGTATAATCATTATTGTTGTATTAAGTTTAGATATAATAATTATATTTATATCAAAATTGGACGCAAAAGTAATGAAAAATATGGAATTGGAAATATCAGAAGTGATTAAAATATTTTTCTGGTCAAATAATCCTGAAGCATTATGGTTGCCGATATTTCGTCAATCAATGCTTTGTTCTGACGTTGTTTCTTATTCAAACCACTATCAATCATTGTCTGGAAAGCCATTTTTGAGGTAAAACGTTCATCCACTCGAATGACTTTCATGTCCGGAAAATGATTGGTAAAATGTGTTACAAATCCCTTTATGATTGAAGCACTTTCAGAAGGTTCTCCATTCATTTGTTTGGGTTCGCCAATGAGAACAGCTTCTACTTTTTCCTTAGAGAAATAATCCTTCAAAAAAGCAATTGCTGTCGCAGATGGAATCGTCGTCAAACCCGAAGCAATAATTTGCAGTTCATCGGTAACGGCTATTCCGGTGCGTTTTTGTCCGTAATCTATGGCGAGAATTCTTGGCATTTTATAAGGAGTCTTTATATTTGATAAATCCGAAAACAATAATGAAATCTTGTTTCATATCAATTTCATAAACACAAGTATAACCTTTAAAAACATAATCTCTTATATTTTCATCATTATAATAAATAGATTTTTTGAAAGAAAAAGGTTGTTTTAAATCTTTTTTGAGGTTTTTGATTAAGTCCTTTCTGAATTTTAAAGCAGCCTTAGGTTTATCCTTGTATATATATATTGAACTTGATTTATCAAATCTAACTGAAAAACTTTATTTAATTTTATTGTCATATTCAGAAAAAAGTTTATCCATCTTTAAATCTAACTCGTCCAAAGTGCAATACTCGGCTGAACCATCTCTAACCATAGACAACGAAGCATCTAATTTTCGTTTATTCTTTAAAAATTCTGAATCTTCCTGAACAATTTTTAACTCATCGGATGAAAATGCACTCAGTAATTCCAAGATTTTAGCTTTAATTTTAGGCTGAAATTCTAATCTAATTGCTTCCATAATGAATAAATTTAAAGTACAAATATATAACATTTTCCATTCGATTTGACTTTTTGCTTTTGGTTAAAAATGGTATCTTTGTCCAAAATCTAACTAAAATGAACGAATTACAATCCATAATAGAACAAGCTTGGGAAAACCGTGCTTTGTTACAAGAAACAAAAACTACTGATGCCATTAGATCAGTTATTGAATTATTAGATTCAGGAAAATTACGTGTTGCCGAACCTGTTGGTGAAGGTTGGCAAGTAAACGAATGGGTAAAAAAGGCCGTTGTGCTGTATTTCCCAATCCAAAAAATGGAAACATTAGAAGCTGGAATTTTTGAATACAACGACAAAATGTTGCTAAAAAGAGATTATGCCGAAAAAGGAGTTCGTGTTGTTCCTGGAGCATCTGCTCGTTACGGAGCTTTTCTTGCTAGCGGTGTAATTATGATGCCAAGTTATGTAAACATTGGTGCTTATGTTGATTCTGGAACAATGGTAGATACTTGGGCAACTGTGGGAAGTTGTGCTCAAATTGGTAAAGACGTTCATCTTTCAGGTGGAGTTGGAATTGGTGGTGTTCTAGAGCCTTTGCAAGCTGCACCGGTAATTATTGAAGATGGTGCTTTTATCGGTTCACGTTGTATCATTGTCGAAGGAGTTCACGTTGGTAAAGAAGCTGTTCTTGGTGCAAATGTATGTTTGACCGCTTCAACAAAAATAATTGATGTTACAGGTGACACTCCTGTAGAAAGAAAAGGATTTGTTCCTGCTCGTTCGGTTGTAATTCCAGGAAGTTATACTAAAAAGTTTGCCGCTGGAGATTTTCAAGTGCCTTGTGCATTGATTATCGGTACTCGCAAACCTTCAACTGACTTGAAAACGTCTTTGAATAATGCATTACGCGAATATGACGTGGCGGTTTAATACTATTTCATAAAAATATTGTACATTCCTCCCTCAAAAAGGGAGGTTTTTTTATACTATGAAATGAGCATAACTAAAATGTTATTCACACAGATGAAGACATATGCGACCCGAGCGGAAGCGAACAGGCGAAGCAATTCCATATTCCTCTAAAAACAAATATTATCTTCGTATGAAAATACTAGTTATACAACAAAAAATGATTGGCGATGTGCTTGTTAGCAGCATCATTTGCAATAATTTGCGCAAAGGATATCCCGATGCCCAAATCGATTATTTGGTTTATGAATCTACTATTCCAGTCTTGGAAGGCAATCCCAATATCGACAATGTTCTAATATTTCAAGAAAAACATCGCAAAAGCAAAAGAGAATTCCTGAATTTAGCACACGAAATTCGGGGAATCAAATACGATTTAATCATTGATGCTTATTCAAAGTTAGAGAGTTGGCTGATTGTTTTAATAAGCGGTGCCAAAAGAAAAATCTCCTATAAAAAATTTGGCCGCACTTTTTTATATACTGACAATGTTCCTTTTGCTGAATTTCCAAAAACAAATTTAGGTTTGGCTATCGAAAGACGACTTTCATTATTAGATCCTCTAGATTTAAAAATTGAAGTTGATCCTTTTCCAAAATTATTTGTGACTGATAAAGAAAACCAAGATGCAATTGCTATTTTAGAATATAATAAAGTCAGAAAAGACAGAAAAACAGTTATGATTAGCCTTTTGGGAAGTGAAAAGATAAAAACCTATCCATTGGAATATATGGCAAAAGTTATCGATTACATTGCCGATAATCAAGATGTGAATATTCTTTTTAATTATTTTCCAAAGCAAATTAGCGATGCCAAAATCGTTTTTGATACTTGTAAACCTTCGACACAAGAAAAAATCTATTTTGATTTATTGGGAAGTGATTTGCGCTCCTTTATTGCCCTGATGAACAATTGCGATTTGATTGTTGGCAACGATGGGGGAGCAATTAATATGGCAAAAGCCTTAGGAAAACCTTCATTTATTATTTTCTCCCCTTGGATAGAAAAGAAAATTTGGGCCACTCTTGAAGACGGTGTGCATCATATTTCGGTACATTTAGATGACTTCAAACCAGAACTATTAACTAATAAAACGGAGAAAGAACTCAAAAAAAATACGCTTTCATTATATCAAGAATTTAAACCTGAATTGTTTAAGGACAAAATCGAATTGTTTTTGCAACAGAATCCTTAATCCAAATAAATTTAAGACTTCCAGAATTTCAAGGTTTTCTTAATCTTAATCTTTTTGTGGAATTTTATTTGAAAATCATTGGTGTAAAACCACATTTTATCGAAAATTTCGACTTCGGTTTGAGTAGGATATAATTTAGAATATTCGTTGCTCATCACGGCAATCATTTCCTTTTTAGGAGTCAAATGACTGAGGTTTTTCATTCTTATATCAAAATCCATTTTGTCGTGAAAATTCATTCGATTCAAATCAACCAAGAAGAAATCATAGTTTCCTTCTGCATTTTTTTTAATCAAAGTATTTCCTGGAGAATGGTCTAAAAACTCAATTCCTTTTTCGTGTAAATCGAATGAAAAACGGGTGAATTGTCTTAAAATGTTTTCGTGATCTGGAAAATCCGGAATTTCGACCAATTCCCTAAAAGTCAAATCGCATTGAAGATGTTCGCTCACATAATAACTATCCTTGAGTCCAACAACGTCATAATTTTCAAAAAAAGCAATCGGCTGAGGAGTTCCAATTCCTTTTTCCAATAAAGTTGTGGCATATTCAAAAGAGCGTCTGGCCTTAGATTTCCTGAAATATTTGTAAGCAATTTTATTTATAAGATGCGGAATTTTGAAGGATTTGATGTTTATCATTTTACCTTCTAATTCAAAAAGTTTGATTTTATTTCTTTGACCATCGCCAAAAAGAGTTCCTGAATCAGAATTGAATTCTTTTATAAAACCAAGCACATCTTTTGAATTATGAACAGTTTTAGAAAACATAAATTTTATTGTCATTTTTACCTTTTTACAAAATTATCTTAATACTTATTTAATATTGGCTTCCAAAACTCAATAACTTTTGGCTTATTAATTCCGTGGCATCCAAATGGAAGTTTGTTATTATTTAGTGACATCGCTAATTTCGGCTTTCTATCTATTGCGAAATCTAAAGCTTCTTTATAATCTGGAATTTTAAAATTCTTATCAAATTCCGATGCTTTTAGAGACCAAAAAACATCTTCAATAGCATAAATCTTTTTGTCTTTGTCACTCAAAAAATCAAGAATAAATGATTTGTTTTCTTTCGCAATTGAATAATGAGAAGCTGTTTTACGTAAAGAAAACCCTCCGTTTCCAACCTTAAAAAAAGTTTTCTCCCGGTCATTTTTACTTTTAGATCTAAATATTCTTGCAATTGAATTAGTAAATTTTGACCAAATAGATTTTTTTAAACTTGCAATCCAAGGAGCACCAATATAATCATAGCCTTTTTGACACCATTCCTTTAATTCATCTTTAAATACAAAAGCATCCAATTGATAAATTAAAATATATTCAGAATCCAAAAAACGTTCATAAAACAAGGAAGACAATAGTAATTCATTATACCCTTCAATATTTTGAAAATAATGCTTTGGAAAACTTTCAACAGTAATATTCTTAAACTTTTCAGTTATATAAGAATTATCTAAACCTTCTGGTTGTACTATAACAATTTCATAATCATTAAGCACTTTGATGCATTGCAAAAAAGACTTCTCTTCAAGTTCTCCAAAATAGGATTTATATATGGGTATGAGTACTTTTACTGTTTTTTTCATTTATGTATATTGAATTATTCAATTATTAAAGAATCGCCTTATAAAATTCATTGAATCAACTAATTTTCGCAACTCAATACAAAGATAGAATTATTATATTTGCAAATATTAAAATCAATTCTTTTCAAGGTTTAAAATAAGAATATTAGCTGAACAACATTATATACATTGGCACAATTTCTTAATAAATTTATTTTTTAAAGACCAATTAATACCATTATAATTCAAAATAAATTAATTAAAGCCAACGAGTTATTTACTCTTATTAATGAAACTATACACACTCAAAATAGAATCAATAAAAAAGGAAACTGCTGAAAGCATAACGCTTTGCTTTAAACAGCCCGGTTTACGCAAGATTAAATATTTATCTGGACAATACCTAACGCTTTCTTTTAGAATAAATGGAAGAAAATATCTAAGACCCTATTCCTTATCTAGTGCTCCAAGTATAGATTCCTTTTTAGAAGTTACAATAAAAAGATTGCAAGATGGTATAGTTTCAAACCATATTCTTGACAATTTACAAGTTGGTAATCTAATCGAAGTAATGGAACCTCAGGGTGATTTTTGTTATACTCCTAATAATAATGATGACAAAATTTATTTTTGGGGAGTTGGTAGCGGAATAACCCCTTTATTATCTATTATTAAGGAAATATTAGCCACTTTCCCATCATTAAAAATACATTTGATATATGGAAATAAGAATCCTGAATCAACTATTTTTTTTGAAACCATCAATCAATTGAATGAATTGTATCCATCAGCTTTTACAATAACTCATTTTTATTCCCAATTAGATGTTGAGAATAAACTACCCAATGTTTTTCAAGGAAGAATTAATAAGCAATTCATTTTAGAATTACTTAAAAATAATAGTGTCAATTCTAAACATTACATTTGTGGTCCTATGTCTCTAAAAGACATGATTAAAGAAACGTTAAGTGAGTTGAACATATCTTCACGAAATGTTTTTTCAGAAGATTTTGAATTAGTCATAAATCCAAAAGATTTTGAAAACATAAGTACACGAGAAATAAAAATCAATTTTCATAATAACAATACATTAGTTGAAGTAGCGAAAGGGAAAAGCATTTTAGAAGCGGCTTTAGATGCAGGAATAGAATTGCAATATTCTTGTCAGACTGGAAATTGTTCTACCTGCAAAGGAATCTTGAAATCAGGCGAACTGAAAATGTTAGGTTTGTCGAAAGATCGAATTGATATAAAGAACGGAGAGTATTTATTATGTTGCAGTTATCCCTTGACGGACAATGTTTACATAGAAATTTAAAGATTAAAAATATAAAAATATGAAAGTAGTAATTTTTGCAGGAGGTTTTGGCACTCGCCTTATGGAAGAAACAGAAGCAAGACCCAAGCCTATGGTTGAAATAGGTGGAAAACCTATTTTATGGCATATTTTAAAAATGTATGAACAATATGATTATAAAGAATTTGTAATCTGTTTGGGATATAAAGCAACCTATATTAAAGAATATTTTTTTAATTACTATTTACATAATTCAGATGTTACCATTGAATTAGCCAATAATAATGTAGAAGTGCATTTATCGGAAACAGAATCATTCAAAGTGACTCTTATTGACACTGGTTTGCATACTAATACTGCGGGGAGACTCAAACAAATTGAAAAATATGTCAAAGACGAAACCTTCATGTTGACTTATGGAGATGGAGTAGCCGATGTCAATTTTTCTGAACTTCTGGATTTTCATAAATCTCATGGGAGATTGGCTACTTTAACGAGTGTCCAAGTACCCGGACGTTTCGGAAATTTAGAAATCAGTAAAAATGGTCAAGTAGATAATTTTATTGAAAAGCCGGTAGGTGACGGTATGTGGATAAATGGAGGTTTTTTTGTGTTAGAACCAGGAATATTTAAGTACTTACAAGGCGAAGTTAAGGACGTACAATGGGAAAAAGAACCATTATTCGAAATTGCAAAAGACAACCAGTTGGCTGCATACAAACATTATGGATTCTGGAAATGTATGGATGCATTAAGAGATAGAATTGAATTGGAAGAAATGTGGAATTCCGGTAAAGCAAAATGGAAAACATGGTAGAAAAAGGATTATTTTTTAAACTACAACAAGCTTACCAAGGTAAAAAAATCTTTTTAACGGGTCATACTGGGTTTAAAGGTGCTTGGATGTTAAAAACATTATCCCTTATTGGTGCAGAGGTAAAAGGTTATGGTTTAGAGCCACTAACCAAAGATGATTTGTTTCATTTGATTGATGGCAATACCATTTGTAATTCTGTGATTGCCGATTTAAGGGATAAAAAACGATTGGAAGAAGAAATCGTCAACTTTCAACCTGATTTTGTGTTTCATTTGGCGGCTCAAGCATTAGTGCGTTTGTCTTATGAAATTCCCGCTGAAACTTTTGAAGTCAATGTAATTGGAACTGCAAATGTTTTAGATGCAGTTCGTTTATTAGAAAAACCATGTGCAGTGGTTTTAATTACTACCGATAAAGTCTACCACAACAACGAATGGATTTATCCATATCGGGAGAATGATAGATTAGGTGGTTATGATCCTTACAGTGCCAGTAAAGCCTGTGCTGAACTGGTAATTGATTCCTATAGAAATTCTTTTTTCAATACAAAAACATACGAAACACATCAAAAAGCGATTGCAGTAGCCAGAGCAGGTAATGTGATTGGCGGAGGCGATTGGTCAAAAGACCGCTTAATACCAGATATAGCAAAAGCTCTTGCTGATGAAAAACCTGTGGTAATTAGAAACCCAAATTCAGTTCGACCTTGGCAACACGTTTTAGAACCTATAGTTGGATATTTATTACTAGGTGCAAATTTAGCTTTTGAACCAATAAAATTTAGCCAAGCCTATAATTTTGGACCACATATTTCAGACGCACTTTCTGTTGAAGAAATGCTTAAATTAGCTATTCAGAGTTGGAAAAAAGGAGAATATATTGTTGAAAAAGCAGGAGAACAACCTCATGAAGCAGGATTGTTAAAACTAGATATTAGCAAAGCATTTTCAGAATTGAAATGGGAACCAAAAATGAACGCAGCTCAAGCGGTAAACATGACAATAGATTGGTATAGAGAATTTGCAAGAAACAGAGATGAAATCAATCAATTTACTAGAGTACAGATAAATGATTTTCTAAATGCATAAAGTATTAATTACGGGTATTACAGGTTTTTTAGGTTCTAACATAGCTAAGAATCTAATTGATAACGACATTCAAGTAATTGGTTTAAAACGTAAAAGTTCTGATATTTGGAGATGTCAGGAATTTAAAGAAAAAATTAATTGGATAGATATTGACAACCAAGGATCGTTTAAAGATCAATTGTCAAAACATACTTTTGATACTGTAATTCATGGTGCATGGCTTGGAGTAGAATCAAATGATAGAAGTAATTGGAAGTTACAATCCGAAAATATTCTTTTTTTAATAAATCTTTTAGATGTAGCCAAAGAGGTGGGAGTTAAAAAATTTATTTTTCTTGGTTCACAAGCTGAGTATGGAAATATCGACGGAAAAATTTCCGAAGAACATAATACAGAATCTATTAGCGCTTATGGAAGCATAAAATTAGCCTGTCTAGAAATTGTAAAAACGTACTGTAACACCAATGATATAAATTGGATTTGGTTACGATTATTTTCCTTGTTTGGTGAAAAAGAAAATGAAAATTGGCTTATACCATCGCTTATTAAATCAATTTCACAAGATAAACAAATGGATTTCACTCTTGGTGAGCAAAAATATGCTTATCTCTATGTGAAAGACTTTGCCAAAATTATAAATAAAATTATAGTGACATCTGTTCAATCTGGCATTTATAATGTTTCATCAAATGAAATTAGAACAATAAAATCTTTGATTGAAGACATTAGAAATTATATTAATCCAGCATTTATATTAAATTTTGGCTCTTTGCCCTATAGGCAAAACCAATCGATGCACATTGAGGGTGATATGTTTAAATTAAGAAATCAAATTGGTGAAATTCAATTTACAGATTATTCAATTGCTTTGAGAAGCACCGTGAACTATTATAAAAAAAAAATAAACTTCTTATGAAAGTATCCGATTTTATAGCTGCTTTTTTGGTAAAAAAAGGAATTAAAAGTGTTTTTGAGTTATCGGGTGGTATGATAACACATATACTCGATTCATTGAATCAAAAAACAGATATCAATATCATTACGATGCACCATGAACAAGCTGCCGCATTCGCAGCAGAAGGTTATGCAAGAATAACTAGCTTGCCAGGAATAGCTTTAGCAACATCTGGTCCAGGTGCCACTAACTTGCTAACAGGGATTGGAAGCTGTTTTTTTGATTCAACTCCAGCTATTTTTATTACAGGACAAGTTAATAGACACGAATTAAAAGGAGATAGAGGAATACGACAATTGGGATTTCAAGAAACTGATATCGTTTCTATGGCGACACCTATTACTAAAGCTTGTTTTCAGGTCATCGATCCTAATGATATTCCAGCAATTTTTGAAAGAGCTTTTACAATAGCATTAGAAGGAAGGCCTGGACCTGTTCTTATTGATATTCCAATGGATGTTCAACGCATTCAAATAGAACCAGAGCTTTTTCAAACGGAAATAGCTACAGAAGAACAAATAGATCCAATTATTTTAAATAAATTAATACAAGACATCCAACAAGCTAAAAGACCACTCGTGTTAGCAGGAAGAGGTATAAAAGCTAGCCAGTGTCAAAATCAATTTCACCAATTTATTGAGCAAATACAAATCCCAGTTATTACTACACTTCTAGGGTTAGATATTATCCCTTTTAGCAATCCTCAGCGGGTTGGCTTTATAGGAAGTTATGGTAACAGATGGGCAAATATTGCTTTTGGGGAATGTGATTTGTTGATAGTTTTGGGAAGTAGGTTAGATATAAGACAAACTGGTGCCGATACTAAATTTATAGAAAACCGAAAAATTTATCATATTGATTGTGAAAAAGGTGAAATAAATAATCGGGTTAAGGGTTGTGAAGCCATTGTAACAAATCTAAATGTGTTCTTTGAAAAATTTGGAAAAGCTGCTTCAAAAATTTCTTTTGCTTTGCCTGATGCTTGGATGAATCATATTCGTGATTTAAAAACCACATGGCCAGACACCAAAGAACTAAGCCCAAAAGGAATAAACCCAAATATTTTTATGCATTCGCTTTCTAGTCAATCACAAAAGGCAAAAGCTTATTTAGCTGATGTGGGTAGTCATCAAATGTGGGCAGCACAATCATTAGAAATTGGAAAAGATCAACATTTTTTAACATCTGGAGGAATGGGAGCCATGGGTTTTTCTTTACCGGCAAGTATAGGTGCGTGTATTGCATTGGATAAAAAACCTGTTGTGGTTCTTATAGGAGATGGCTGTATGCAGCTTAATATTCAAGAATTACAGACTATTGTACGTAACAAACTTCCAATTAAGATAGTTGTTTTAAATAATAGAACCTTAGGGATGATTAGACAATTTCAAGATAGCTATTTTGAATCCCGTTATCAATCTACTTATTGGGGTTATGACGCTCCTGATTTCGAGAAAGTTGCCATTGCTTATGGAATTGACGCAAAAACTATCGAAAATTTTGATGAAATTCCAAATGCAGTCAATTGGTTATGGAATCATGAAAATGAAAACAAACCACTTTTATTACAGGTCATGATAGATCCACATACTAATACTTATCCCAAAATTGCTTTTGGAAGACCAATTACTGAGATGGAACCTTTTGCAAAACCAATTGCAATGGAAGCAACTTAATTTTTTAATTTAATCGCTACTAAATACAAATTTTATATGTTACAAAACATTACAAATACTACTCTACTTAATAGTTTAAGAGAAATAGCCAAAAAGAAATCGACACAAATAATTGTTGCTGGAGAAAACTATATTCCAGTTACTGGTAAAGTGCTGGACGAAGAAGACATCCTAATGGGTGTTGATGCCGCATTAGATGGTTGGTTAACAGCAGGACGTTTTGCGAACAAATTCGAAGAGGATTTTGCACAATATTTTGGTGCTCCTAAAGCTTTACTGGTAAATTCAGGTTCATCAGCAAATTTAGTTGCTTTTTATGCTTTGACTTCTCCAAAATTAGGCGAACGTGCTATCAAACCTGGTGATGAAGTGATTACTGTTGCTGCTGGATTTCCTACTACGATAAACCCTATTATTCAGTTTGGAGCGATTCCTGTATTTATAGACATAGATATAGCAACCCATAATGTGAAATCGGACATGATTGAAGCGGCAGTAAGTTCGAAAACAAAAGCGATTATGATTGCCCATTCATTAGGAAATCCTTTTGATTTGGATGAAGTAATGCGCGTGGCTAAAAAATATAATCTTTGGGTAGTGGAAGACGATTGCGATTCTCTTGGCGCTTCTTACAAGGGACAAAAAACAGGCACTTTTGGTGATATTTCCACTTTTTCTTTCTATCCTGCGCATCATATTACTATGGGTGAAGGAGGAGCAGTCTTGATCAATAATCCTGAACTATCAAAATTAGCAGAAAGTTTCCGTGACTGGGGTCGTGATTGTTATTGTGAACCTGGAAAAGACAACACCTGTGGATGTCGTTTTGGACAACAACTAGGAACCTTGCCATACGGCTACGATCATAAATATACTTATTCACACATTGGTTTCAACTTAAAAGTGACTGATATGCAAGCCGCTTTTGGAGTATCTCAAATAAAAAAAATAGATGGGTTTGTGCAAAGAAGACGCGAAAATTTTGCTGCTTTATATGAACGAATGAAAGAGTTTGAAGAAGTCTTTATTCTTCCTGAACCAACCCCAAATTCTGACCCTTCGTGGTTTGGTTTTTTATTGACCTTAAGAGATGGAGATGCTGCAGATCGTCATATGTTAGTACAACATCTTGAGGAGAAAAAAATTGGAACTCGTTTGTTGTTTGGTGGTAACTTACTAAGACAACCTGCTTATGCCAATATAGAGCATCGTGTTGTGGGCGATTTGACTAATACGGATACTATTATGAATCAATCCTTTTGGTTAGGAGTTTGGCCAGGATTGAATGAAACTCATTACGATTATATTGCGAGTGTGATTAGAGAATACTTAAATTCATAATTTAAAAATTTAATTTTTTTAATAAAAAAAAAGATGAGAATAGAGAATAAATTAGAAATAGTATTAATTACTTACAATAGATCGAAATTATTAGAAAATACTTTAAACCAATTTTTGAGTTCTCCATTTAAAGATTGTAGAATAACCATACTCAATAACCGTTCAACAGATGATACTGTCCAAATTTGTAATTCATTTATCAATAAATTTATAAATTTCAAAATAGTAACAAACAAATTCAATATTGGCGCTAATGCTAATATAATGAGAGCATTAGAAATCATTGATTTGGATTATATTTGGATAGTCTGTGATGATGATGATTATGATTTTTCTTATTGTGATGATGTTATTGATTGCATTATCAATGAAAAAGCCGAATTGATAAACATGGGAGCCCATTCTGATTCTGTTTGGTCTTTTGGTGGAAGAAACGAATTAGTTAAAAAATTATACAATGAAGGCTATCCTTATTTTAAAGCATCTTCATTTCTTCCTAACAATATTTTTAAAAAAGAAGCTTTTATTCCTTTTATAATAAGTGGGTATAATAATATTACGAATATGTATCCACATATGCCTTTTTTACTTTCATTTTATTCGTCAAATAAAAATATATACATCGCAAAAAATAGAATTGTTACAGCAATAATCTCTGAACAAGTTTATAGTCAAAAAGACGTGACTGATGGTTGGTTAAATACTTCATGTTTATTAAAAAACAGATTAGATATTAATAGATGTTTTTTTGATCAACGAAACCATAAAGGATTTACGCATCAAATTGAGATCTCTTTGGCGTATTCATTCAAATCGATCTTAGGCAAGTTTTACAAGAAAACTATTATAGGGATTTTTCGAATATTATCACCGCCTCAAAAAATAATTTATATAATTCTAGTTATACCTTATGTTTTTATTAGATTGTTAGTTTCCATTTTTAAAAAAAAATAGCAATTAATTTCAATTTCTTTATACAATAACATTAAGAATACTGAAAATTAAAAAAAACTAAGCTTTAAAAAGTAATATGAGTCTTTAAATTTAATTAATATAGGACATTAAAACAAAAGTTTATGGATATAAATACGGAAGTCCACAAAGCCTACGAAATAATACAACAAGGTGGAATAATCCTTTACCCTACTGATACCGTTTGGGGAATTGGTTGTGATGCAACGAATCCTGAAGCAGTTGCCAAAATATACAAGCTGAAACAAAGAGCCGAAACCCAATCTATGATCGTCTTGATGAATGGCGAGAAAATGATGTACAACGTTTTCAAAGACATTCCAGAAGTAGCTTGGCAAATTATGGATTTATCTGAAAAACCAACTACTTTAATCTTGGATAAACCAAGAAATGTGGCACCCAATTTAATAGCAGCAGACAATACATTAGGAATCCGAATCGTAAAAGAGCCTTTCTGCTTTAAATTAATGGAAAAAATGAAAAAACCATTGGTTTCAACCTCAGCAAATATTTCGGGAAAGCCCACTCCTATTGCCTTCAAAGATATTAGTCCTAAAATTATAAAAGGTGTTGACTATGTTGTAAATTTGCATCGCGAAAAAATTGCCGGAAAACCATCGACAATCATAAAATTGACGAACGATTCTCAGGTGAAAGTGATTCGGAAATAGAATTTTACCGCAAATTCGCAAATTATTATTTTTTAGATTTTATGGAAGAATACATTTTTAAAGACGAAAATTACACAATAGTAGGTATTCTATTTGAAGTGCATAAAAATCTCGGAAAAGGTTTTTCTGAAATAGTCTATAAAGATGCTATTGAATATGAATTACAGCAACAAAATATTACATATCAAAGAGAAAAAGAGTTTTCTGTTAATTATAAAAATACTACTTTAAAACATAAATTTTACGCAGACTTTGTAGTTTACGATAAAATTATTCTTGAAATAAAAACCGTTGATTGTTTCAATAACAGTCATTATAATCAATGTTTAAATTATTTAAAAGTCTCTAAAAACAAATTGGCTATACTTGTTAATTTCAATTTAGTTTCTTTAGAATACAAACGCATCATAAGTTCAAAAAATTAATTTGCGAATTTGCGGTAAAAATTATGAATTACAAATCAGCCTTAAATAATAAAATATTCGAAGTCGTTTCACAAGCTTCTCAAGAACTTCACATCGAAAGTTATGTGATTGGTGGTTTCGTGAGGGATTTAATTCTTAAAAGAGATTTTAAAAAAGACATTGATATCGTCGCTGTTGGCAGTGGAATTGAACTTGCTTTGAAAGTTTCGGAAATGCTTCCAAAAAAACCAAAAGTCCAGGTTTTTAAAAACTATGGAACGGCAATGTTGCGATTTGGAGAAATCGACATTGAATTTGTGGGTGCCCGAAAAGAATCTTATCATTTTGAAAGTCGGAATCCTGTTGTAGAAAACGGAACATTGGAAGATGACCAAAACCGTCGTGATTTCACCATCAATGCTCTTGCTTTATCTTTAAATAAGGATAATTTCGGAGCTCTCTCTGACCCTTTCAATGGATTAGAGGATATGGAAAATAAAATCATCAGAACTCCACTAGATCCGGATATTACTTTTTCTGATGATCCTTTGCGAATGCTTAGAGCCATTAGATTTGCGAATCAATTGGGTTTTGAAATTGAAGAAAACTCTTTGCAATCTATTACAAAAAATGCAGATCGAATCAACATAATTTCAGGTGAAAGAATTGTAGATGAATTGAATAAAATCCTTTCGACGGAGAAACCTTCGGTTGGATTTTTGTTGTTATATAAAACCGGTCTTTTAGACATCATTCTACCAGAATTAACAGCTTTAAACCAAGTAGAAGAAATAGAAGGACAAACTCATAAAAACAATTTTTATCACACGCTGGAAGTAGTCGATAATATTTGCCCGAAAACGGATGATGTTTGGCTGCGTTGGTCTGCTTTGTTGCACGACATTGGAAAAGCCCCAACGAAACGCTTTAACAAAAAACAAGGTTGGACATTTCACGGTCACGAATTCCTTGGCGGTAAAATGGCTAAGAAAATCTTCGAAAGATTGCGAATGCCGTTGAACCATAAAATGAAATTTGTACAAAAAATGGTGATGATGAGTTCACGCCCTATTGTGCTTTCGCAAGATTTGGTTACTGATTCTGCCGTGCGCCGTTTGGTTTTTGATGCTGGCGAAGATGTGGAAAGTTTAATGACTTTGTGCGAAGCCGACATCACAACTAAGAACCCCAATAAATTCAAGAAATATCACGAAAATTTTGAACTAGTTCGCAAGAAAATTGTGGAAGTGGAAGAACGTGATCACGTTCGGAATTTTCAGCCTCCTATTTCGGGTGAAGAGATTATGGCAATTTTTAATTTGCAACCTTCACGTGAAATCGGGATTCTAAAAGAAGCCGTGAAAGAAGCCATAATGGAAGGTGAAATTCCAAATGAATATCAGGCTGCTTATGACTTTGTATTAAAAAGAGGCGCTAAATTAGGGCTAAAGATTAACGCTTGTTGAATCTGAATTTAATTGTATTTAAAATACCTTTGTGAAAATCAATTTCAAAAAATGATAAAAGAGAATAAATCAGTAATAATCTGGCTACTTTCAGGTTGTTTTTTAGTTTTTGTAATGGTTGTTGTCGGTGGAATCACCCGTTTGACCAATTCTGGACTTTCAATGACAGACTGGCATTTGGTAACAGATACTTTTCCTCCTTTGACTGAAGCAAAATGGCAAGAAACTTTTGAGCAATACAAGCAATTTCCCGAATATCAAAAAATCAATATTCACAACGATTTTACACTTTCAGATTATAAATTTATCTACTTCTGGGAATGGTTTCATAGATTTATTGGAAGAATTCTTGGATTTGTTTTCATCATTCCTTTTGTCTATTTTTTGATTAAGAAAAAAATTGACAAAAATACTTTGAACAAATGCTACATTCTACTGGGAATGGGTGCTTTTCAAGGGTTTTTAGGTTGGTTTATGGTACGAAGTGGCTTGATTGACAATCCAGATGTGAGCCATTTTCGTTTGTCATTGCATTTGACTTTTGCATTTTTAACCTTTGCTTACACGCTTTGGGTAGCCTTAGATTTGATTTATCCAATTAGAAATACAGCCATTCTTCCACTCAGAAAAATTGCCGTTTTCGCCTTGATTTTTCTGTTGTTACAAATTATTTACGGTGGATTTGTTGCCGGTTTAAATGCCGGTTTAGTTCATAATCACTGGCCATTGATGAGCGACGGACAATTGCTTCACGAAAGTGTGATTTTAGAAAAAGATACTTGGTTTCAAAGACTAACCGAAGGTAAAGGTGGCGTTCAGTTTGTACATAGAACACTAGCTTATGTAGTGGTTGGATTGATTTTATTTTTATTCTACAAAAGCAAGAAATATTCACTTACACAGCAACAAAAAAATGGACTGAATGCACTTGTTGTTATTGTGTTTATACAATTTACATTAGGAGTTTTTACTTTGCTTTACAGCGTTCCTTTGTGGTTAGGATTAACACATCAAGTCGTAGCCTTCTTTTTATTGACTGCGATGACCTATAGTTTACATCGATTATCAAAATAACAAACATAACATAACCCAAAGTTAAAACTGTGGGCAATTCAAATAATACCAGACTATATTGTCGCATTTCACTTTGTTCCTTAACTTAAAATGTCAAAACTTGCTGCTGAAGATAAATTCCTGGATTTGTCAGATTACGGAAGGTCGATTGGAAAACTGTTTGCCAATCAATTAAAAAATACCCAATTTACACCCATTCACGTTACGCTACTTTTTGGTGTTTCAGGCTTGATTGCTATCTATTGTATTTTGCAAAATCATTACTTTTTAGCCAGCTTTTTTATCATTTTAAAATCAATTATCGATGCTGCAGATGGAGAATTAGCGAGGATAAAAAACACCCCTTCTTACACTGGAAGATACCTCGATAGTGTGTTTGATATTGTCTTGAATTTTTTGTTTTTTATGACAATTTGTTACGTTTCAAAAACCTCTTTTTGGATGACATTATTCGCTTTTTTTTGCATCCAATTACAAGGCACTTTATACAATTATTACTATGTGATTTTAAGAAATAAATCGGTTGGCGGAGATACAACGAGTAAAATTTTTGAGTACAAATCACCTAGAGCTTTACCGGGAGAAAACCAAAAATCAGTTGATATATTATTTAAAATATACACAATTGTTTATGGTGTTTTTGACAAAATAATTCACACTTTGGACAGCAATGCTTATAAGGTAAAAACGTTTCCTAATTGGTTTATGACATTAGTTTCTATATACGGATTGGGTTTTCAATTGCTGATTATTGCCGTAATGCTTCCAATGAATTTGATAGAATACATCGTTCCTTTTTTTATTTATTATAGCTTGTTAATTTTCGCCATAATTGGCATAAGAAAGTGGCTTTTCAGAACTTAAATCATCATAGAGATAATCTATATTGAATTCATAAGTAATTAAACACCAGTATTTTTAATAATGTTTATTTGCATTAGTAATTTAATCTAAAATTATCCAATCCAATTTTTAAATTCTTGAACTTTTTCTCTACTTACTATCACTTCATCCTCCTTATAAGTAGGCAAAATAACTTTTAACCTTGAGTTAGAATACACCACAATTTCCTTGACAGACTTCAACGGAACAATAAACTTTCTGCTTATTCGGAAGAAATTTTTCGAATCTAATTCCTGTTCCAAAACTTCTAAAGTACTTTCAATTAAATAATTTCTATTGTCTAAAGTATGGATATAAGTTCCCTTATTTTCGCTAAAAAAACATTCAATTTCTTCAGTTGAAATCACTTTGAAATGCTGCCCAATTTTGACAGTAAACCTAGTTTTGAAATTCTTCTCGAATGGATTTTGGAACATTTTTTTTATTTGTTCAAAATCCAATTGCAAGCTGTTTTCTTGTTTTGGCAAACGGGTTTTAAATTTTAAAATTGCCACTGCTAAATCATCTTCATCAATCGGTTTTAGAAGGTAATCAATAGAGTTTAATTTGAAAGCTTTTAGCGCATATTCATCATAAGCTGTTGTGAAAATTACAGCACTTTTAATGTCAATTTTTTCGAATATTTCAAACGACAAACCATCGGACAATTGAATGTCTAAAAAGATTAAATCCGGATGTTCGTTTTTAGAAAACCATTCGATGGATTCCTCTACAGAATGAAGCATCACTCCTACTTTAATGTTTAGCTTTTCGAGTTTGCGCTGGAGCAATCTTGCGGCTGGCTTTTCGTCTTCGATTATTATTGTCGTCATATTTTATTTTGCCACAAAGGCGCTAAGTCACAAAGTTTTTTATTTTTCGCGGGAGTCACTTATTACCAACTTCATCACTCCCATTTTTCACTTTTCTCCTTTTCCATAAACTCCTGGATTTTTCTTTCTTCCCAATTTTGTCCAAAAAATATATTTCTTCCAAATACTGATAATCCGTGAGCTAATAGACCAATTCCCCAAAATAGAGCTGTTGAAAAAGTTTGCCAGCTCCAAGATATAGTATCTTCATTTGAATTTCCGTAATAGTTACTAGAAATTATAATTGCATTTACAAAAATATAAACTATTAAATGAACATAAAATCCTTTAATTCTTTTTACTTGTTTTAAGGCTAACTCGTATCGCTTATCTCGATTCAAACTTTCAGATTGGTAATCGTCATACATTCTGCTTGATGGTTCCATTTTGATTTGATTTTATTGTTTCCAAGTATTTTTGGATTGTTCTTCTTTTTCCATAAATTCTTTTATTTTCTTTTGTTCCCATTCTTTGTCAAAAAATGGTAAATAATTAAAGACTTTCATTCCGTGTATTGCAACTCCAATTCCCCATCCTAACAATGGCCAGAAAAACCAAAAATGATTAGGTGAAGTTACTAAATTAAGAACCAGAAGGCCAATGTTTACAAATACATAAGCTGTTAGGTTACCATAAAACCCCTTGATTTCTTCTACTCTTTTTTGCGCTTTATAATAGCGGTCCTCTTCTGTAAATTGATTTTCCATAATTATTTCCAAGTTTGTTTTATATCTTCTTTGTTCATTATTTCTTGTATTTTTCTCTGTTCCCAATTGGCTCCATAGCCAAAAGTTTGAAAAGCGTGCATCGTCAACCCGAATCCCCATCCCGCAGCTGAGAACCAAAACCATTGAAATTCTGGCATATAATTTAAGTTAATAAAAATCAAAACTGGGATCACACAACAATAGGAAATTAAATTTCCATAAAAGCCTTTAAGCTGCTCGACACGTTTTTTTGCTCTATAATAAGCGGTGTTTTCATTATAATTTGTAGCTGTGTCCATAACTATAATTTGTTTGGTTAAAACTGGTATTTTTACTGTAAATGTTTGTTCGTTTTGTTCAATCAACACTTTCCTATTAGTAATAATTCCATAGCGATTGATGATGTTTTGCAAACCAACTCCTTTACGTTCCTGCAAAACTTCTTTCTTTTGATAATCATTTTGGATGGCTAAATAATCTCCCTCTACATAAATCCGAATATGCAAGGGCCTTTGTTCGCTAACCACATTGTGCTTTACAGTATTTTCTAGTAAAAGTTGCAATGAAAGTGGGACTACTTTGGCTTCAGGATTAAGAATTGTTGTTGGTAATTCATAAAATAGGCTGTTTTCAAAACGCATTTTCAACAGATCCATATAAGTTTTGGCGAAAGACAATTCTTCTTCCAGAGAAACCAGCTCCTTGTCTTTTTGTTCCAACACGTAACGATAAATTTTGGACAAGGAAGTCGTGAATCGCTGTGCATTATCAGGATTTTCTTCTATCAAAGAACTCAAAACATTCAAACTATTGAATAGGAAATGGGGATCAATTTGGTTTTTTAAACTTTCAAACTTTGCCGAAGCCGTTCCTGCAATTATTTTTTGTTCTTTGACCCTGTTTTCTTGTAAAGATTTATAAAAATACAATGCATGAATTCCCAACAAAACAACAAATGAAACTATTGACGGAACAATATAATTCGCAGGTTTTTCATATTCTAAAAATTCACTTAAAGGGTGTTTTTCGATTATTACATCTTCAAAAATTCTCAATAAAAATATTATAAACAAGGAAAGTATAAACGAACTTAAAAAACCAATAATTAATCTTTTTACAGCATATCGATTGTTTTTGTATATTGAATCCAAGAACATAAAAAGTACGGCATTTGCATAATACAAAAACATCCCGTAAAGCATTGTATATAAGAAATTTATCTTTAAATGATTGTCAAACGATACAATCCCACCATTTAAAACAGGAATTATTGTTAAAACAAAGAATATCATAATAGAAATAAATAAAGCTCTTGGAAATTCTTTAATTAGTTTATTCATTTTGGATAATTATTAAATATTGAAAAATCAATATTGGTTTTAGAAAATCACTTACAATTTTTTTGTGCTTCCAATGCTCTTTCTAATCCCCATTTTGGAGAAAAAGGAGTTTCAGGTTTAAAAGTAGCAAAAAGTCCGATAGCTTTTTCAATTTGCATACACATTGGCTTGGTATCTTTACCCCAAAATTTTGCACCACCAATTTCAAATTCTGCTTTTTCAAAAACAACTCTAGGATTTTCAGGAGCAATAGCTTGTGCTTTGCCATACAATTCCATAACTGTTCCTGATAATTTTGGTCCGTTAGTCATTGGATCAAAAGCAATCCAGGCAGTATTAATCATTGCCTGAACAACTAAAAGCTCTGCGTTATTTGGATTTTTTATCAATTCAATATCTAAGGCATTTTGCGCTTTGGTCAACAATAAGTCAATTTGTTCCTTATCCTTTGTCCCAAAGGCTGATGTTGTGTTTACCAAAGCAACGTAATAATTTGGCAACCACGATGTTTGTTCTGCAGCTGCAATTCTTTCAAACATAGCTGATGCTTCGGTATTTTTTCCTTCGCCCCAAAGCTGGAACGCTTTTCCCATTCCTTGTTCAAATTGTCCCTGAGCTGATACTAAACTTGTAATGAATAATACAATTGCAATGATAATTTTTGCCATAATTTCTAGTTTCTAATTGGTTAATTAATTCTTGAACAAATTTATGTTGATTGTTATTGTTTTGAAATTTATACTTACCCAACTGTAGAATTTTGGGAATGAATTGTAATCTCGGTAGTTTTCTTTTATATTTACGACAAACAACTGCTTTTATAAAAACCCAAAAAGAAAAAAATGATTGACGGCGAACCTTATCCATTAGGCGATGAAAATCTTAAAAAAGATCGACGCAAAGCTAAAAACTTACTCCATAGGTTGAATATAACTGAATTTAGAATGACTAAAAATGCGAAATTAATTTTAGCCGAATTAATTCCGAATGCTGGAACGAATTTATACATCGAGCCTCCATTTTTTTGTGATTATGGTTATAATATTTCGTGTGGCGAAAATGTTTATTTTAATGTAAACTGTGTAGTTTTAGACGAAAACAAAGTAAAAATTGGGTCGAATGTGTTTTTTGGACCTGGCGTTCAACTATACACCGCTTCACATCCTCTTGATTCAATAACTCGTCGCACTCATAAAATTTCGAAACCTGTAACAATTGGAGACGATTGTTGGATTGGTGGCAACTCAATCATACTTCCTGGAATAACCATAGGGAATGGATGTGTGATTGGAGCTGGTTCCGTGGTTACAAAAGACATTCCTGATAATTCCTTAGCTGTTGGAAATCCGGCAAGAGTGATTCGAAAACTGAATCAATAATTTCAATAACAAAAAATCTTTTCAACAAATCTGAAATCTAAAATCTAAAATCTAAAATTATATTTTACCTTTGACTTTTCAATAAAAACAAAATTATGGTTTATAAATTTAGAGTAATTCTCGATACCGAAGAAGACATATTCAGAGATATTGCGATACTTGCCGACGATACTTTAGAAGATTTTCACAATGCCATTTTCAACTCTTTTGGATTTGACGGAATGGAAGTTGCTTCTTTTTACACTTGTGATGACACTTGGAATCAGGAAGACGAAATCCCTATGTTTGATGCTGGTGATGTTCCAGGTGAACAAAAAACAATGAGCGATTATTTGCTTTCGGACATTTTAGATACAGAAAACACTAAAATAATTTATGTTTACGATTTTATCAATATGTGGACTTTTCTGGTAGAATTAGCCGCTGTTGAAGAAATTTCTACTGGAAATACCTATCCTGAAACTATTTTCTCTGTAGGGGAAATGCCTGCCGAAGCGATGGAAAAACATTTTATTGCGGATGAGGAAGAGGAAAATTATAACGAATTTGAAGATGACCTTGACGAGGAAGATCTTGATATGTTTGAAGGAGACGATAGCTTTGAGGACTATGGTTTTGAAGAAAATTGGAATTAATCCTCTCCCCGGCCCTCTCCAAAGGAGAGGGAGGTAAAACTGGATCAACAAACATTTCTTTCGCCAAAAAAATTACAAAAATATAAACTAACAAAATCACTTCTCGTCTCCCTCTCCTTTGGAGAGGGTTGGGGAGAGGAAAACCCTTTTAAAAAATGATCAACTTATTTAATACACATATTGAAACTTTATCAATTCACAGAGTTGGAAACAAAAGCCGCAACGAAGCCATTTTCTTATCAGAACAATCCATTAATTTAAACGACGAAATTGTGCCTTTAATGAAAGAATATTTCTTTAAACCTTTTAGAGATAAAGAAGAAAACTACTTTCAATTTGCTCACGAAGTTGATTTAGAATACAATGATATGTTCAAATTAGCAACTGAAATATTCGAAAATCCGAGTAGTTTACACGAAGTTTCCAAGAAAATCACAACTCATTTATTTGAGCAATCAAACCATCCACACATCAAAAACGGAGAAGTTTATGTGGCACATTTGACCAATGTAAATATCGACAACAATGTTGTGGATGCCATTGGGATTTTTAAAAGTGAGTTACAATCCGATTTTTTACAGTTTGAAGAAAAAGACACTAATCTGGAAATGATTTTGCAACACGGCATCAACCTCAGCAAACTCGACAAAGGCTGCTTGATTTTTAATTATAAAAAAGAAGAAGGTTATAAAATCCTTACTGTTGACAGCAATCGTTATGATGCACGCTATTGGTTAGAACATTTCCTTTCGGTTGATGCTTTTGAAGACGAAAATTTTATTACCAAAAAATACTTGAAATTCTGCCAAGGATTTGCCAAAGATGTTGTTTTTCCAGCCGAAGACAAAAAAGAAGAAGTAATGTTTATGAATCGTTCTGTAAATTATTTTGCCAAAAATGACCAGTTTGAAGAAAGTAATTTCTTAAGTGAAGTTTTGGACAATCCTGATTTACTTCCTGAGTTTAAAAGCTACAAAGTTGATAAAGGAGAAAAGTACAGTATTGAAGATGTAACTTCATTTCCAATTGCCAATGCAGCCGTTTCTGATGCAAGAAAATCCATCAAAAACATAATCAGCCTTGACACGAATATTCAAATAAAAATGGATTTTATCAACCCGGAAAGTGCCGAAAAATATGTAGAAAAAGGTTGGGACGAAGAAAAACAAATGTATTATTACTTAGTATATTTCAATAAAGAAGTGAAAAACTGATTTTCTATTCAAAGCATATATTCATCAAATTAATGAATAATTCAATCCTCAATTAGTAAATAATTGGGGATTTTTTATTTCCCTTTCCAAACGGGCTGTATTTTAGATAAAATCATATATTAAACAAATTTTTGTACGTATATTAATTCAATTTAATTAAAAATACGCACTTTATCGATTTTATTTGTGTTTTAATCGGTTATATTCTATATTTACTATCCCGAATCTATTAGACTTAATATGGACCCCATCAAAATCAGAGAAGTAAATCTCCACAGTAAAATTTTGTGTTCTTTCTTCGGACATAAAATTATCACGACCAGAAATGTGACAAATCACTTAAGGGAATATAAATGTTCTGTATGTGGTTTAGAATTGACAGATGACCTCAAAGGTCATAAAACATTTCTGACTCCCGAGCTTAAAGACATTAATGAAACATTAAGCAGTCTGTACAAAAAAAAACATTTTTCTATTTAAGAATCTTATCCTAAAAACCCCAAAAAGATGCTAACATTATTACTTATAAAAAGCCTATTATTATTAAGACAATCGATAATAAGAAAACGCTTAGCCAGAACATCGGTAATTGATTTGCCTTTAAATTTAGAGCAAATTAAATACTAATTTATTTGAAAATATTAATGGATTTATAATTCCGAGTAACAAAATCGAACGCTGAGCTTAAAACATTTCCCATAGATTTTGCTCTTTTGAAATTAACATCGTGAGTGTAATTAAACATTTCTAATTTTAGCTGTTCTATATGTTCCACAGGGGCAATGCTATCGTTACCCATAATTTGCAATAATTTTTTGATACGGTATTCGGCCGAAAAAATTCTTTTGGCTAAAACCGCTCTTTCTTCATCTTTATATTGCTCTATTGAACTATTCTGTAGCTTGTCTTTAACCAATTTTACCATTGGATAATTTTCCTTAAAAAACTGTGGTCGATACACTTTGAAATTTCCTTCGTAACATTGCTGATCAAAATCGATAGGACGAATTTTGTATACTACCTGATCAAAGTCGTGACTTGGAACAATCACATAATTATATGCTCTCATATCACCAAGTAATCGAATCATACAGCGCTCATTAAACTTCACAAACTCTTTTGCAATTTGAGATTTTTCTGTTTCCGTACAATCCTTTAGCAATTTTTTTATAAACACATCGCCCGGAATTCCGATAATATGCTCTTCAATTAGAGTATCTTTATATACTAAAAAATTTATTTTATCAGGTGACAGAATGTGCTCTAATTCAAGGCCATAAACCCTGGAAGCGTCGGCTTTTTTAACATAAAAGTGAGTGTAATTATCGTTTAGAATATTTCTGACTTTTATTCGAAAAGGTTTTGAGTTTCCAAAAGTACAGTAGTCGATTGAATCGACATTCAAAAATTTAATTATGTTTAGATTCCCATCAGAAAGTAAAAGAGAATAGATTTTTTTTAATACTAAATCTATTTCCATTCTTTCGTATTCATTATAATATACTCGAATCCATAATGTATCGTGATTTTGTTTATCATATACAGTTACAGAACCCGAAAAACGCAATAAATCATCATAAGAAATTGCGACTTTGGATATACGGTCAAAACGCTCTAAATAATCCAATAGTGAATTATTTATAGGATAAGTAGGTTTCTTAAAAACCATTATTGGTTCTTCGCTCATTTTGAAAACATTTGATACAAATTTACATTAATATCGTTTGTTAATTCAAACTTAGGCAATAAAATAGCGACCTTTTTATAATTGAAAAACTTGAATTCTGTAAATTATTAAAGTCAATATGCAATAGTTTTCAAAAAACACCCATTTATATTATATTTGTAATACTATGAAATGGGCACAAACAATTATATTTTTCACATTTATATCTTGCAATACACTTATTGTATCTGCACAAAAAATTAGTGTATCTGCTCAATATATAACTGTTGATGATACTAAAACAGCTCAACAACTTGTCGAAAAACTGGTAAACAGCTCTTGTGCCAACTACCCTACTTTTTCAGTAAGTGGTGATAATTACACTACTGGATATAATAGTTATGGCGAGTTTACTAAAAACGGAAGTAGCTTTCCTTTTGAAGATGGAATAGTTTTAAGTACTTGGAGTGCTGATAATTCTATAGGACCTTTTGTTAGGAATAAGGGTGAAGGAAGTACTTCTTGGTTAGGCGATGCCGATTTGAATCAGGCATTAAACATTACCTCAACAATTAATGCAACATCTTTGGAATTTGATTTCATACCACAAACCAGTTTTTTAAGTTTTAATTATATTTTTGCGTCAAATGAATATCAGGATGATTTTCCCTGTCGAATTTCTGATGGTTTTGCCTTTTTGATAAAAGAAAAAGGCAGTACCGCAAATTATCAAAACTTGGCAGTAATTCCAGGCACAACAACTCCCGTATCCTCAACAAATATTCACCAGGCAATTAGTTTCACTGACCTTTCTGGAAATGTAAAAAGTTGCTTAGCAAAAAATGAAAACTATTTTGGAGGCTCTAATACTTCGCCAACCAATACCAGCCCAATAAACTATGCGGGACAGACCATTGTAATGAATGCGCAAACCAATGTAGTTGTGGGAACAACCTATCACATAAAATTGGTGATTTCCGATGCTTATTCCAAAGATTTTGATTCCTCAGTATTTCTGCAAGCTGGAAGCTTTTCTCCAAAAATAGACTTGGGTCCAGATCGTTTATTGGCCACGAATAATCCCATTTGTTTTGGCGATTCATATACAATAAATACTGGCTTTACAAACATTGGTTATACTTATAAATGGTTTAAAGGAAATATAGAAATTCTAGACAGCAATAATCTTAGTATTAATACTAATTCTTATACGGTTACTTCAGGTGACGTTTATCAAGTAGAAGTTACAATGCCAAACGGTTGTATAGCAACTGGTAAAATAAACATCGAAATTACACCCCAAATTCAACTTAACAATGCTGATTTAATAAAATGCGATGATATTGGAAATGGAACTACAATTTTTGATTTGACCAAGGCAGAAACCACAATTAAAAACAACGATCCTAGTTTGATCAAAATCGAGTATTTTGAAAAACAGACGGGATCTGTTTTATCCAGTCCAATCTCAAAACCTACCTCATATATCAAAACAACTTCTATAGATATAACTGTATTTGCAAAACTTACAAGTAATACTGGCTGTACTGAAACCGCTATAATAACTCTAAAAACAATTGCGAGCGCACCATCATCAACTATTGCTCCAGCATCACCAATAATACATGATTTTTCGGGTAACGGAAACTCCATCACACTAATTCCTCCAAGCGCAGGGAATTTTGAATTTTCATTGGACGGAGCAAATTACCAAGTTTCTCCTATATTTTCAAATTTAGCAATGGGGAATTATACCGCCTATATTCGAGATTTAAACAATTGTGAATACTTTACTTATTCCATTAATATCCTTGATTACCCTCGTTTTTTTACTCCAAATGGAGATGGCCTTAATGATGTTTGGGAAATAAAAAATCTTGATTTATTTCCAAAAGCAACCATAACTATTTATGATCGCTATGGTAAATTAATTAAAGAACTCAACGAAATTAATCCTAGCTGGAACGGCACATACATTGGAAATGAATTGCCCGCAACTGATTACTGGTTTAATTTAAACTTTGGAGATGGCAAAATAATAAAAGGCCATTTTTCGTTAAAAAGGTAACTAATATTTATTATTTTTAGCAAATGAAAAAATCATTTTTATTTTTCTTTATTTTTATATCCATAAGTTGTTTTGCGCAATTTAGCAAAACGCATTATATCCCGCCAGTTTCACATTCAGATGCGCAGGAACCACAAGAACAGGTCATGTATATTTCTAGCCCTAGTATTATTCCAATAAATTTTCAAGTTAAAACACCAATCGGAGGAATACTTTTCACCGGAACTGTTTCTAGAGATGACCCTTATGTTTACACTATTGGTAGCGGTAATGACACTCAATTTATGATAGATAAAAGTGATGTTAACACCATTAAAAACAATAAAGGTTTTATTGTCGAAGCCGAAGATTTGGTTTATGTAACCGTTAGAGTTGTGGCCACAACAGATAGGTACCAAGCGGGAAGCATAGTTTCTAAGGGGCAGGCAGCACTTGGAAAACATTTTAGAATTGGTGCTTTTACAAACATGGATGTAACAAATACAAGTAATATTCATTATACATTTGCAACCATTTTAGCAACCGAAAACACTACTACTATTTCGTTTGGAGATATAAAAACGGGTGTATCTTTAATCAATAATGCCACCGTTGGAAATACACCCAGCGATATCATTTTGAATCGTGGCGAAAGTTTTGCCATTGCAGTTGAAGGCCCAAATGACGCCAACAGAGACGGTTTAATAGGTGCTTCAATAACTTCCGACAAACCAATCGCAGTCAATTGCGGATCGTTTGGAGGGTCCAATAGTACCGGAAATTTAGATTTAGGAATGGATCAAATAGTTTCAGCGGAACGAACTGGAACCGAATATATTTTTATAAAAGGAAATGGAATTGACTTGGTCGAAAAACCAATTATTGTTGCTAATGAGAATTTTACAGATGTTTTTTTGAATGGAAGTACAACTGCCTTAACAACACTAAGTGCAGGAAAATATATCGCATTAAACGGTGCTGATTTTTCTGCAAAAGGAAATTTATATGTCACAACTTCAAAAAAAGCCTTTGCCTACCAAGGAATCGGCGGAACTTCCGAACCTAAAAACCAAAATCTACATTTTGTTCCTCCTTTAAATTGCGGAACGCCTAAAATCATTAATAACATTCCGTTAATTAATACATGCGGAAATGACAATTCTTTTACTGGAACAGTTTGTATTGTTACTAAAACAGGTTCAACACTAAATTTTATTATTGATGCTATTCCTTATTCTTTAGCCACATTGCCATCAACAAGTTCTGTAACTGGCCCCTCGGATGTAACTGGAAATAATGCTTATAAAACCTATACAATCAGCGGATTAACTGGAAATGTTTCCGTCTTTTCAACAAGTGAAGTGTATTTATCCTATTTTGGTTCGAGCGGAGCTGCAACTTATGGTGGGTTTTATTCTGGTTTTACATTCGATCCGGAAATTACTTTTGGGACTTTATCGACAACCGCATCAGGTTGTATTCCCAATGTAAATCTTTCTGTAAATACCCTTTCTTCGTTCGATAGTTTTAAATGGTTCAAAGACGGTGTATTCAATGGAAATACGGCATCAAGTTATACACCAACAGCTCCGGGTTATTATTATGTTGCAGGCCAAATTTCTGCCTGCGGCATTTTAAGTTTGCCTTATAATTCCGTCGAAATCCCAGTTAGCAGTTGCCCTACAAATATGGATAATGATGTTGCCAACGATAACATTGATGTGGATAACGACAACGACGGAATTACTAATTGCACGGAATCGTATGGTAGTCAAAACATAAATATTTTAAATCCTGCTGCTGGAACTATTACCGTTGGAACTTCTTATTCTAATTCCTTTACGGGAGCTATTTCAACAATAGGAACAGGTTTGCCAATAGGAACATTTACAGGCAACTTAGATGGCAGTTTTATATCCGAAGTTCCCGCTGGAAAAGGAAATAGTATTACCTATAAAATGACTTTTTTTACAAAGCCAATAAGTGTAGGTATAGAATATGTTTCTACATCAAATCCAATCGATTTATTAAATGCCGATGCCGAATATGTTGTGAATTCTGAAATCAATAAAACCATAACCGTTCTCAATCCAACGAATCAATTATTGATTGACACCAACTATGATGGTATTTACGAAAGTGGAATAACCGAGTATTCTTCTTTCGAAATCCGATTTAGACTCAACAGTACAACTCCATTGGCTGCCGGAACAGGAACTTTTAAGTTCTTGACCTATTTAGCCAATTCGATAAGTTTCACACACAGAAATTTATCCGACGACCTACCAAATAGATCCACTTTAAAGTTTTTTGCAGCTTGTATTCCAAAAGATTCTGATTTAGACGGAATCGCTGATCAATTGGATTCCGACAGTGATAATGATGGGATTCCAGATATTATTGAAGCACAAACAAACGCTTCGGTTGTTTTATCAAATACTGACACAAATAATGACGGACTGGATAATGCCTTTGAACCAGGATTGATACCTGTTGATACTGACAATGATGGTGTGTTAGATTATTTGGATTTAGACAGTGATAACGACGGGATTTATGATTTAGTTGAAACTGAAATCGACACTGATGCTGACGGAATTCGAAATTATCGTGATTTGGATAGTGATAAAGATCTATGTTCTGATGTTATTGAAGCTGGATTTACAGATGCTAATAACGATGGGGAATTTGGGAATTCACCAATAACTGTTGATTTAAAAGGACTTGTGATTGGAGCGCCTTATACAACTCCAAATCCCTATTATTTAATTTCGGCACCAATTGTAATAACAAACCAGCCAAATGTTGCGCCAACCTGCGAATTAGAAAATGCTACAATTACATTGGTTGATAATTGTGATACCTATCAATGGCAACTTTTTACTGGCGGAAGTTGGATTGACATTGTTGATAATGTAACTTATTCCGGATCTACAACAAACACCTTGTTATTGACAAGTGTTACCAATGCAATGAACGGCAACAAATATCGAGTTCAATTAAACAAAACTGGGAATTCCTGCGGTTTAATTTCTGATGAAACTGCATTAGTTGTTTATGCCTTGCCTGTTGTTATTGATGTAACTATTATACAATGTGACGATGATTTAGATCTAAAAACACTTTTTAATTTGACAATTAAAAACGATTTGATTTCTGCGAATGCCATTAATGAAACTTTTAGCTATTACAAAACACCAGCAGGAGCTGATGCAGCAGATGTAAATCAACTAATTAGTAATTACACAACTTTTCCAAATACTACTTCTCCAATGAATGTTTGGGTTAGAGTTGTCAATAATGCAAATAATTGTTTTAGTGTTGCAAAATTAACACTTCGTGTTGTGGGTTCACAATTTCCACCAACTTATAGCTTCCCAGTACCTCCTGTTTGCGATGATACTTTAGCCGCAGATGGAACAGCAACAGGCGACCCCAATACAAACAAAAGAGATGGAATATCCGCTTTTGATTTAACCAATGCCATTTATGATGTAGAATCCCAACTACCTACACCATTATCAGATTACACCATTAAATATTATAGAAACAAAGCAGATGGTTTGGCTCAAAATGATGTTAGTGGAATTTCTTTAGCTATAAAACCGATCGAATATACTAACTTTAGGAATGACATCCCTTATGCCCAAAATATTTGGGTAAGAGTTAATAATAATTTAACTTCTGATTGTGGTTATGGCTTTGGTGACTTTATTAAACTATCGGTAGAGAAATTACCATTTGCAAATCCAGTTTTAATTCCAAGACAATGCGATGACAATCAAGATGGAACTTTTACTTTTTATACTTTAAACTTAGAAGACACTTTAAAAGGAACAAATCAAACATCTCCAGTTACTGTGACCTATTTTGATACTGCAAATAATCCTTTGAAAGATTCAAACGGCGTTTTGATAACTACTTTTCCAGCAACTTTTACAACAACTTCACAAATTATAAAAGCAGTTGTTACCAATAATACATTACAAAAATGTTATGATGAAACGCTAATTGAATTCAAAGTTGACAAGATACCCACAGCTACACTACCATTCACAGATATAAGAATCGAATGCGATGACGAAGATAATCCTTTAAACCAAAATGGTGTTTTCAAATTTATTACTCCAAAATTAGAAAGTGATATTTTAGGAACTCAAACTAATGTTTCAATAACTTATTTTGACGACCTAGGAAATCCCTTACTAGACATTCTTGGAAATCCAATTATTAGCCCATTTCCTAACACATTTGAAACTAAATCAAGAACCATTAAAGCTGTTGTTACAAGCACTATAACAAACACTTCCTGTCCTTCAAAATCTGTTAATATTCCTTTTGTTGTGCTTCCACTTCCAAACATCAATTTGAATACTAATGGAGATGAAGATGAATTTGTCTGCTCAAACAATCCAACTTTCTATGTTCAACTCGATGCAGGAATTCAAGATGGCTCTTCAAGTAATAATTACACTTATAATTGGACAACAAAGGACGGAAATGTTTTATTTGACCCAACAGCCTATACATTAGATGTATACACCGAAGGAACTTATACTGTCGAAGTAAAAAATAAAGTTTCCGGTTGCAGTAGAATTAGAACCATAAAAGTCACCGCTTCAGATATCGCACATATCCTATCGATTGCTATTGTTGATATGAACGATGTAAATACAGTAACTGTAAATGTTACCGGAACCGGAAATTATGAATATAGTTTAGACGAACCTTCAGGATATTTTCAAGACTCCAATTTCTTTAATAATGTGCCAGCAGGAATTCACGATGTATACATTAATGACAAAAATGGATGTGGGCCAGTTACTAAAGCAACCATTGCCGTTGTTGGTGTTCCTAAATTCTTTACGCCAAATAGCGATGGATACAACGATTATTGGAGTGTAAAAGGAGTGAATGCTAATTTTAATGCCAATTCCATAATATATATTTTTGACAGATATGGAAATCTCCTCAAACAATGGGTTTCTTCATCAAGTGAAGGTTGGGATGGTACTTTCAATGGTACTTCTTTGCCTTCAGATGATTATTGGTACACCATAAAACTAGAAGACGGAAGAGAAGCAAAAGGCCATTTTAGTTTAAAACGGTAACTAAATCTCAAATATAAAGCATAAAAAAAGCCATTCTTTCGAATGGCTTTTCTAATATAAAAATAGAATTAGATTTTAAATCTTTTTCTATCTGTTTCAGTCAAATAGATTTTTCTCAAACGAATAGATTTTGGAGTAACCTCAACATATTCATCTTTTTGAATGTATTCTAAAGCTTCTTCCAATGAAAAAATAATTGGAGGAATAATCCTTGCTTTATCATCATTTCCAGAAGAACGAACGTTAGATTGTTTTTTCTCTTTAGTTACGTTCACACACATATCGTCGCTACGGGAGTTTTCACCAATTACTTGACCTTCATAAATTTCGTCATTAGGATTAACGAAGAATTTACCACGATCTTGTAATTTATCGATAGAATAAGGAATAGCTTTTCCTTTTTCCATAGATATTAATGAACCTTTGTTACGTCCGGAAATTTCTCCTTTGAAAGGCTCATATCCTATAAAACGGTGTGCCATAATAGCCTCACCTGCAGTAGCAGTAAGCAATTGGTTACGCAATCCAATAATTCCACGTGATGGAATATTAAATTTTATAATCATACGGTCCCCTTTAGTTTCCATACTCAACATTTCTCCTTTACGCAAAGAAACAAACTCTACAGCTCTACCAGAAAGTGTTTCTGGTAAGTCGATTGTCAATTCCTCAATTGGCTCGCATTTTTTACCATCAATTTCTTTGATGATAACTTGTGGTTGACCAATTTGCATTTCATATCCTTCTCTTCTCATTGTTTCAATAAGAACTGACAAGTGAAGAACACCACGACCAAAAACCATAAATTTATCAGCTGAATCAGTTTCACCCAATTTCATTGCCAAGTTTTTTTCCAATTCTTTTGTCAATCTGTCTCTAATATGTCGTGAAGTAACAAATTTTCCTTCTTTACCAAAGAAAGGCGAATCATTAATAGTAAACAACATACTCATTGTAGGCTCGTCAATGGCAATGGTTTGTAAAGCTTCTGGATTCTCAAAACAAGCAATAGTATCACCAATTTCAAAACCTTCTACTCCAATAATTGCACAAATATCTCCAGCTATTACTTCTTGCACTTTTTTACGACCAAGTCCTTCAAAAGTATGCAATTCTTTAATTTTTGATTTCGAAATTGAACCATCTCTTTTTACCAAAGAAATTGGCATTCCTTCTTTCAAAACACCTCTTTCAAGACGACCAATAGCGATACGACCTGTAAATGCTGAGAAATCTAAAGATGTAATCAACATTTGTGGAGTTCCTTCAGAAACTTTTGGAGCAGGAACATTTTCGATAACCATATCTAACAATGCCTCAACATTATCAGTTACGTTTTCCCAATGGTCAGACATCCAGTTGTTTTTAGCTGAACCGTAAACAGTTGGAAAATCTAACTGCCATTCTTCTGCGCCTAATTCGAACATTAAATCAAAAACTTTTTCGTGAACTTCTTCAGGAGTACAGTTTTCTTTATCCACTTTATTGATAACAACGCATGGTTTTAAACCAAGGTCAAGTGCTTTTTGTAATACGAAACGTGTTTGTGGCATTGGCCCTTCAAAAGCATCTACTAATAGACAAACTCCGTCTGCCATATTAAGTACTCTCTCAACTTCTCCACCAAAATCGGCGTGACCAGGAGTATCAATAATGTTAATTTTTGTTCCTTTATAAACTACAGAAACATTTTTAGATGTAATTGTAATACCTCTTTCACGCTCCAAGTCATTATTATCAAGGATTAAGTCTCCAGCATTCTGGTTGTCACGAAATAAATGACAATGATACATAATTTTATCAACCAAAGTAGTTTTACCGTGATCGACATGGGCAATAATTGCAATGTTTCTAATAGCTTCCATCTGAATTTTTTTAAGGTTGCAAAGGTACACTTTATTTTCATATAAAAAATCTTTATGTAATTGTTTGCAATTTGTTAACAAATTAGGCCCAAAAAAACCTAATAAAAATAAGTTTTAATTGATTTTTATCAATTACCTAATAAATTAATTATATTTGAATAATGAAAAACAAGACCACCCAAATAACCATAGTTTACATACTTGTATCCATAGTATTGGCTGTTACTTATCGTGAAGTATTAAAATACATTCAACCATTATATCATCATTCATTCAGTTTTATTAATGACATCTTATTTATATTAATTTCAGGGATAATTCTTAGATATGTTTTATATAAAAATGACATTAAAAACTCTGAAATATATAAAAAATTAAAGAATACAAATAATGAGATTAAAGAGTCTAATGAAAGATATGATATCGTTTCAAAAGCAACGAGTGACACCATTTGGGACTGGAAAATTCAAGAAGACAGAATGATCTGGAACAAAGGAATTGAAGGTGTATTTGGCTATAAACAAGATCAGGTAGGCAAAAGTTCTAAATGGTGGTTTGATAATATTCATCCAGAGGACAGTATCAAAATGTCAATAAAATTATATTCTTTTATTGAACAAAAAACCGAAAAATGGCAAGATCAATATCGATTTAAATGTGCCGATGGTTCTTATAAATACGTTTTAGATAGGGGATTTATCTTAAAGGATGAAAATGGTAAATCAGTGAGAATGATTGGAGCAATCCAAGACATAACTAAACAAAAAGAAGAAGAACAACGACTTAAATTGTTAGAAACCGTAATTACTCACACCAAAGATTCAATAATCATTACCGAACCAGATTTATATGATGGCAATATTCCTAAAATAGTATATGTCAATCCAGCTTTTTCCGTAATTTCTGGATTCGACTCTAAGGAAATTATTGGAGAATCACTCAATATTTTTAAAGGTCCCAATTCTGATAGCCACGAATATGAAAAACTAATCGATGCCATAAAAAACAAACAAGAATGCCAAGTAGAAACTGTTAGTTATACAAAAAACAAAGACGAATATTGGGTCAATTTCTCTATGTTACCTGTTTATAATTCTGACGGAGAACTATCGCATTGGGTTTCAATACAAAGAGATATTACTGAAGAGAAAAAGCAAGAAGTTGAAAAAGAACAACTTATTAGAGAGTTAACTCAAAACAATAAAGATTTACAACAGTTCTCTTATATCACTTCACACAATCTTAGAGCGCCATTATCAAACTTAACTGGATTATTGAATTTAATGGACGATATACATATTCAAGATCCAGAATTAAAAGAAATTTTGGATGGTTTCAATAAATCTACACACTTATTAAACGATACTATTAACGACTTGGTAAAAGTAATCATCATAAAAGATAATCCGTCTATTGACAAAGAGGATTTGATGCTTAAAGACATTTTTGAAGACGTTTTCAGTCAACTAGATTTTCTTATTGGCTTACATAAACCCATAATAAAATTTGATTTTGAAGAAGTCTCCTTTTTAAATACGAACAAATCTTATTTAGAGAGTATATTATTAAACCTATTAACCAATGCCTTAAAATACAAATCTGAAAACCGAAAATTAAAAATAAATATATCAGCCGAACAATTAGACGATGATGTTGTTTTGATTTTTAAGGATAACGGAATTGGAATCGATTTAGAAAGAAATAGAGATAAAATTTTCGGACTTTATCAAAGATTTCATGACTATCCTGACAGCAAAGGATTAGGGCTATATCTTGTAAAATCCCAAGTGGAAACTATGGGAGGAACTATTAGTATAGAAAGTAAAGTTGATATTGGAACTACATTTACATTAACGTTTAAAAATAAATAAGGATGCTTGACACAATTTTATGCATTGACGACGATCCCATAACCCTAATGCTATGCAAAATGGTAATTACCAAAGCCTCGTTTTCAAATGAAATAGCTACAGCTAAAAACGGAGAAGAAGCTCTTAAATACTTCAATACACTCAACCAAACTAATTCTGATAGTGAATTAAAGAGACATCCTCAATTAATCTTTTTAGATTTAAATATGCCAGTAATGGGAGGCTGGGATTTCTTGGAAAGTTTTAGTACTGCAGAGTATTCTGATTATAATGATACAAAAGTTATCATTCTTTCCTCAACAATTGATCCGGAAGATTTAGAAAAATCAAAAAAATATCCAATGGTAATTGATTTTTTATCTAAACCTATTTCTAAAGAAATGCTTGAATATTTAAAAGATAAAATCTAATACTACTCCATAAAAAAAGCCCCGCAAAATGCAGGGCTTTCTATATATTAACAAATTGTACTTATTACAATTTAGCTACGTGTTTCGTTAATTTAGATTTTAAATTAGATGCTTTGTTATCATGAATGATATTCTTTTTAGCTAATTTATCAATCATAGATATTACGCTTGACAATTTAGAAGTAGCATCTACTTTATCAGTTGCTATTCTTAATGCTTTAATTGCATTACGAGTAGTTTTATGTTGGTATCTGTTTAAAACTCTTCTTTTTTCGTTGCTTCTAATTCTCTTTAAAGCTGACTTATGATTTGCCATTTTCTTAAATGATTTTTTTCTTTATTAATTTTTTGTAGTCCCTAGGGGAATCGAACCCCTCTTACCAGGATGAAAACCTGGCGTCCTAACCGATAGACGAAGGGACCATACTTCTCTAATGCGGATGCAAAAATACAACTATTTTTTAGACGTGCAATAGTAGGCGCAAAAAAAAAATTTTTTTTTTAATATGCCTTCGCAAATAAAACTCTTCCAATAGAAGAATTTCCAGTGAGAATACAGCTTCCCGACTGCTCTACTCTATTTAAAGGGATGCATCTAATAGTAGCTTTTGTCAAGTTTTTTATTTTCTCTTCAGTTTCAGCAGTTCCGTCCCAATGAGCAGATACAAAGCCTCCTTTACCATCTAAAACAGCCACAAACTCCTCAAAACTATTTACTTCCGTGATATGAGTATCTCGATAATCCAGCGCTTTATTAAATAAATCGGTTTGAATTTGTTCCAATAAATTTTTTATATAAATCTCAATTCCGTCTTTAGAAACTATCTCTTTAGACAAATTATCGCGTCTTGCAACCTCAAAAGTTCCATTTTCTATATCCTTTGGTCCTACTGCAATTCGAACAGGAACACCTTTTAATTCCCATTCAGCAAACTTAAACCCTGGTTTTTGAGTTGTTCTATTGTCAAATTTCACAGAAATATTGAGTTTTTTTAATTCCAAAGTTAATCCATTCACGACTGCAGAGATTTCTTCTAATTGTTCTTCTGTCTTATAAATAGGAACAATGACCACTTGAATTGGCGCCAAAGATGGAGGCAGAACTAATCCTTTATCATCAGAGTGAGTCATCACCAATGCACCCATTAATCGGGTCGAAACTCCCCAAGAAGTCCCCCAAACATGCTCTTGATTTCCTTCGGCATTTGCAAATTTTACATCAAAAGCTTTTGCAAAATTTTGCCCTAAAAAGTGTGAAGTTCCAGCTTGCAAAGCCTTACCATCCTGCATTAATGCTTCGATACAATACGTTTCTTCAGCTCCTGCAAAACGTTCTGTTTCGGTTTTTAAACCCTTTATAACTGGAATTGCCATAAAATTCTCGGCAAAATCAGCATATACATTCATCATTTTTTCAGATTCCTCAATAGCTTCACTTCTTGTTGCATGAGCTGTGTGGCCTTCTTGCCATAAAAACTCAGCCGTTCTAAGAAACAAACGTGTTCTCATTTCCCACCGAACAACATTTGCCCATTGGTTAATTAATAAAGGTAAATCTCTATAAGATTGAACCCATCCTTTATAAGTGGACCAAATTATAGCTTCACTTGTGGGACGAACAATTAATTCTTCTTCCAATTTTGCATTAGGATCTACCATTAATTTACCTGGATTATCAGGGTCATTTTTTAATCTATAATGAGTCACAATGGCACATTCTTTGGCGAAGCCTTCGGCATTTTTTTCCTCAGCTTCAAACATGCTTTTTGGAACGAACAAAGGAAAATAGGCATTTTGATGCCCTGTCTCTTTGAACTTTCTATCTAATTCTGCTTGCATTTTTTCCCAAATTGCATAGCCGTAAGGTTTGATAACCATACATCCTCTAACTCCTGAATTTTCAGCTAAATCGGCTTTTACAACCAGCTCGTTATACCATTTTGAATAATCTTCTTCTCGTGTGGTTAGGTTCTTGCTCATATTGAATAGTTTGGCACAAATTTTGTTTTAATTATTTTAACTAAATAGTTACGCAAAACTAACTATTTTTGTATTGTCCAACAATAAAAAACCCTATTGATATGAAAACAAATATTTTTCCCTCCCAAAAAGCTATACTTTATTCATTGATTGGATTTTTAAGTGTTCTGCTAATATCTTGTGGTTCTTATCAAAATAGCTCCTATTATAACAATGATGGCATATACGGAGCTACCGGGGATGTAGTTCAAACCACTTCAAGCAATCATTACAAAGAATATTTTAACTCTTTGCAAAATGAAAACAACACATTAAACGACACAACTGTAGTATCAACCCAAGATTATCCTGACTGGGGAAGCAATCCTACAACAACTTCAGTAAATGTATATACAGATCCTTGGAGTATGTCAATTGGTTTTGGTTTCGGATATAGTTACCCATATTATGGTTATGGATACGGTTATCCTTATTTTGGGTACGGTTATCCTTACTATGGATACGGTTATCCTTACTATGGATACAGCTATCCTTATTATGGATACAGCTATCCTTATTATGGATACGGCTATAACAACAATTACTCCTATAATTCAAGCCGAAGAGGTTCTTCCTACGCAAATGGCGTGAATGGTGGTCGATATTCTCAAACCCAAACCAATGCTACCAGAGAAACAAATTATTCTAATGTCAGAAGAGGTTCTACTAATAATGCAACTAGAAACAGTTCGTCATTTATGACACGAGATTATACACAAAATCAAAATAATTCTAACTATAATTCTTCAAGAACAAGAACTAACACTAATACTAACACAAACGTTACCAGGAGTCAGAACTATACTGCCCCTACAAGAACTTATAGTCCTAGCACAAATAGTTCAAATAAATATAATAGCAGAAGCAGCAGCAGCAGCAGCAG
>CAMCFT010000024.1 GCA_945874225.1 Flavobacterium psychrophilum
GGTATTTTTGATGAAAATGGCAATGGTGAAGTTGTTGGCGGAATTGTGGTAATGCGTTATGGTGAAAATGCTGACAAAGTAATCACGGCAGTAAAAGAGAAAATGAAAGAAGTCGAAAAAGGATTGCCCGAAGGAGTTACTTTTAAAACATCTTATGACAGAAGTGAATTGATTGAAAAAGCAATAGAATCAGTCAAAGGAACGCTAATCGAAGAAATGATTGCCGTTTCTATCATTGTATTACTTTTTCTTTTTCATTGGCGAAGCGCTTTAATTATACTCATTCAATTACCTATATCTGTGTCTATTGGCTTTATTTTACTCGAAGCATTTGGTATTTCTTCTAATATTATGTCATTGACGGGTATTGCTTTGGCAATTGGTGTTGTCGTTGATGATGGTATCGTAATGGTAGAGAATGCCTACAGGACAATTTCGGAGAAACAGGAAGAAATGGACAATAATCAGTAATTGGAAATAAGATGAAAAATAAAATTAAAAATATATTCAAAAAAGAAAACGATCCACTATCTCCTGAAGATAAGTTGAAGCTTATAGAAAGCTCTTCCAAATTAGTAGGCCCAGGTGTTTTCTACTCAACAATAATTGTAATTACTTCCTTTTTGCCTGTATTTCTTCTCACGGGGATGGAAGGCAAGTTATTTGGGCCACTAGCTTGGACGAAATCGTTTATACTGATAGTTGATGCTTTTTTAGCCATTACACTTACACCTGTGCTAATTAGTTTTTTGTTAAAAGGAAAACTTCGCCCAGAAGACAAGAACCCAATTAATAAAAAATTGGAAAGCATTTACACCCCCATTTTAATTTTTTGTTTAAAATGGAGAAAAACAGTATTGGGCATCAATATCATTGCCTTGCTGATTGGCGTGTTAATGTTTACTCGTTTAGGTTCAGAATTTATGCCTCCTTTAGATGAAGGATCCGTACTGTTTATGCCAGTAACCTTACCTGATGTATCCAACTCCGAAGTAAAGAGAATCCTCCAAGTTCAGGACAAATTGATAAAATCAATTCCCGAAGTGGCTCACGTTTTGGGAAAAGCAGGAAGAGCCAATACGGCAACCGATAATAGTCCAATAAGTATGGTTGAAACAATTATTTTGTTAAAACCACAAGCAGAATGGAGAGAAGACAAAACCAAGAATGATATTATCACGGAAATAAACAACAAACTACAAATCCCCGGTGTGACCAATGGTTTTACGCAACCTATCATCAACCGAATCAATATGCTTTCAACAGGAATCAGAACCGATGTGGGAATCAAAATATACGGTGCAAGTTTAGATACTATCAATGTTTTGGCTCAAAAAATTAAAAAAACATTGGAAGGAACTTCTGGAGTAAAAGATCTGTATGCGGAACCAATAACAGGCGGTAAATATATTGATATAGAAGCAAAAAGAGACGTTATTGGCAGATACGGACTTTCAATTGATGATATTAATAACGTAGTTGAAGCATCTATTGGTGGTATGAAACTTACCACAACTATCGAAGGAAGACAGCGATTTTCTGTAAATGCACGATATGCTCAAGAATACAGAAACAGCATTGAAGCCTTAAAAAAACTGCAAGTGCAAACAATGGATTTTGGCCCAATACCATTAGAAACTGTTGCCAATGTAAAAATAAGTGATGGTCCTCCAATGATAAACAGTGAAAATGCAATGCTACGTGGCACTGTGCTGTTCAACGTTCGGGAACGTGATTTAGGAAGTACTGTAAAAGAGGCACAGAAAAAACTCAATGCAATGATGACTAAAATGCCAAAAGGATATTATGTGGAATGGAGCGGACAGTGGGAAAATCAAATTAGAGCTAACAAAACATTGAGTTTGATATTACCAATTGTTGTTGTGATTATTTTCCTCATATTATACTTTACTTATCGTTCTATGAAAGAGGCATTGATTACGATGATAACAGTTCCGTTCGCCTTAATTGGTGGTATTTTTATGGTTTATTTTTATGGTATTAATTTGTCGGTGGCAGTCGCGGTGGGGTTTATTGCCTTGTTCGGTTTAGCTGTCGAAACGGCGATGCTGATTACCATTTATTTGAACGAAGCAATGAACAAAATGGTCGAAAAATACGGCAACAGTTCCGAAACCATCACCGAAGAAATTTTGAGGGAGTACATTATTGATGGTTCTGCCAAAAGGTTGCGACCTAAATTAATGACCGTTTCTGTTTCTTTATTTGGATTAATACCCATTCTTTGGGCCACAGGAACCGGAGCCGATGTAATGCTCCCTATTACAGTTCCGCTTATTGGCGGTACCATTACCTCCACCATTTATGTATTATTAGTAACCCCTGTTGTTTTTGAAATGTCAAAACTACGTGAATTAAAAACAAAAGGTAAAATAGATCTTATAGATGCAAAACATTAAATTTTATATCGTAATAAGTTGTTTGATTTTAAACTTTAGCCATACTAAAGCGCAAACACTTACTTTGGAAAATGTCTTGAGTACCATCAAGACAAATAATCCACAATTGAAAATGTATGATGCCGATATTCAAAGTATGGATGCAGCGGCAAAAGGTGCTAGAAGTTGGATGGCTCCACAAGTAGAAACGGGGTTTTTTATGACTCCCTACAATTCCAAAATGTGGAAAGCCAATGAAATGAATCCTGGTATGGGAAATTATATGTTAGGTGTAACCCAAATGATTCCAAATGCTTCAAAGCTAAATGCAAATGAAAATTTGATGAAAGCAATGTCTTCAGTCGAGAATGAAAATAAAAATTATACACTGAACCAATTAAATGCATTGGCCAAAACCTATTATTACGAATGGATTACCATTAAGAAAAAAATAAAAATAGCCCAAGATAATATTCAGCTTCTAGAGTATATGATTAAAAGTATGGAAATACGCTATCAGTATAATATGGACAAACTACCGTCTTATTACAAAGCGAAATCCCAATTGGCTACTTTGCAAAGTATGATTGTTATGTTAGAAAATGATGTGTCACAGCGAAAATATATGCTCAATACTTTAATGGCTCGTAATAAAAATGAGGATTTAGAAATTGATTCCAATTACGAGATTAAAGATTTCAATCTCTTCGAAACCGATTTGTCTTCCTACATCAACAACCGTAGCGACATTAAAGCCATTGATAAAACCAAAGATATCAATAAATTAAAAACTGAAGTGGAAAGAGTGGCAACCAGACCTGAATTTGGTGTGAAATATGACCATATGTTTGCTTTTGGGAATCAGCCACAGCAATTCTCAGTACTGGGAATGATTACCATTCCGATGTCTTGGTCAACCAAAATGAATAAAGCCAATATGGAAAGTTATCGTATTAAAAACGAAAGTTTGGATTGGCAAAAGCAAATGATTGCCAACGAAGCAAGCGGAATGATAAAAGGGATGAATGCTGAGTTTTTGAACCTGAAAAAACAATACCAAATTACCCAAGACAACATTATTCCTGCATTGAAACGAAACTACGATACGGCTATTTTAGCTTGGCAAAACAATACTGGAGATTTATTCATAGCGTTAGAAGCTTGGGAAGCAATGAATATGACTCAAATCGATGCTTTAGATAAATTGAAAAGTATTTTGGTAGCGCAAGTAGAAATTGAAAAACAATTAGAAACCAAATAATTATGAACAAGTATATAAAGTATGGTTTAGCCCTTGTTGTAATTTCCATTATCGGAATTGCAATCTATTTCTTTGCCAAAAAATCAGATAATCATTCAGAAATGGGACATCAAAACGAGGTTTACACTTGTTCGATGCACCCAGAAATTATTAGAGATGAACCTGGTAATTGTCCTATTTGTGGAATGACTTTGGTAAAAAAAGTAACAGAGAATAATCCCGTTGACGACAATTCAATCGACAATCTTATAAAGCCTACCGACAATTTTATAGTAGGTAATTATCAAACAACAACGGCAATAGACACCACCATAAGCAGTGAAATAAATCTACCGGGAATTGTGGAATATGATCCCAATTCATCGGTAAATATTGCAGCTCGAATAAGCGGAAGAATCGAAAAAATGTATGTCAATTATAAATATCAAAAAGTAAATAAAGGACAAAAACTATTTGATTTATACAGTCCTGAATTACTGACGGAGCAACAAAACTTCATTTATATGGTCATTAATGATGTTGAAAATCCTTCGATTATTGATGCATCCAGACAAAAATTGTTGCTTTATGGAATGACTCAAAATCAAATAAATGCGCTGTCTAATTCCAAAAAAATTAACCCGTTAATAACCATTTATAGTCCTGCTTCTGGTATTATTGACGGTACAGGAACGATGGATAATACAACAAATCCTGTGATGCAAAGTGCGAGTAACAACACTGCAACATTGGATGTGAAAGAAGGGAGTTATATAAAAAAAGGAGAAGTCATTTTTAAACTATTAAATACGGATAAAGTATGGGGTATATTCAATGTTATCCAAGGATATAATAGTCTAATAAAAGCCAATCAATCCATCAGAATTACTTCCGAACTTGACAAAGATGAATTTATGGATGCAAAAATTAATTTTGTCGAAACACAACTAAATACAGCTGATAAAACCAACAGAATTCGAGTTTATTTAAATAACAATAAATTGAAATTACCAGTTGGTTTGCGATTGCAAGGCGTTGTGAAAACAAATCCAGTAAATGGAATTTGGATTCAAAAACAATCAATGGTAAGCATTGGAAACAAGAAAATAGTTTTCTTAAAAATGGACAATGGCTTTAAGGCATCTACTATAAAGACAGGAATTGAAATAGATGATTTTATCCAAATTATTGAGGGCATTTCAGTAAAAGACACCATTGCCAAAAACGCACAATATTTAATTGACAGCGAAAGCTTTATTAAAACCGAATAATGATGAAGACAATAAAAAAAATAAGTGTACTATCAATACTATTTATGGTAATGGTGGCTTGTAATACTAAAGACAAAGAAGACCATAGCAAACACAATAAGAGTGCAGCAACGACATTTTACACTTGTTCTATGGATCCACAAGTTAAGGAAGATAAACCCGGAAAATGCCCCATTTGTCATATGGAGTTAACACCAATAAAACAAGATGACACAGAGGCTAATGAAATAATTTTGAGTAAACAGCAAATAAAATTGGGAAATATCACTACTCAAACTATTTCAGAAACTCAAAGCAGTTTAGAGCAAAATTATACGGGAGTCTTGTCCATTAATCAAGAGAAAATCAAAACCATTTCTGCACGAGCAATGGGACAAATTGAAAAGTTGTATTTCAAAACCGTTGGTGATTATGTGGCTAAAAACCAAGCCGTATATCAATTGTATAGCGAAGATATTGCTATTGCTAAACAGGATTATTTCACGGCATACAAACAACTATCAATGCCTGGCGATTTTGGAAAGAATGCCCGAAATATGCTCAATGCAGCTAAACAAAAGCTGCTATTCTTTGGTTTAACCAATGCCCAAATTGAAAGTTTAAAAACCGGTAAAGAGGTTTCCCCTTATACCATTTTTTATAGCACTGCCAGTGGAACAATATCGGAAATAAGTACCACAGAAGGCAGTTATGCAATGGAAGGTTCTAGCATCATTAAATTGGCGGATTTAAACAGTCTTTGGTTAGAAACACAGGTAAACGTAAACTATGCCAAGAATCTAAAAATAGGACAAAAAGCCCAAATTACATTTAACGATTTTCCTGACAAAACAATAAATGCGCAAGTCTCTTTTATCAATCCAGAAATAAATCCAGATACTCGTCTGCTTTTAATTCGATTGGAAATAGCCAACCCTAATTTACAACTAAAACCCGGGATGCAAGCTATGGCAAAATTAACACAATCTAATCTGAAAGGATTATATATCCCTGTTGATGCAGTTATCAGGGAAGAAAATGCTTCCTATATTTGGGTTGAAAAAAGACTGGGAATATTTGAAAATGTTATGGTAGAAACAGGAATAGAAACCAATGGAATGATTGAAATCAAATCCGATTTGGATCCGTCAAAAAAGGTTGTTATTACAGGTGCTTATGCCATAAATAGTGAATATAAATTTCGAAAAGGAAGTGACCCAATGGAGGGAATGAAAATGTAAAAATTATGACACATACATATACTATTAAGGGAATGACTTGTGATGGTTGTCGCACCAAAGTCGAAAAAACATTGAATGCTGTTGAGGGCATTGAAGCAAAAGTTTCATTGAATCCATCTATAGCTACTATAACAATGGAAAAACACATTCCAATAACGCAGTTGCAAGAAGCATTATCTGCCGTTGGAAAATACACCATAGAAATGACCAATGGTAAAACACCACAACAAGAATCAACAAATGAAGACACAGTAAAATCTAGTTCTTCTATGCATTCTCATAGCGATAAAAAAGAAATCAATGTTCCTGTTACTGCAAGTGGCAAATATTATTGTCCAATGCATTGTGAAGGCGAAAAAGTTTATGACAAAGCAGGCGACTGTCCTGTATGTGGTATGGATTTAGTAAAAGCTCCAGAGTTGACAGTTAATAAAGCCCTTTATACTTGTCCAATGCATCCCGAAGTAATTAGTGAAATACCAGGTTCTTGTCCAATTTGTGGAATGGATTTGGTGCCGATGGAACCTAGTGATAGTGAAGACCAAAAAACTTATAAAAATTTAGTCAAGAAAATGAAAGTGGCAGTAATTTTTACCGTTCCTGTTTTTGCTATCGCAATGATAGAAATGATGCCAAACAACCCATTACTTAAAATAATGGATGCTACAAAATGGAATTGGGTACAATTTATTCTGACACTTCCTGTTGTTTTTTATGCGTGTTGGATGTTCTTTGTTCGTGCCTTCAAATCTATTATTACTTGGAATTTGAATATGTTTACCCTTATCGGTATAGGAACTGGAGTTGCTTTTTTGTTCAGTTTAGTTGGAATGTTTTTTCCTAGTATTTTTCCAAACGAATTTAAAACTGAAACAGGAGCAGTTTTATTATATTTTGAGGCTACAACAGTAATTTTAACATTGGTATTATTAGGACAATTATTGGAAGCTAAAGCGCACAGTCAAACTAGCGGTGCCATCAAAGAATTATTAAAACTCGCTCCAACCGAAGCAACTTTGGTTATTGACGGAAGTGATAAAGTAATTTCAATTCACGACATCAAAAAGGGAGATTTACTACGTGTAAAACCAGGAGACAAAATACCAGTTGATGGAAAAATAAGTGATGGCGAAAGTAGTATTGACGAAGCAATGATTACTGGTGAGCCTATTCCAGTTGACAAAAAGAAAGACGACAATGTCATTGCAGGAACTATAAACGGTAACAAATCCTTTATAATGATTGCCGAAAAAGTAGGTTCAGAAACCTTGCTTTCGCAAATTGTAAAAATGGTAAATGATGCAAGCCGCTCTAAAGCACCGATCCAAAAATTGGTAGATAGTATTGCCAAATATTTTGTGCCAATTGTTGTAATCATTTCAGTTATTACCTTTTTTGTTTGGGCAAAATTTGGTCCAGAACCCGCATTGGTTTATGGTTTTATAAATGCGATTGCGGTTTTAATTATTGCGTGTCCTTGTGCATTGGGTTTGGCTACGCCAATGTCAGTAATGGTTGGAGTTGGAAAAGGCGCACAATCGGGAGTTTTGATAAAGAATGCCGAAGCATTAGAAAATATGAATAAAGTTAATGTTTTAATAACCGACAAAACAGGAACAATAACAGAAGGAAAACCATCGGTAGAGAAGATTTTTGCATCAAACAATAATGAGAATGATTTACTTCAAAGTATCGCTTCCTTAAATCAATACAGCGAACATCCATTAGCGCAAGCGGTCGTAAATTTTGCTAAGTCAAAAACCATATCGTTAATTGAAGTCAAGGATTTTGAAGCCATTGCAGGTAAAGGAGTTATAGGAACAGTTACCGATAAAAAAATAGCATTAGGCAATAAAAAACTAATGGAACAAGTCAAAGCTATTGTTTCTGATGATTTAGAAAACAAAATTATTGCCGAACAAAAACTTGGAAAAACCGTTTCATACATTGCTGTTGATGGCGTTGCAGTTGGTTTTGTATCAATTAGCGATGCAATTAAAATATCAAGCGCAGCAGCCATAAAAGAATTAATGAGTCAAGGAGTTGAAGTAATTATGCTTACTGGTGATAATGTAAATACTGCCAAAGCAGTTGCTGATGAATTAAACTTATCATCCTACAAAGCAAGTTGTTTACCCGAAGATAAATTGAACGAAATAAAACGTTTACAATCCGAAGGAAAAATTGTAGCAATGGCAGGCGATGGTATAAATGATGCACCCGCACTAGCACAAGCCGACATTGGAATTGCTATGGGAACAGGAACTGATGTAGCTATTGAGAGTGCTAAAATCACTCTAGTAAAAGGCGATTTGCAAGGTATCGTAAAAGCCAAGAATTTGAGCCACGCTGTAATGCGAAACATCAAACAAAACTTGTTTTTTGCTTTCTTCTATAATGTTTTAGGAGTTCCAATTGCAGCGGGAGTTTTGTATCCATTTTTTGGAGTTTTATTATCGCCAATGATTGCAGCTTTAGCAATGAGTTTTAGCTCGGTTTCTGTAATTGTAAATGCTTTGCGATTGAGAAATTTGAAACTTTAGAAAAATATAAATCAGGCAACAGTGATACTGAAGACCGGGCAACAGCGTAACTGACGAATAATTAAATACAATTTATTATGAAAATTCAAAAATTAATTTCGACAAAAACAATTTCATTATTAACAATGTTTTTAATGATTATCTCGTTAAGTGCCAATGCACAAACTAAATCGGATTCCAATCCTACTGAAAAAATTTACATCAATAAAAAGGGTGAAATTTACGATCACGGTTGGAACAAATTAGGATTTATTACCAAAGACAATATCGTGAAAGACAACAAAGGCAAAACTGTCTATTTTATCGATGGAAACGGTAATGTTATTGATTCTAATGGAAAAAAGATGGGTATGGCTAAAAAGAATGGTTCTTACTACAACATAAAAGGTGAAAACGTGGTTAATATTGGAAAAACACAAGAAGAAAAATGCGAAATACTGGATGCAAAAGGTCATAATGTAGGTAGCGTACATAAAAATTACAAACTCCACGCGTGTGCCGCCCATTGCTTATTGTTGGAGAAAAAGATGAATGATGAAAAATCAAAAAATTAATTTTCTTAATAAATGGTTCGTCCTAAAACGAACCATTTATTTTATACTATAAAATGACTTTCAGTTAATTGTAAAAACAAATAAGTAATAAGATAGAGCTGTATTAAAAATGAACAATCTTACTCAAATAATCCAACAATATAAAACCGATACCGAAAGTGTTTATACTACTTGGTTTGTAGATAACGACCAACGATTAAAAGCATTTCGGACTATTCGCCGTGGTGTTTTGCAAGTGATAGACGACATCAAAAACAAAACATTTCCAAACGATTTTAAAGGCAGTAGTTTAGAATTTGTATTGAGTTGTATAGCAGAACAAAAACAAGTCTTTGTTGGCGTAGCACATCCTTTTTATTGGAAACCCAAATTACGAATTCCTGATATTTACGAGAACCAAAACAATAAAATTGCATTCGGCCAATTCCTAGAAAATTGCATCAATGCCAAAACCGAAGAGCAAGTTCTAAAAGAAATTGTAAAATTGGACGAACTCAAAATAAAAGGTCTTGGCCCTGCCGTGGCCAGTATTTTATATTTCTTGCATCCCACTTGGTTTCCACCATTCAATACGGCAATACTTAACGGATTTAATTTTCTATTCAAGGATAAAAAGAAACTAGGAAGTTGGACGGAATATTTAAAAATCAGGGAAACCTTAATAGAAACTAACAGTAAATATAAATCGGAATTATCAAATGATTTAGGAGCGATTGCAGGATTATGTTTTGAAATTGGAACACAAAAAATGCTTATTGGTAACGATGAATATTTAAGCGAAGAAGAACGCAATAAATTTGAAAAAAACATCTTAAAACGCCAAAAAGAAATCCAAGAAGAAAAATTAGCAGAAAACCTTCATAATGAAATGCAATACCATTTATTAAAAATTGGAATTTCATTAGGCTTTGATGTAACACCAGCGAGTAATGATAAAAGTAAATCGTTTGGCGGTCAAAGTTTTTCGTTTATTTCTCTTAATAAGTTCCCAGAATTGCCAACAGATAAAGACACACAAAACACCATAAAACTAATTGATGTACTTTGGTTTCAAAAAGGAACAAACAAAATAATTGGAGCTTTTGAAGTCGAAAAAAGCACCAGTATTTATTCTGGAATATTACGATTATCCGATTTATATTTTAGTATTTCTAATGGAGATGAAGTCTTTTATATTATTATTCCAGACAGTCGGGAGAAAGATGTTATTCAACAACTCAACCGACCAGTTATAAAAAACTCAAAAATGAATATCAAGTACATTCTTTTTTCAGAATTAAGAGCCAATTGCGATGCCATTTGCAAATTTGGAACTGACCTTTCTATTATGGAAAAAATAGCAAAATCAATTTAAAAACATTAACAAAATTAACCATTTAGTAAAACCTCTAGTCTATCCAATTAATTTAATTCCAAAAATTGAACTCAAAAATAAACCAGCTACTTTTAGATCTAAACGAACAACTCAACTTCATAGATTTAGAAATTGATGATACCATCAAACGATGTGAAAAAGCAATCGAAATTACTATCAAATAAGTTCAAAAACTCAAAATATTATTTCTTAAAGAAAACATCAAAAACTAATTACACCCAACGGGTTATAAAATTACTTTCAGTTAATTGTAAAAACGAATAAGTAATTAAGATATATCTGTATTAAAAATGAACGACCTTACTCAAATAATCCAACAAAACAGATACTAAAAAGACTTTTTGCTGAAACCCGCAGGTGTGTTTATTGTTTTTGAAATGATGTTAATATCCTTTAATTTCAAAATATGACATTTGTCATATTTTTTTTTGAGATTTATTATTTATTTTGAGATTTAAAATATTTAACACTATAAATAGTACTAAACAGTATTGGTTTTAACGTACTAGAAAGCAAAACATTCTATCAATACAAAGAATAATAACTTGGGTGTTAAGTTTTGATAAAACACACCTCAAAAAAAGTCTTTTTTAAACAAAGTAGAATGGGTTTCAAAACTTTCTTTAATTTCTAATAATGGATGTCAAAATAGTAAGCTGTTAAAAGAGTATGAAAGCAAAATACATACTAGAAAACTATGATAGGATAGTAAAAGATATAAAAAATCCAAAGATTATTTTCAGTACCGATCTAGCTCCATTTCTCAAAAAATTTGCTTCAAAGAGCTATCTTATTCATCAAATAGACTTCAGCTTATCAAACAACAAAATTAAATACGCTGCAAAAAAACCGATTCATAACTTACATCCAAGAGTCGCTAAGCTCAAATTTAAAGTTACTGAACCTAATTCAGAATTAGAACAATATATTCCAACTATAGTAAAAGAGTTAAACATTTCAAGCAATCACACTAATTGGTGTTGGTGTGCAAAAAATAAAAATACTTTATATCTTGTTCAGGATTGTGAAATTGAAGATTTAACACAAGAACAACGTTACTTTTTATATTGTTACCATATACTCAAAAAGGAAAACTATAAAATCAAAAAAATAGATAAAGAGCGCATTTATAAATTAAATTCAAAAATCAAAAGTGAAGAGTACATCCATCAAAAACAATATGCATTAGAAAATCTTGCTCAACGTTTGATTAAGGAAATAAACCCAGAAAAAGTTTCAAAACTCTACCAATTTTCAGATGATTATAATAAAACAGACTGTTTGAAAATCACATACATATATGTTCAAAAATTGCAACATTTTATTGAAAAAGAATACAAGAATTACCTCAACGTAAATGGTCATATCCCCTATGATTCCACATTTGTAAAGGAATTTGAAATTTCTAAAAAACTCAATGAAGTAAAGTCAATTTTGTTGAAAAGCAATATTAATGATCAAATATTGAAATTAGTATATGAACCTTTACTAAAAATTGAAACTTTAAATATTCCAGGAAAATTAACCTACTATGAATTTAATTATTGCACGAAAATTATCAAAGAATTACACAAACAGATTGAATCTGATAAATTAACGGAAGAAGCTATTTTGGATTGCCTTTTCGATCTAAATTTCAATTCATTACAGTTGTTCAAATACCTAACTAATACTTTTTTACAAGAATTAGAACCATTAGAAAATAATACTCAAAAAATTTACAGTTTATTCCGAATACTTAAAATCTACAATCAAAAACAAAGCGGAAATACTGTAAAATACAAAAAAAACTTGCCTCCTATTAAAAAACAAATTATAGGTTGGATTGAAGAAGAAATTGAGTACTTGAATAGAATAGTGGAACAAGAAGCAAATCAATTATTAGCACTTCCTCTAAAAAAAGATGAAATTAAATTTTTAACAATTTTTTCAGTTGCTCAGTTAAGTTTCTTTGTTAAAATATTGGTTGAAACCAATATTATAGACCACAAAATCCTAGCGGATGTGATTAGATTTATTGCAGGAAATTTCAAAACTAAAAATACCGATACTATAGCAATCGAAAGTCTAAGAACAAAATTTCACAATGTGGAAAACTCCACTAAAGAAGTAGTTAATGGTAAAATAATAGAAATGTTAAAACTCACGAAGGACTAGAACTTCACGCATTAACCGCCATCCAAATAAATCCATTTTAAGTAATTTCTCATCATCAATTTCCAGTAATACGGAGAGATTGGGAATGGAATGCAATTCCATAAATTGTTGGAGTTCGGGGCTTAATTTAATATCGTCTTTCATAATTAATCAAGTTATGAATTACTAATAAACCATTAGGTATTGGTACAAACAAATAGCGTGGGACATCGATCACCAGCCAAAGAGGTACGACCAAGCACCTACAGCTCCGATAAACCGAGCCCACGCATAGCGAGGGCGAACAGTTTATTTGTAGAGCTGATTTTGAAATTTTGGTCGTTTTCTTTGGCTCGAAATAACTTTCGCAATATATTTTTAGAAGTTTACCTCCTATTTGATATTCATTGTGCAAATTTAGTCATAATTGCATCAAAATAGCTATCTAAAATAAATAAAAAACTTTTTCACTCCGATTAGCTGATTTTGTTGGGGGTACATTAGGGGTCATATGACCCCTGTGACTGTTTTGGTATTACTTAATTATTTCTATTTGCCCCAAACATTTAAAACCTCACGTTATGGCAATCGAAGTTATTACTCGCGAAGATTTGAACGAATTCCGAACACTTCTTCTTTCTGATTTAAACGCAATAATTAATTCAAAACCACAACAGCAAAAACAATGGCTCAAATCTTCCGAAGTCAGAAAGCTGTTAAACATTTCCCCTGGTACTTTACAAAATCTACGAGTAAACGGAACAATCACTTATACTAAAATTGGCGGTATTCTATATTATGCTAGCAACGATTTAGATAAAGCTCTGGAAACAAACAAAGTCGAAGCTACTCCTAATTTATTCAATCGCAAATAATCCCCAAGATGAATTATATAAAACATCTAACAGGATTTTTTGAGAAAGTGGCTGTTGATAAAACACTCAATCCAACTCACGTCAGTTTGTATGTGGCATTGTTTCAATTCTGGAATTGCAATCGGTTCAAAAATCCAATCAGTATATCACGTGATGAGGTAATGCGAATAAGCAAAATCAGTTCCAAAGCAACCTATCATAAGTGTTTGAAAAACTTGCATTCTCTAGGATATATCAACTATGAACCCTCCTACAATCCATTCAAAGGAAGCCACGTTTATCTATTCAATTTTTCAGACGATTTAAAACCAATTCCAAAAAGCGAAAAAACAACAATACCAAAAAACGAACCTGTTTTTGAACTAGTTAATGAACAAGTAGTGAACAAGCTTTATACTGGTAGTGGTACAAGTGAACAGACAAGTACTGAACAAGCTCTAGTATCTTATATAAACAATACAAACATACCAAACATTTCAAACGATTTAAAGATTGTAAACTTGGACGAGCAAGCAAAAAATTTTGAAATTGTCGATGAGTTTTTAAAAAGCGCGGCTGCCGAAGAAAAAGAAAAAAGTTCCGCCAAAAAAGAAAAAGAGTTTCTTGTCACTTCGAGCGCAGTCGAGAAGCCAACAATTGAAAACGTCAAAACTTATTTTCTCGAACAACACTTTCCAGAACTCGAAGCTATTAAATTTTTTAATTACTTCTCCAGCAACGGTTGGTTAGTCGGTGGCAAAACTCCGATGGTCGATTGGCAAGCAGCAGCACAAAATTGGATATTAAACGCACCTAAATTCATTTCAAATGAACAATCCAACAGAGCAAAACACCTCAACACAGGAACAGACAAAGATTATTCAGAGCCATTATAGCTACACGGAAATAATTGCTTGGCTGGAGAAAAAAGGCATTGAATTATACGGCAATCATTTCAAAATACTTGAAAGTGATTACCCCATAATTTACAAACTCATCGCCTATTTTCTTAAAGACGAAACAACTTGTTTTCAGTACGGCATCAACGGCAACAAAGGAATTTTACTTTCTGGCCCAATCGGCTGTGGCAAAACATCCCTAATGAATTTAATGAAACACTTGGCGACAACAGAGCATAAATTTTTCGTAAAACCGTGTCGAGACATAAGCTTTGAATTTATCCAGGATGGTTACCAAATCATTCACAAATATAGCAAAGGCAAACTATACGAATCAGAACCCAAAACAATATGCTTTGACGATTTAGGAACAGAAAACAACCTGAAATATTACGGAAACGAATGTAACGTAATGGCAGAAATTCTATTAAGTCGCTATGATATTTTTACAAGTAAAAAAATCCAAACGCATATAACTACAAACCTTTCGGCTACTGAAATTGAGAATGTTTATGGGAATCGGGTTAGAAGTAGAATGCGAGAAATGTTCAATCTGATTGCCTACGACAAAACCATAAAAGATAAAAGATAAACGATAAACGATGAACCACATAACCAACTTCTGGAACCATTTCAAACAAAACAATTTTGTTTTCTTGCTCTTAAACGAAATTCCAAAAGAAGAACTAATAAAGCACTTCACAGAATTAAACAACCTCTTACGCCTATTCAACAAAGATTTAGATCTCATAATCAAAAACGGTAAAGATAAATCCGAATTAATCATCACCGCCAACGGCAATCCTTACCTTTTCAAAGAAGTAGAACTACTAGTACATTATGCTCCAGTCGTAGAACGTTGGAAAATAACTGCATTTCTTCAACCTGAAACAAACCTAACAAAATACCAACAAGGAAAAGATAAACCACTTGAATATTACGGGATTAGCCTACGAATTAGTGATATGTATTTCGCATCGATAGAAAACCTAGAAAAACAAACCGATTTAGGGATTAGAATATACCTCAAAAACTACATAATTCACAAAGAAAACCCAAGACTTCGAGAAGCAGTTTACACCCACATAGAACACCTTATTGGCGAAAAATCATTTGCAAATGATGTTGCTTTTATTGAGATTGATCAATTAACTAGTAAAATAAATGATATTGAATTGCTAGACTTGTATAATTTAGCGGATTATGTGATTTTTTTCAAAAATCAGAAATAATTTATCGCTTAAAAAATATTAATGATAGGCATTTTAGATTTGAAAAATAAGTAAATTGAAAATAGTATTTCCCTTAACAATTTATTCTGTAAATTTCCGCTTTTTAAAATTCAATCGCTTTTGAGCATCTAATTGGTCGAATTTGCTATTAATTTCCACAATTTATGAATAATAAATATGATTTTTATATCGACGAAAGTTGTCATTTAGAAAATGATAATATTCCGGTTATGTGCATTGGTTACATAAAAGTACCAATGACCGATTATGTTGAATTACAAAAAAAATTCAATCAAATACTAGCAAAGCACAATCAAAAATCAGAGTTAAAATGGAATAAATTTTCAAATGCAAGAACTGCATTATACAAAGAATTAGTAGATTATTTCTTTCGCTCATCATTACAATTTCGTTGTGTTTTAGTCAAATACAAAGAGCGTCTAAATCATACCGATTTTAACCAAGGCTCGCACGACAATTTCTATTATAAAATGACCTATTATTTATTACGCCCAAATAATAGTAATGGCGATGAATACAGGGTTTTTATAGACATTCAAAATACGCGTGGTAGAGAAAAACTAAAAAAAATAAATGAAGTTTTTGACAATGAATACAAAGGCAAAAGCCCATTCAAACAATTCCAACATTTACATTCTCACGATAATAATTTCTTTCAATTAGCCGATTTTTTTATTGGAGCAATTACTTATAAAACAAGAGTAGTAATGAAGAATATCGAGAATCCAACTCCTAACAGAATGGATTTTATTCAATATTTAGAAACTAAATCAGGTTTTAATCTCGAAGAAGGAACAGAGCCGTGGGAAACCAAATTCAATATTTTTGATCACCAACCCAAAATAAAACTATAATGGATTTATTTAATTTGGATGATCACATACCTAATTTAGGAATTGACCCATCAGCTGAACATTTAGAAGAACTATTTCGATTATTCAAAGCCGATTTTATTGACAACGTTTTTTATTTTGATGGTTGCAAAGTAAAAATAGATATAGCAAATTCAAAAGAAGATGGTTTTGAAACCTATCCACACACTTTTGTAAAAATCATTACAAGAGGAGATAAAGGCAAAAGATGTTTTGACAAAAAAAGAGCCAACAAAATTCATTGGATAAAACCAATACTTGAAAATAAAGATACGGATGATGTTACTTGTTTCCAGTTCTTAGAAGCAGATGGTAGAATCAGGGACTATTTTTGGTTCAAAGAAGGAAACTTTCTAGTAGTAATGGAAAAAATCACTCCAGACTATATGATAATTTCTTGTTTTCATATTGATGATGCAAGAAACCAAAAATACTACGAAGACAAATATACAAAGAGGGTAAAATAAAAAAAGCCACAGGCTACGGTGCTGTGGCGTACGTTTTCACGAACCAGGTCCTTTTCCCTAGGGAAATGACTTTGCAAATATACATCGTCTTAAACCAAAAAACAAATTTTCTATCAAAAACGTGTTTTTGGCTAATTTCCAGTTGTATTTTCATAAATATTTATAACAATAAATATACCTAAAAGAAAATCAATTAACCAGTCCATTATTTCATTCAGCTGCACAAAACTTTCATTTAGTCCAAGTATTCCTAAACTCACTGTCACCCTGAGCGTAGACGAAGGGTTTGTTTGCTTCATTTCGCTAATTTCTATAAAAATAGAATACTCTTGCAATAATAGTATTTCATCCTAAAGCATTAATCGGCAAATTAATGAATTATTATGTATTGACAATTAAATAAAATACCTATTTTTACAGCCGTGAAAATGCTAAACTTCATATTATCAATTATTATTCTAATACTTTCCTGTATGCCTTGCGCAGATATGAAGCAGGATGTGTCGTATAATAAAGTTACAATCAACAAGGAATCAAGCCATACTCACAACAAGGATGCCTGTTCACCTTTATGCGTTTGCAACTGTTGCGGGTGCCAAGGTTTCGCTTATAATACTATTTATGTATATAATTTAGTTTCTGTTAAAACGATAATTGACAAAAAATCACCTGAATACAAATCTATTTTAACTTCCAGTTTCTTCGGAAGCATTTGGCAACCGCCACAAATTAATGCTTAATTTTTTTGATTAATGTTGGTTAAATAAAGTACGATTAATGACTTGCGCATTAATCACGCTATTGTTTTCCATTAATCACTTTACCGTATTTGACAAATTCAAATAACGGGAGTAATAAATTAAGTATTAAATAATAATCCTAAAAATAGTGTTAGACAAAATCATTCATTTTAGTATAAATAATAAATTCATCATTGGTTTGATGACTTTATTTCTCATCATTTGGGGAGTTTGGAGTGCATCCAAATTACCCATCGATGCCGTACCAGACATAACAAACAATCAAGTACAAATCATTACGCTATGTCCAACCTTGGCTGGGCAAGAAGTAGAACAGTTAGTCACTTTTCCAATAGAACAAAGTATTGCAAATCTTCCCGATTTAGAAGAAACCCGTAGCATTTCTCGCTTTGGTTTGTCGGTAATAACTGTTGTTTTTGACGATGATGTAAATATTTATTTTGCACGACAATTAATTAGTGAACGGCTAAAAGAAGCAACCGACCAAATTCCTCAAGGTATTGGCACACCCGAATTAGGTCCCGTAAGTACAGGTCTTGGCGAAGTGTATCAATACATTTTACATCCAAAAAAAGGAAGTGAAAATAAATATTCAGCAATGGATTTGCGTTCTATGCAAGATTGGATTGTTGCAAGACAACTCAACGGAACTCCCGGAATTGCTGAAATAAATAGTTTTGGAGGTAAATTAAAACAATATGAAGTTGGTGTGAACCCAAATCGTTTAAAAGCAATGGGAGTAACTATTCCTGATATTTTCAATGCCTTGGAAAAAAACAATCAAAACACTGGTGGTGCTTATATTGACAAAAAACCAAGTGCTTACTTTATTCGTGGTGTTGGTTTGGTAACTTCGTTGGAAGATGTAAAAAACATCGTGGTAAAAAGCAATCCCAACAGCGTCCCCATTTTTATAAAAGATGTTGCCGATGTAAAGTTTGGTAGTGCTGTTCGCTATGGTGCAATGACTTTTAATGGAAAAGTGGATGCGGTTGGTGGCATTGTGATGATGCTAAAAGGGGCAAATAGTAACGAGGTGGTTCAAAGGGTTAAAGATAAAATGGTTATCATACAAAAATCATTGCCCGATGATGTAGTAGTAGAACCCTTTATAGACCGAAGTACCTTTGTAAAACGTGCTATTTCTACTGTTGAAAAGAACTTGGTTGAAGGAGCTTTAATCGTCATTTTTGTGTTGGTTTTGTTCCTCGGAAACCTTCGTGCAGGACTTATTGTCGCTTCTGCAATACCTCTTTCAATGCTTTTTGCCTTGGCATTAATGAGAATATTTGGAGTGAGCGCAAACCTAATGAGCCTCGGTGCAATAGATTTTGGATTGATTGTGGATGGTGCCGTAATTATCGTCGAAGCTTCATTGTATTTTCTGGAACACAATAAAAGCAAAAAAAGACTCACCCAACTCGAAATGGATCTGGCGGTTGAAAACAGTGCCAAGAAAATGATGAGCAGTGCTGCCTTTGGACAAATCATCATTATGATTGTGTACTTCCCAATTTTATCATTGGTAGGAATCGAAGGAAAAATGTTTGGCCCAATGGCAAAAACAGTTTCGTTTGCCATTATCGGTGCTATGATACTTTCGTTAACATACATTCCAATGATGAGTGCCTTGTTTTTGCCAAAACACATCAGTCACAAGAAAACATTTTCGGATAAAATGATGGATTTCTTGTACGGCAAATACGAACCTCTTTTAGAAAAAGTAATTGCCATAAAATACAAAGTCGTAGGTCTTACTGTTGCTTTATTGTTGATTACCGTTTTTATTTTTACCAAAATGGGTGGAGAGTTTATCCCCAATTTAGCCGAAGGAGATTATGCATTTGAGTTTAAAATGCCGTTGGAAACATCCTTGTCTCAAAGTATTGAGACCTCTATGCAGGGTGCAAGAATTGCCAAAGAATTTGAGGAAGTAAAAATGGTAGTGGGCAAAACGGGTGCTGGAGAAGTACCTACTGACCCAATGCCTCCCGGAGCCACGGATATGATGATTATCCTGAAACCGCAAGACGAATGGAAATCTGGCAGAACTTATGATGAATTAGGCGATGCGTTAGAAGAAAAATTAAGCGTGATTCCTGGAGTTTTTGTAGAAAAAAGCCAACCCATTCAAATGCGTTTTAATGAACTAATGACGGGTATTAAACAAGATGTGGCCATAAAAATATTTGGAGAAAACCTGGACAGCCTTTCTGTATATGCCAAAAAAGTAGAAAATGTAATCGTAAAAGTAAAAGGGGTTTCATCGCCGCAGGTAGAACAAGTGGATGGTTTGCCACAAATTAACATTGAATACGATCGTTTACGAATTGCCAATTATGGACTCAATGTAGAAGATATAAACAGTATTGTGAGTACTGCTTTTGCAGGAAAAGCAGCGGGTGTAGTTTACGAAAACGAACGAAAGTTTGATTTAGTGGTAAGGTTAGACAGTACGTCAAGAAGAAGTATCGACGATGTAAATAATTTATTGATACCAACACCTTCTGGTAATCAAATACCATTATCACAAGTGGCAAAAGTTGATTTTAAATTAGGTCCTGCGCAAATCAGTAGAGAAGCTGGAAAACGTAGAATTGTTATTGGTTTCAATATACAAGATAGAGATGTACAAAGCGTGGTTAAAGAAATTCAAGATAAGTTAGCTATAAAAGTAAAATTGCCATCGGGTTATTATTTTACCTATGGAGGAACATTTGAGAACTTACAAAAAGCTTCCAACCGTTTGATGATTGCAGTGCCAATTTCTCTTTTGCTGATTTTTATGCTTTTGTATTTTACGTTCAATTCAATGAAACAAGCTGGTTTAATTTTCACGGCAATTCCAATGAGTGCCATTGGTGGTGTATTTGCTTTACTGCTTCGTGGAATGCCTTTTAGTATTTCGGCAGGGATTGGTTTTATTGCATTGTTTGGAGTAGCGGTATTGAACGGAATTGTATTAATCGGCACATTCAACCAACTCGAAAAAGAAGGTTGGGATGATGTCATAAAACGGGTAATCGAAGGAACAAAAATAAGATTACGACCAGTTTTAATGACGGCTACCGTAGCATCGTTAGGATTTTTACCGATGGCAATGTCACATAGTGCTGGTGCCGAAGTACAAAAACCATTGGCTACCGTAGTAATTGGCGGATTAATCTCGGCAACATTCTTGACCTTGTTCGTATTGCCTTTGCTTTACATTATTTTCAACACAAAACTAAAATTAAAAAGAAAACCAAGAGTGAAATCAATTACAACTATTTTAGTTATTGGATTATTATTTTCATTCAATAATGGTCAAGCACAATCCCGAAAAAGTATCGATGAAGTTTTGAAATTGGGCTTAAAAGACAATTTGCAATACAACATCAATCAATCGCAAATCGCAAAAAACCGGTTCCTGATAAAAGGAAACAAGGAATTTCCCAAAACGGGAATATTTGTGGAAAATGAAGATTTGCAACCTACTGATAAAACGGGTGTTTTAAAAATTGGGTTACAACAAAGTTTCTATATGCCCCAAGTAAACCAAGCCAAGAAAAATTACTATCGGGAACAAACAAAATATTTCGAATACAACAAGGAAGTAATCAATACCGAATTGAAAAAAAATATCCGTTCCGTATATTATCAATTGTGGTATTTACAGGACAAGACAGCTTTGTATCAGCGATTAGACAGTATTTATGTTGGCTTGTTAAAAACCACGATCCTAAAAGTGAAAACGGGAGAAAGTGCCGGTATCGAAAAAATTTCAGCAAACGTAAAGTTAAAAGAAATTCAAACCAATATCATCCAGCTTCAAAAAGAAATGTTGGTGCAACAACAGGCATTAATGCAATTGCTCAATAGTTCTGAAGCCATTCTACCGCTTGCTGAACCCTTGGTAAAATTGGAATATGGGTTGCAAAACACATCAGAAAACCATCCTAATCTTCTTTTATTGCAACAAAATGTTGAAATTGCCAATAGTGAAATTGCCATCCAAAAAAGCAATCGCTTACCAGAATTTACAGGTAGGTTTTTTTCGCAGAAATTATATGGCATTGAGAACCCATATAGTGGTTTTTCAATAGCGACTTCATTCCCTGTTTTCGGAACTGGAGCCAACAGCAATAAAATAAAAGCAGCCAAAATAGAAAAAGAAATGCAGGAACAACAGTTGCAATACCAAACACAAATACTAAAATCTTCTTTGGCACAAAGGCAAACCGAAGTAGAAAAAAGCGTGTCGGGTTTACAATTTTATGAAACTTCTGGTTTGCAACAGGCTGACGAAATCATAAAAGCCGCCAATCAATCCTATCGAGCCGGAGAAATTAGTTACGCCGATTTTTCATTGTATTTGAGCCAAGCCATTGAGATACGAAAAAATTATTTAGACAATCTAAATGCCTACAATCAAGCGATTATTGAATTCAATTATTTCACAAATAAATAAATTAAAAAAAATGAAATCTTTAAAAATAAAATATATGAAATCCCTTTTGCTAATAATCTCTTGCCTCTTGCTGATTTCCTGCGGAAGTAAGGAAAATAAATCCCAGGAAGAGGAACAAAAAATCACAACCGAAGAACCAGAACAAACAATAGCTTCACTCACAGCCGAACAAATAAAAACGGTAGATATTCAATACGGAACAATCGAGCAAAAACAATTAACCGCTACACTCAAAGCCAATGGTGCCTTGAGAGTTCCTAATAACAACAAAGCCAATGCCACTTCAATGTATGGCGGCGTGGTCAAAAGTATCAACGTCCAACTTGGAGATTTTGTAAAAAAAGGACAAGTAATTGCCACAATTGCTAACCCACAATTCATTCAATTGCAGGAAGAATATTTGAGTACTTCCAGTAAAATAATCTTTGCCGAACAAGAATTAGCAAGACAAAAAGAACTCAATGCAGGAAACGCAGGAGCATTAAAAAACTACCAAAATGCCGATGCAGAACTAAAATCAATTAGAACGCGTAGAGCCTCTTTACAACAACAAATCCAGTTAATGGGTATCAATCCAAGTAGTTTAAACAATAGTAATTTACGCTCTGCTTTGTCCGTTACTAGTCCTATAACTGGCACCATAAGCAATGTGTTTTCTAAAATTGGAAGTTATGTTGATGTGTCTTCACCTGTTGCCGAAATTGTGGATAACTCGCAATTGCATTTGGATTTGAATATTTTCGAAAAAGATTTACCTATGCTAAAAGTGGGGCAAATTATACATTTTAGAATTACGAATAATTCAGGTCAAGATTACAATGCTAGAGTATATTCAATAGGTGCAGCCTTTGAGAATGACAGTAAAAGTATCCCTGTGCACGCCACCGTTCAAGGTAATAAATCGGGACTAATAGACGGAATGAATATCACTGCGATTGTAAGTTTAAATAATGTTACTACCGATGCTGTTCCAACCGATGCCATTGTAAGTGCAGATGGCAAAGAATATATTTTTGTGGTAACCGATAAAAAAGCGGAAGAAGAACCACAAGAAGAAGAAAACAAATCCGAAGAACCAAAAACCAAGGAGACTACAACAAATTTTGAAAAAATAGAAGTCGCAATAGGCGTTTCTAATATGGGTTATACAGCTATAACATTGGTAAAAGACATTCCTGCAAATGCAAAAATTGTGACAAAAGGCGCATTCTTTGTAAATGCAAAATTAACCAACAAAGGGGAAGAATAAACTGTAATACTCATTGGATGCAATTATTAAAAACAGTAAGTCACTTTTTTTAAACTAATTGCTCCAATGGGTTAATTTATCTAAAATTGTAGAAAACCAAAATCATTTAATATAATAGATTTATGGATATAAATGCCGAATTAATTATTGTTTTTAAACTGATTGTTTCATTTTTATTAGGAGCATTTATTGGTTTAGATAGAGAAAGACACGGTAGTGATGCTGGTATAAGAACCTATGCCGCAGTTTGTATTGGCTCAACCTTATTTACCGCTATTACTGCACATTTAGTTAATAATTCTGCGGATACTTCAAGAGTAATTGCAAATATTGTAACAGGTGTTGGTTTTCTAGGTGCAGGTATTATTTATCGCAATTCTAGTACAGGAACATCACACGGATTAACAACTGCAGCTACGGTTTGGTGTACTTCAGCTGTTGGTGTTGCCGTTGGATTAAATATGTTCATTATAGCTATAATAGGTGCTTGTGCGTTGTATTTTCTACTTTCATTACACCATCAAAAAAGGTATATAAAATGGAAGCAAAATATGATAAACAAGTATGGTGAAGAAGACTGCAACAATTAGTACTTAAAATAGTGAGAATAATTTAAAAGATAATAATTATGACTACTTCAAACACAACTTCTACTGAATCAAAAGTTGCATCACCTATGGTAAAATCTAGTATTTATTAACATAAAAAAGAATTAGTCAACTTTGAATTTCAAAATATTTATAATTATGCTACAGCTTTTAGATTTTACAGGGGAAAATATCATAGCTACAAGGGCAAATGATTTATTGGGTATTAAAGATTATGAAAAAATTCATCCGTTTATCCATAATATTATTGGTACTGGTAAAAAAGCTCGATGGTATTTTGAAATGGACGATGATTCTGGTTCAAATGGTTTTTGGGAAGATGGTGTAATCGAAATCAATTATGGAAAAATGAATTTCACACATTCTGCTGATATCGAAAGAATTACTATTGTAGGTGGTGAAAAATGGGAAAAGAGTATGCGTTCAATTATGAAACCATTTACAAAAGCGAAGTTGATGTATTTTGATTTGCCCGACAGAGAAAAAGCAAAAGAATGGATTCTAAATCAATAAGTAGAGATTGAAACGATTTACAATGATAATAAATAAACATAAATACTATACAAACGATAAATTGATTTGATTACATCAAAATTAAATAATTATGAAACTAAAATCAAATATAGACAAATTTGGAACAATAGGGCTTTTTACAACAGCCCTGTTGTCACCTTGTTGCTTCCCATTATTTGCTTTCGGGGTATCAGCACTTGGACTGGGAAGTATCGAACTATTTGGAGGTTGGACAATGTGGATTTTTCAAGCGATGGTTTTAATTTCAATCGGAGGACTTTACATTTCTTATCGAAAACATCTTTGTTTGTATCCTTTGCTAATTGCTATTCTGAGTGGAATAGTAATATTCTTTGCTTATTATTTTAGCAAAATAGAAAATCCAACTTACTTAATTTATACCGGAATGTTTGGACTTCTTATTGCTACAATCGTAAATTATTACCAAAATAAACTACACAGAAATTGCAAAACCTGTACAACCTTTGAAGGGAAAACAGTTGAATTAAAATCAACTTTAACTTGCCCCAACTGTGGTTACAGAAAAGAAGAAATAATGCCAACCGATGCTTGTCAATTCTTTTACGAATGTGAAAAGTGCAAAACAATACTCAAACCATTAGAGGGAGATTGTTGTGTTTATTGCAGCTACGGTTCGGTAAAATGTCCACCAATACAAAAAGGAGATAATTGTTGCTAATTAATATCAAAACAAAATGAAACACCAACACAAATACGATGAAAGTGGCAAACAGCTTTGCTGCACATTAGAGGAAAAAATAAATCGTAAAACCGACAAACAAACAGGGTGTTGCACAACCCTCAATGAGCCAGAACATTCTGACGATGACGGACACGACCATTCAGGCGGTGACCAAACCACGCTTCAAATGTTTCTACCGGCAATCATAAGTTTTACACTATTACTTGTCGCAATTGGTTTCGACAACTATTTTACACCAACTTGGTTTACAGATTGGGTTAGAACTGCGTGGTATATAATAGCCTATTTACCTGTTGGATTACCTGTGCTTAAAGAAGCATTTGAAAGCATCCGAAAAGGTGAAATATTTTCAGAGTTTTTATTAATGAGTATTGCTACCATTGGAGCTTTTGCAATTAGCGAATATCCAGAAGGTGTTGCTGTAATGCTGTTTTATGCAATTGGCGAAGTATTTCAAACATTAGCAGTTCAAAGAGCAAAATCAAACATTAAGGCACTATTAGACCAAAGGCCAGATACTGCAACTGTATTGGAAGGTAAAAATGCTGTTTCTAAAAAAGCATCCGAAATCACCATTGGAGAAATCATTCAATTAAAACCTGGAGAAAAACTGGCACTGGACGGAAAGTTAATTTCTGACACCGCTTCGTTCAACACTGCTGCCCTAACAGGAGAAAGTAAACCTGATACCAAACAAAAAGACGAAACCGTTCTTGCTGGAATGATAAACCTGAATACAGTTGTTTTGGTCGAAGTAACAACGGCTTATTCAGATAGTAAGCTCTCAAAAATCTTGGAAATGGTGCAGGAAGCAACCGCCAAAAAAGCACCAACCGAATTGTTCATCAGAAAATTTGCCAAAATATACACGCCAGCAGTAGTGTTTGCAGCTATTGCCATTTGTCTCATACCTATTGCTTTTGTCGATAATTATGTTTTCAGCGATTGGTTGTACAGAGCATTAATCTTTTTGGTTATTTCCTGTCCTTGTGCATTAGTAATCTCCATTCCGTTAGGATATTTTGGTGGAATTGGTGCAGCAAGTAAAAATGGAATTCTGGTCAAAGGATCTAATTTTCTGGATATAATGGCAACCATTCAAGTGGTCGTTATGGATAAAACAGGAACACTGACCAAAGGTGTTTTCAAAGTTCAAAAAGTCATAGCAGTGGATATTTCCGAAGCTGATTTAGTAAAATTTACGGCTGCATTAGAAACCAAATCGACTCACCCCGTTGGAACAGCTATTATTGAATATGCAAAAGGAACAGAGAAAAATGCAACCGTTACCGATGTCGAGGAAATTGCAGGACACGGATTAAAAGGGAAAGTGGACGGAAACGAAATCTTGGCTGGAAATGTAAAACTGATGAAGAAATTCAGCATTAGTTATGATGCAGAAATTGACAATACAGCATTTACAATTATCGTTATTGCTATCAATCAAAAATATGCCGGCTATTTTTTGATTGCCGATGAAATTAAAGAAGATGCAAAAGAAGCCATCGAAAGTTTGCACAAAATAAACATCAAGACCGTAATGCTTTCAGGCGATAAACAAGCCGTTGTAGATGCAGTGGCAAAAGAATTAAACATTGACAAGGCTTATGGCGATTTATTACCGGAAAACAAGGTGGAACAAGTAGAGGAATTGAAATTAAAAAACCTAAAAATTGCATTCGTTGGCGATGGTGTAAACGATGCGCCAGTAGTTGCCCTAGCTGATGCAGGAATTGCAATGGGTGGTTTAGGAAGTGATGCAACAATTGAAACAGCCGACATCGTAATTCAAAACGACCAACCTTATAAAATATATACAGCCATAAATATTGGTAGAAAAACAAAACAGATCGTCTGGCAAAATATTAGCTTGGCATTTACCGTAAAAGCAATTGTTTTGGTACTCGGTGCAGGAGGATTAGCCACAATGTGGGAAGCCGTTTTTGCCGATGTGGGTGTGGCATTGTTGGCAATTTTAAATGCGGTTAGAATACAACAAACGAAGTTTTAAAGTTAATTATATATTTTAGAAAAGACGTTTGTTTTAAAAGGCAGATGTCTTTTTTTTTTCTTAATCATTATCTCATTCAGCTGCACAAAACTTTCATTTAGTCCAAGTATTCCTAAACTCAAGTCTTTGTTTGCTTCATTTCACTAATTACATTTATCATAACGAGAACATTCTTTTTCGTTCACTGGTGAAAGAACGTTTTACATTTCAGTTGCCACTCCTTTGCCAACGCTCCAAAAAAAATTACTGTCACGGTTTTTGAGACAAAAACACGTACACTGCGTGACTCGCGCCAGTAATTTTTTTCCCCAAGCTGTGTTACATAATTGAGTATTATAGTTCATTACAAAGCTTTTATATTGGTTTTTGGTTTTTGCAATGAAGCTATAATATCATTTATGTAAAACAGCCCCTCGGCCAACGCGCTAGCCAGTGGCTCTAGGACAGCTTTTTTTATTGCTTCCTCGCACCGGCCTGCAATAAAAAAAGCCGCCCTTCGCCACTGTCATTAACAACGTTCGCCATTTCATAAGAACTTTTACTGAACTACCTAGTTTCAAGGACGTTCACGGTCACTGTTTTTAGCAACTTGATGTTTAAAGCGGTGAGTATTTGCATTGTTTTTGTGCGTGTTGCAAATTGCTTATCAACTCTATTTCTAACATTCACGACATAGGAATAAGCAATTTACAACACCCACAAAATCAAGAGAAGCCAGCAAGAGTGTGGTTTTTTATTTGCCAGAAAACAAGCAGTAATTGCTTCAGCGGAAAAGCCGATGCCATACCGTTCCTAAATATAACTCTGACCAGCCCGAAGCATCTTTTTTCTTTCAAGTCTATGGCACCAGCTTTTCCACTAAAGCAATCAGAAACACCCCAGTAAGCAAATAAAAAACCACACACTTGCTTTGAGCTGCTGCCGACGCACTACGTATTATTTTTTCATTGTTTTTGTAAGTATTGAAAATCACTTGAAAACCTGTACCATAAAATTAAAAACCTCCGTAAAGTGATTTTCAATACCCACAAAATCAAGTCCAAGAAAGAGTGTGGATTTTTAAAACAGAAAAATAATTGGAATGGATTTGATATTTCTTTTTTCTGTTTTAAAAATCCACACCCTTTCCGATGACGACCCTATATCTCATCACCGTTTTTAATTTGTCTACAATAGAAACACCTCGGTAGAAAGAAAAATAAAAAAATAAATAAAAAGAAAGTAAAGGTAAGCTCCAGTTTCAAGAAAAGAAAGTTCAAGCCTACGGTTTTCAATAAAATCTCCACCCTACGTTTTCGTTTCGCTACAACATTTGATTAAACTCAAAAACCCACTTCCGAACAACTTTATCGTAAAAAGCCGGGTAGTATTTTCTTGAAAAAACTTGCTTTTCTTGAAACCTCCACTTGTGAGATGACTTTCTTTTTTTTCTTTTTTTTTCTTTTAAAAATTTTAAGTGTGGCGAGTTCAACGAGGCACATCCCTTAAATCCGAAGCTATGACCAATTTTATCATCAAAACCCACCGAAAAGACACTCTTTACAACAAACCCCATTTATTCGTCCTTAACAAGGGTATGAACAGCGGGAAGCCCCAAAAAGAGCAGTTCACAAATAGTTTTGTCATCATTTTTGAGAAAGAAGAAGATTGTGAAAGCCTATTTTTTGTGGCGTATAGTTTATGGCAAACAAAATTCTGGCATCAATTCTTGATTGGTTCAGTTATTCCATTTTTACGCCTTCAAGAGTTCAAAAAAGAGTTCAATCCACAAGCCAGTTTGATGATGCTGGAGCACGAGCAGCATCTAAAAAATGTTGCAGCTCTCAAACTTTTGGAGAAAAAAGAAAAGCAATATAAAGAGGATATGATGCTCATAAATGACATCCGTAAAGCCATTTTGTACCGCTATTGCAGGAAATAATTTTTAGTAACCTAAATGATCTATACTATGAAACTGTTCATTCTATACCAAACCGATATTTGGAAAAGTAAAATGTCAAGAGTCTTTTTCGGAATATTTGACAGCAGACCAAAAGCCATTGACTGCGCAAAATATAATGGATTATATTGCCTAAATGCAAAAGTAGTTATCGAAGAAGTGACCTTGAATATTTTCGAAGAAATCTAAACTAAAAAAGCCCATTCCTACTACGGTTTGGGCTTTAATAGGGTCTAATCCAAAGGTTACCACAACTAGAATTAGACTATTTTTTGTGCTTCTTGATGAGGTATTTGAGTGTCATTGATATAATAAAACTTACAATCGCTCCAAGAGTCGCTAATATGACAGTTTTTAAAACATCTTCCGAATGCAAATTCGGTAAAATACTCAAAAATGTACCTCCGGCTGTACCAATTACAGTCGAATTACTATGTTGCATCGGCTTTTTCGGTTGTGGTTGTCAATTGGCTAACTGCCGAAACGACACCACCAGCAACCGCTAAATAACCTCCGATAGAAGTTACCACAACTGGCAAAGCTATTGGTGCAGCCAAAATAGTTCCACCAACGGCAGCTAATGCCAAACCAATATTTCGAAGCACTTTAAAAAATTTAGGAGTGGGAGCTTTAACTCTATTTATTATTTTTTTCATAATCTAAAATTAAGATTTTACAATTAATTCAACACTTTTGTTACTATTTAAAGCTTTATAAACCAAAGCTTTAAATTTGGAAAAAGCTTTTCGAGACATTAGACCTAAACCTGGTCCAGAAAGTTTTGTTACTGGAGCAATACAACCGTTTAATTCCCTCAAAGCATTATTGGCAGGATGAAACAGAATTAAACTTCTGTTTTCAACATTAGTTATCTCCAAATGCCATTGAAATTTCTTGCTGTACCGCTTTCTAATAAAATATTTCCCTTCCGGAATGCAGGAAACTTTCGTTTCGTTATTCTTCCAAGGCAATTCAATCGTGTTACAGATCAATTTGCCCTCGCATTCGAGTTTGCCATTTGTTCCATCAGGGAAATAAGTTCTCGATAGTAATAAAACCATCTTACAATCCACTCACTTGAACCAATGCCAATGGGTTGTAAGCACCATTTTTAAGGGCATACATTTGACCATTAACTTCTTGGTAGAATTCCACTCCCAAAGCCAAAAACAAAGGTTTTGTACTGTTTGGAGTCACGGCATTTACTTGGTTAACGGCAACAGTTGCAACACCATCCCAAGGAAGGATTGCAGTTTCAGAATGTGCTTCCACAAAAGTTTCTGCTTCAAAATCAATCTCGGCACCAGCTGAAATGATTTTAAAATGTGTTGTTCCTGTAGGAGCAGCAATCATATTCGCCGGAATAAATGGATCAATATCAACAGTGATATCGCCAGACACACGGTCAATTGCTCCCACAAATGGTGCAAATAAACTGGTGCCCAGTTTTCCCCTGATGTTGAATTCAAAACCGGCAAGCAATTCCGCTTCGCCATCAATCACGTTTCTCAACCCTCTCAAACTGGTTACGTCCGCCTGGATCACTTTGACCATCGCTTGAGTCAATCTACTCACCATTCTGCCATCGGCAGAATTCAAGAGCAAAGCTCTCAAGGAGGTCCTCAAAATCTTGCCGGCTTTCCCGGCTCTTCCAAATTCGGAACCGTTCTCACGTGTTCTTTGGAATGCTGGATCGCTCGCAATTCTACTCGCGTCGATTCCCCCCTTTTCACGAGCCAAATGCCCGTCTTGGGTTTTGTAAAAAGTAATATCTCCGATAGTACCTTTCAACTTAATTATGCCTTTTTGCCTTGCCATAATTTCTAAAATTTTAAATTAATACTATTTCAAATTCCTCAATCATCATCCTGTTGCAACACCTTTCGATTGATTTCGGAACAAATTTTAGCCAATTAAACAGAATAAAAAAGCAAGGACAGTTCCATATGTCGCAAAGCGACACAAATGGCTTAAATCGACATAAATACCTATTTAAAAGCATCATAAACCATTGTAAATTGCAGAAGAAATTTATATTTTAAAAAAAGTTACTTTTGTATAACCTTAAACATTGCATACCAGCAGGTTTAAGCTAATCAAAGCCTAGTCAAAGGCATAGATAGTGTATGAAAATTGAAAAACAGAGGGTTTGCATCTATCCGAAAGACATACAGCGCATAACAGGCAAGAGTTATCGCCAAAGTACCAGATTAATGCGAAAAGTAAAAACTGACCTCAACAAGCTCGAAAATGAGTTTTTAACTATCGAAGAGTTTTGTTTGTATGCGGGATTAAAATATGAACAAGTAGCTCACTTGATTTTTGGTTAAATTTTGAAAAATATAGCAATCAATATTTTATCCAAACGGAACAGAAATGGTATTAAGCAACTAGTTCAATTTTTAGTATTCTTTTATTCTAATCGCCTTGTTTTATTAGATTTTATTCGTACTTTTAGTACTCACAATTTAATGTAATTAATTACGATTAAAAAGGGGGTAAATTCGGTTACCCAAAAATAATTTAACTTATATCACGCTGGTTAACAACAATATAGAATGAGCAATTAAATCCCTCTTTCTCCGCAAAGAAAACCCGAAACGAAAGTTTCGGGTTTTTTGTTTTCAAGTAGCGCTAAAGCTTGCTTTAAAACGCGAACTTGAAAACAAAAAACCAAACCAAAATTTATTTTGGTTTGAGTTTTCTTTGTAGGAGTCCCCCTCTGGGATCACGCCAGTAATCCCTTTTAACAACTCTAAAATTTATTTTGGTTTGGTTTTGCCTTTGCGCCGGCTGGCTCCTTCGCTAAAACAGTCCACTGGACTGTTTCTAAACGCTCGGCCCCCTCTGGGATCAGGAACTAATCCCTTTTGCTCCAAGGAATCAAAATCCTAAAGCAGTTTATCTATAAGTTATGGGAAGGAGCCTTCCATTTCACGTACAGACCACAATAATCAAATTGGTTTGAAATTTTGTAAAATATTTTTTTTAATTACTCTTGTAAGCTATTAGATTTAATTGCAATCAAATAAAGTTACAGTTTAATTGAAGTATGTAAATTACTTTCTTTTTTACGGACTAATTTACATTACTTATAGTATTTATTTATTAAACTTTCAGCATCATCTACTTTAAGAGTAATTAAGTAATTAAATATTTCTTTTGTTTGGGAATCTGTAACTGTAGATTTGTATTTAGTTCTTAATAAATAATATTTATAAATCAACTCAAGCTCTTTTGTTGAATATGGAACACCTGTGAATTTTTGAAGTTCACTCAAAAAGGAGAATCCAAATTCAACAGTAGGCTCCATCATTGTACCTTCGCCAAAATCATTAAATGTCTGAATTTGAACTACATTTGCATTTAAATTCTTTGTTAAATTAAGTCTATCTTTCAGAGTGTCAACGCCTAAATTTATTTCCCAATTTAAGTGGTTATTTGTCCATCCTCCCTGAATATAATAATCTTTAAATCCAGGATAAGCACCACTGATTTTAGCTCCTTTATAATTTATATCCCAATTAGTTTGACCAATATTATCACTAGAGTTTACCCAAAAAAACTCTCCAGGACTTGGATTGATAGATGTTAAACTACTACTATTTGTTAAGTATTGCAAAAAATACATTCTTGGAGTGACCTCAGAAGAACTAAATATCGAATTCCATTCATTTCCAGTAAAATTATTGCCAAAAGCTAAAAATGCAGTTTCGTCATTAATTTTCAGATAATTTGTTTGGTTGAAATAATTATTTTTTAAAAACTTTAAATCATCAATTGCTGCTAAAGATTTATTTTGACCTGTAACATTTTCAACATTTGTAGTAATATAAGGCTCATAAACAATCCCAAAATCAATTCCTACCTCTTTTGTTCTTTTTATAAATTGATCACTATTATCAAAGTTTATTTTATAATCGTAAATATTGTGCGTCCCATACCAATCAATTACTGCTGCATCAACTCCCGAATATTTCATTAATAATAAATGATATTCAATTACTGCAGGGTCTCCAGAATGATAGGGTCCTATTAGAGGGTAATAAAATGAAGCAATTTGCCTCTTACCAGTTACATTATCTATATAATTAGGATTTGATAAAGCCATAGTCCAATGCAATCCCCACGTCCCATTGTTACTATCATTTGTTTCAAACCAAGGCATATAATGCATCAATACTTTTATTGGGTTAGTTTTAACAACATTAACCGAAGTTGGAGTTTTTACAATTACATTAGGTGTTGGTATTTGACTTTCATCTTTTGAACAAGAATAAAAAATAAATAATAGAATTACTTGAACGGTAAACATTAATTTTTTCATAATCTGCGTTTTAATAATTGGATCTAAAACTAAAAAAAATAAGAGCTTCTTTTTTTTCTCAAATTTATTTATTTTTAATAGATAAACCATTGAAATTAAAATTTAATAATAAGCGTCAATAATCGAATTTTAATAGTAGAAAGCTATATTAATATTAATGGCTTCCAGATTTAGGTTTTGGTTTAGAAGGAGGATTTAAAGGGTGGTGTGTATTCCTTTGATTTCTTAAACAAAAGGTTAAAATATAATTCGTTGTAGATTCACCCCAGGGGATCAGGAACTAATCTTTCTTTCTCAGACCAATAGGAATCACCCTGGTATTTAGACTGTTTATTTGTAGATTAAAGGGCAATTACTGTGGTTTTATATTACTATAGGTTACTATATAGTTACTATAAACTTATTATATATACTAATGATATATTCATTATCTTTGGAGGATAACTTATTGAGATAAAGATGGCTAAAGTTAAAAGTATAGTACAATTGAAAGGAACTATTGGGGATACTAATTTTTATATTCGGAAGGGGGTTCCTTTGGCGCGGAGCGCTGGAGGTGGATTTAATGGTGAAGCTATTAAGACGAAAGATAGTATGTTGCGAGTAAGGGAAAACGGCTCTGAGTTTGGAAAATGTATGAAGAGTGTTCGATTTTTTAAGATGGGGTTGAATCCTTTTTTGTGTAGTTTTAAAGATGGAACCTTGCACGAGCGCTTGGTGAGTTTGTTTACGAAGATTAAAGATTTGGATTTTAATTCGGAACGTGGGGCGCGAACGGTTTATAGTGGATTGCAAACTGCTGCTGGACAACAGCTGCTTAATGGCTATTTGTTGACCTCGGGTGCTCGATTGGAGGGATTGTTGCGTTCTCCATTTCATTTTGACTGGACTATGGGTTTTAGCATTCCAGATTTTGAAGGAAAGAGTGTTTCTTTTGCTGTTGGAGCTACGCATCTTGCACTGCGAATAGGGCACTTGACTCTTGATTTTGAACACACTATTTTTAGTTTTGGATCCTCGGATACGGTTTATCTTAGTCCTACTGCTGTTGGGACCGTTGTTATTCCCGCTCCTGCTCTAGTGGATGCTGAGGGCATTCGTGTGGGTATAGTTTTGGCGCGGTTTGTACAGGAAATGAATGGGGAATTTTACCTTTTGAAGAATGAAAAAAGTGTGGTTATGCAGGTGGTGAGTTGTGAATTTGGGTTAATTGGTTAGGGGTTAATTTTTTCTACGATGTATTCTTTGGATTCTTCAGCTGAAATATGAAGTTCTTTCAGGTTTTGGAGTTTAGACAAAGCTGGCAGATCTTCTAATGTAATTTCTGTTTTTGAAATGTATAAATAATTTTCCTTTAAAACTCAATATCTCCCAGATCTTGCGAATCTCTTGCAACAGGCACTCCCTCTGGATCTAAAATTAGGATTTCCTGAATGGCGGTTGCTCCTATAGAAGCGCCATTAACCATTACTTTATATCCGTTTTCGTATAGTGTGAAATACCCGCCAGGAAAGGCATAAAAATTATTTGGGAGTTTTACTCTTGTAGGATTTTGAAAACCAAAACCAATTACTTTTTGATTTTGAATACATGCGGTAAAAATTGCTTCGAAAGTCATTTGTGTGGGTTGTATTAAAAAGTGTTTTTATAAGTCTTTGCCGTGTCTGGCGCCGTTGTCTGCAAGCATTTTGTATAATCTGATGTATTCAGTGATTTTTTCAGTGTCTACAGGTGGTGAATTGCTAACTATTTTAATTTGATCTTTTATAAAATCTAATATCGTTTTGTTATCCGCAGGATCTTCAAAATTCATATCGAGATCATATTTTTTTACGGCTTCACTTATGAATGCTGTAAATCCAGTATCTAGGCTAAATTTTAAAATATTAAGGTCTGTGGCAATTGAATCTGGATAGCCGTAACATCTAAAATTTTGTCTGTATTTATTCCATATACATTGTATTTTTATATTTGCAATTTCTATTGATTCGTTTGGCTTCACACAAGATAATTCCCAAAGATTTTCTTGGTACACATAACTAAATGGTCCTGAACCTTCATATACTTCTTTGTCATAAATCGCTTGACAAACACTAGTGAATTGATCTTTCGTTGGCTCTGGACAATCACAAACTTCTGCTTTTTTTTCTTGTGCTTGGCTTGTAAAACCGATAATGAGGAATAGGAAAAGGGGGATTATTTTTTTCATAGTTTTATTTCATTAAATCTTTAGCATGTTTTGCGCCGTATTTAATCAAGAGGTCATACGTTCTTTGGTATTCATCAGCCTTAACGATAAAAGTTGATTTGCGATAGAAAGCTAGTTCTGATTCTACGAAATCAAGAATAGTTTTATTATCTGTTGGGTCTTTAAAATTAACATCTAATTCATATTTTTTGACTGTAGTAAATAGAAATTCAGAAAATCCTGTATCAACACTGAATTTGAGTACATTGGCACTATGTAAGGTGACATCAGAATGTCCATAACATCTAAATTCTGCTTTGTATTTATTCCACATACATTGAATTTTCCTTTTGGCCTGTTCCGGAGTGTCAACTCCAACTTTTGCGCACGACATTTCCCAAAAGTCTTCTTGGAATTGGAACCCAAATTGGCTTCCTTCAATTACGTCTTTTTTTGCATAAATAGAGTTGCATACTGTCTCAAATTGTTTATCGGTTGGTTTAGGACAATCACAATCTTCCGCTTTTTTTTCTTGAGCTTGGCTGCTCAAAGCGATAAGGAGGAATAGGAAAAGGGGGATTATTTTTTTCATAGTTTTAAAGTTTAGTTTTTATTTTAATTTCCAATCGTATTACTGGAATTTTCTTTTTCATACAAGATACAAAGGACTCGCAAGGCAGCTAATTGTTTTATTATTGGTTTCATGTATTGTATTTCAACATTGATAATTGTACCTATTTTTTGGTTTTTTTGATCTAGTAGTTGAATTTTATTTCCATCCATTTTAAATTCCTTAATCTTCAATATGTTGAAAATTAGCTGATTGTTTTTTTTGTAATCACTGGTTAAACTATCTATAAGAAGGACATCTCCTTTTTTATTTGCCTTTATTTTACGCAAGAAGAAATAATTATTATCCTTGTCTATGAACCGCACTGTTCTAGTTTGATATAAAATACTATTTATGCTATCCAGCGTTTTATAAAACGGTGATTTGGGATATTGTGCCAAAACAAAATAGGGAACAAGCAACAGGAAGCTGATTATTTTCATTAAGTTATTTTTTATTCGCAAATTTCATCTACCCAACGATGGGTTATAATTCCTTGATTATCAATATTAAAAACGGCACCAACAGCACATTTATTCGGACTGATGGAATCGGTTAAATACCGGTAATCAAAACCATTGTCAATAGGATCACCAAGAATTTCTTTGACTTGCTTGGTTGTAATAGCTGAAGGCATCAATTCGACCGTTTTGACCAGACTTTTAAAATCATTGTGTTTTTGGTAGTGTTTCCCATAAACAAATACGGCTTCTTTTGGAGCGCAACTAGTGAATAAGGCAAGAACGAATACGTATTTAATCTGTTTTTTCATTTTATTCCTTTTTTTCTAATTTACAATACCCAGCGATTTCCTTTAGTTTTTCTTGTATTATTTTGTATTGTTTTTTATTCTCAAGTTTCAAAAGGAGTCCAATGTACTTGGAATTTTTATATGAATTGATAGTTATTCGTTTTGTAATTTTATTTTCGATTGTTTCCTTAATGGCTTCATATTTATAAGCTAGTTCTCCGTTTTTTTTCAGCATAGCGCCTGATGTGGGGAATGTTACTGTAACATTTTCGTCATTACTATTTTCATAATCTATGGATGCTATCTCTATAATACATTCATCAATGGTGAAATTTATATTTTTGAATTTACTTAGACTCTCGATTTTTAAATCAACATTTTGAACAAAAAAAGATCTGAATTCTTCTAGCTTTTCTTTTTGTTGTGATGGCTGATCTTGGGCATTACAGTCTAGCCATACGATACAAAATAGTAGAAGTAGTATGTTGTGTTTTTTCATTTCATTTTTTTAGAATTTGTTTTAGTACACTGTCTACTGGTAAGTAATTTCTCTTTCTGTAATCATATATTTAACGCTATCAATTGTTTGTATGCACTGCGTCCAGTTATTTTGCACGTCAAAAATATATTTGTATTTACAAATAGTTCCGTCACTTGTTTTTAGTATTGGATTATTGTTACTATCATATGCTGTTGTTACGATTGAAATTTCTTGGTCTTCATTTTTGTAAACCGATTCTATTTCTAAATTGTTTTGGTTGTATTTATAAGTATAGCTTGACGACTCTTTTACTCCCTTAATTATAACACTCCAAATTTCTCCTGAAATATTATTATTTGCATCATATTCCATTTTTATATTTCTGATGTCAGAATAATGTATATTATTCCCTGCTATTAGTTGATTTTTTGAATTGTATTTGAATTCCGATTTGTCAATCAAGCATCCTGTTCTCTGGTTGTATGTTTTTGTTTTGATGCAATTTCCTGATTTAGTATAAATATATTTTTTTCGCAGCGTTTCCTGACCTTCCTCGGCGATGGTTTCAATGATTTTGAAATTAGCATCATATTTATAAGTAGTTATTGACTTTTCGGGTAAATGGAACTGGTATTTATCAGGATTGTCAACAATAGATTCTATTAAAAAACCCCTTGTATTAAAAGTGTATTTTGCTTTACTGATTGCTTTTTCTTTAACTAGATTCCCTAAACTATCTTCGGCACTATAGGTTGATTGTGTTACCGATAAAACACTTCCTTTTAGATTCTGTTTTTCAATATCTGTTTGGCCTATTGCTGAATAAGTGGCGAGTAGGAGTAAGGAAAGGATAAAATGTTTTTTCAATGATTAGTTTATAAATTTTTTTTGTACTCAATAATTTTCAATAAACCTTCTTTTGAAGAGCAACTCGAAAATAGGGCAAGAATAAATAATAAATTGGTTGTAGTTTTCATTTATGAAATTTAAATTATTTAGCCTCTTACACCTATGGCTGATGGTCTTTGTTTTTCAATTTTGATTTCACCACGATCGATGATTACCTTTTCCCTTATTTTATTTTTGACGAAGTTAACAGTTATAAACGGTGGCTTTTGTGTGGTGAAATCTTCATAATCAACCTGAATTTCTAGGGTTTTTCCATTGTACTTTTTGGTAAAACTGATTCCGGGTTCAACATATTCTCTCGTCATTTTTCCATCTTCGGTTCGCAAGATTACCATTGCTCTTTTATTGGTAGTGTTATTGGATAATTGTGCAACTATTAAGGGTGAATTTTTATTTGCCGAAAAGAATTTTCCTGTTAGACCACCAAAGTCTTTGGTAAATTCGCTTTTATAATTACCATTTCCTTTCCAAGTATAAGTGGCGTTGGGTTGGGTTTTAAAATAAGTAGGCTCTTTTGCCACTGCATTATCAATTTGTTGTTGACACTCTTCTAGGCTTTTCCCTTTTTTAACACTAATTACTTTAAAATCACAATTCCAACCACCTAAATGCCTCTGGTATTCATAAGCGACAACAGTTTCTTTATTATCAATAAAAATTGTCTGAGGGCTTTGTTTTTTATGTGCTTCAATAAAGGCAGATCTCTTGGCAATATAAGCTACCATATCAGCTACATCTTCGTGCACCATAGCTCTATCGCTACATACGCCTTTGCCGTTACTATCGTAGAGACCAATGAAATGACATGGATTTTTATCTTGTGCCAATAGGTTGAGACAAAGAAGAAATGAAAGGGTGGTTAGGATTGTTTTTTTCATGGTGATTAGATTTTATTTTTCAAAAGGATTCTTGTTTTCTTCTTTTGCTATTTCTACCAAACGTTCTAAGGCTTTTTTAAAACTCTCTGCTTTAGATTTGATAACAGAAATTTGTAGTTCATCAGAAAAGAATGTTGGGTAATCATCCTGATTTTTTTTGAATTTTGAAGAAAATTGTACTATTATAATTTCTAGATTATCACTCGAATATGAATACCCATTATTAATTTGATTATATGAAATTAATTTAATGGAAATAACATCCTCCCATTTCAAATCAGAAAGAATTATATAATTATAAGAAATATCTTGTCGGTATTGAAGCCAGTCATAATATTTTTCTTTTGTGATAATTTTATTTTCAGAAAATTCATTTACTTCATTTAAACATTTGTTTACTCCTTTGTTGATTACAATTTCTCCCTCAGTAAGTTTAAGTGTTTTTGTAAGATAATTTAATGTTTGTTCCTTGGTTGGTTTTCCATCTTGAGCTTTTACTGAGAATGTTGCTGCAATCAATAAGCAAATTGTGATTAGTTTTTCATTTTGTTTTGTGGTTTATTTTTTAATCAAATTTTATTGGTTCGGGTGCACCACATAGTTTACGGAGGTGGTTTAGTGCTTTTAATACTTTTTCAGTGTTTTCTGGTTTGCAATAGAATCCATCTACATAATTATTTTTATATTTTTTTGTATCAAAATACAAGTGCAAATTTTCATTATAGTTTTTCCAATTTTTATAAACACCGCTAAGATCTTTTAATTTAAAATTAAAAGATTCAACATTAGAAAAATCTATTTCTCGACTATAATCTTTACCAATTTCTTCAGGTTGTATTTCACTTTTCACTATATCCCTCTTCTTAATTTTTATTTTTAAGATGCACCCCTCCAATTTTATATCAAATAAAGATTTCAAATATTCATGATGTCCATAAGAAGGATTGTCACGATATATACCACCTTCTACACCTATAATAACAGATTTTAGATATTCTATCGTTTGTTCCTTGGTTGGTTTTCCATCTTGAGCTTTTGCTGTAAATGTTACTGCTATTAAAAAGCAAATTGTGATTAGTTTTTTCATTTGATTTGTAGTTTTAATATTTGATTTGTATAAAATTTGGTCTAATTATTTAACGATTAATAGCAACAGCACGAATGCCATATATCTAAAAATAAAACAGCTTTAGAAGTAGCTAATGCAAACTTGAAAAGCTGTTTTTTGGTGTTATTATTTATTTACACTTATAAGTAAAGTAGGTAAATAAGACTTTTACTTTGCTGCTTTTATTATTAATTAATTACATCTAAAAGAGAAATTAGTTTGATTGACTTTATAGTTATCATCTATTATTTCATCCTTAAGCTCATTTAAACGAACGTTAGCGTCCTGTCTCGATTTTAAAAATGTTGATGTTGAATGTTCTTTATATTTTACTAAAATAAAATTTTGTGTTCCAGAAGGAAAAATAGCATTATAATTTACTTTTAAATAAGTGCTAAATGCAGCCTTTGCCTTGGCAACAAAGTCATAATCAACGCCACATTGATTGTAAGTGGTATAATAAATTGCATCGCTAATGTAGGCTGTTTTATTGTCTTGATAAGTGCCTGGAACGTAAAGATAAAAATACCTGTTTTCGTATTCTTTATCCTGAGCCTTTGCTGTGAATGTTACTGCTATTAATAAGCAAATTGTGATTAGTTTTTTCATAGTGTTTTATTTTCAGTTTTTAAATGGATCTTTGTTTTCTTCTTTGGCGATTTCTGCAAGGCGTGCGAATGCTTTTTTTAAACTTTCTACTTTATTATAGGGTGCAAAAAAATGAATTTGATCATCATAATTTGTTACTGAATAATAAGGTTCTTCCTCCCCAATTTTAGTTGAAGTAGCTATATTCTTTACAGGATTAGACATATAAACATCTATTCTGACTATTCCATTATCTCCACGGGCAGCACAGCCGTTATAAAGTTCCCAATTTATATTATAATAAGTATCTATTTTATTAGAACTACCATCGACAATACATTTATTTAACATATCATGTGTAAAAACATTTTTTTCAATAACCTTACCATAATATTTACTTCCTATAGATTCATTTAATGCAGATTGTATAAAATTTATTGTTCGCTCTTTTGTAGGTTTTCCATCTTGCGCTTTTACTGTGTATGTTGCTGCCATTAACAAGCAAATTGTGATTAATTTTTTCATGGTGCTTTATATTTTAATTTCCGAAAGGGTCTGTATTTTTTTCTGTTTTTAAAATTTCAATTAAATGAGTTAGGGCTTTTTTTAACTTGTTAGCGTCGGATTCAATTTGTAAACTAAAAAAACATACATCTTTTAATTTTTCTGATGCTTCATAAGATACTTGATATCCCTCATCTGCTATAAATTTAACCTTTAATAATCGATCATCTTCAAGTGGTGTTCTATATTTAATGCCATTGCTATAATTAACTTGTAAGGTTTTATTATCTAATGTTACACTTGTGACCACAAATGTAAGGTCACGTTTAAACCTGAAACTTGCTTTATATAGCTTTTCGATATAATCTAAAGTTTGCTGTTTGTTTAGCGGTGCGTTTTGTGCTTGTGTATTATTTAATGTGCATAATGAAATGATACAGCATAGAATTAGTTTTTTCATTGTTTTAAATATTTAAGGATTAGTTTTAATTACAGATTATATAAAAATTTGAGCTATTTCGTTTGTATTTGTGGTGGTTACAGTATATAAAAGAATTAATTTTTTCATGGTGTTTTGGGTTTAGTTTTTAAATAAATCATCGTTAATTAATTTAGCGCCTTCTAATTCAGCAGCGTGTTTCATAGCTTTTATTATTCTTTTAACATTTTCTATAGGAGTGCTTTTTTGTAAAATGAGTTTAATACTTTGTGGGGCAACTTTGTCATAAAGAGGCTTCTCACTTTCAAATACATAACATTTTCCTGTTGCTGTAATTATTACAAAGCCATCACTATTAACAAAATAGTCAACCGATTTAATATATGCCATAAATAGTCTCGTAAAGTTATTACGTTCTGATAGGGTATTTGCCCAAGTTGAATTTGTTTCATCAATTCCCTTTGCAAAAACCTGTATATATTTTTTATGAACCAAATAATTCTGTAGGTTAACATTAATATAATCCATAGTCTGTTCTAATGTTTGTGCTTTTACTTAGTAGGATACTGTTATTAACAAGCAAATTGTAATTAGTTTTTTCATTTTAATAATTATTTTTTTAGTTTAAATTGGCTTTAATCTGATATTAAAAAAGGACTTTTTACAGCTTTTAATTTTTCAAACAACGAACATATGAGCCATAATAGTATCCTAAGTCTGTTAATTTTAGACCCATATTAGGTTCATAGGTATCAAGTCTAAGTGCCCAATAACTTTCATATTTGTTGCTTGGCCACTTACTTTTAGACCACCAAATTCCACGTCTCCCAAAATCATAGGTAGGTTTTAAATCACCACGGTGCCAATCACAAGGGCTAGCATTGAAGCCGCTTGAGTTATTCCCTTTTGTGCCATCCCAATCGGAATTTGCCAATTTGGTACCTGCACTGTTTTCTCCACCTAAATAAGTAATTAGAATTTTCCAATCATCCTCTGTTGGGACATCCCACCCTTTTGGACTTAATCCCCTTGGGTCGAGAACGGCATAAATATTATAAATCATTCCACAATCTTTTTGTCCCACAAGGTTGCATAAATTGCTATAAGTTGGTTTTTTCGCTTCACAGTATTTCATCCATTCCTCTTTTGTTTTTGACTCTGGTATTAGCTCACCATTACTAAATTTAACCACCGCTAAATTGGAAGTAGTCCATTCTTGGGTTCCTATCTTTACTGAATTGAATATTTCGCTTGATGCATTATAGATTTCTTTTAATGAACCCGTATTTGCAGAATTGCAACTCCATACAAAATTTGCCGGATTTTTTCCGTTGCTTCTTTTTAGGCATTCTTTGGTGGCAATTTCATCGGCTGCTTCTTTAGTTTTGGCAACTCCCCATCCAAATGCTGAACCGGTATTGCCATCAATGGATCTATATACAGCACAACCTGACCCTGAATAAGAAAGTACAACGGTGCAATTACCTCCTTTTGCTCTACACTCTTCAACGGCCTTTTTTTCTGCTTCTGCCAATGAAGGATAGTCGTAAGACCAGCCATAATAAAAGCCGTTGCTTCTATCTATTGCCAATACTCCAAATTTAGTTGCAGGTTTCTTAATCACTGCTTTTTGCTGAGCGTAAGAAGTTGAATATGCCACAATTAATGCAATTAGTAAAATTAATTTTTTCATTATTTTAAATATTTAAGGATTAGTTTTAATTACAGATTATATAAAAATTTGAGCTATTTCGTTTGTATTTGTGGTGGTTACAGTATATAAAAGAATTAATTTTTTCATGGTGTTTTAGGTTTAGTTTTTAAATAAATCATCGTTAATTAATTTAGCCCCTTCTAATTCAGCAGCGTGTTTCATTGCTTTTATTATTCTTTTAACATTTTCTATAGGAGTGCTTTTTTGTAGCCATATAGAAATACTATTTGGGGCAACGTTGTCATAATTTGGTTTTTCATTTTTAAAAGCATAACATTCTCCTGTGGCTGTAATTTGTACACAGCATCCAATAATACTATAATCAACTGATTTAATATCTGCCATAAATAGTCTAGTAAAATGTGAACGTAATCCTTGCCAATCTGAATTAGTTCCATCAATTCCTCTTGCAAAAACCTGAGTAGATTGCTTATTGAGCAAATAATTCTGTAGATTAACATTAATATAGTCCATAGTTTGTTCTAATGTTTGCGCTTTTACTGAGTAGGATGCTGTAATTAATAGGCAAATTGTGATTAGTTTTATCATTTTTTTTGTGGTTTTGAAGTTTTTATTAAATTATCTTGTGCTCTTTTAGCAGCTTGTGTTTTTTTAACATCGGTAGTATTGCAGTTGTTTATTTCACTTTGCCTTTTGGCTTTAGCTTCTATCATAGTTGCTTTTTTTGGATCAAGCTCCAACCCAACCAACTGTCCGTCCTTTTTTGAAATGAGCCATAATTGAGTATCCTCTAAAACCACTTGATGCGGTCTCCAGGGTGATACATCCATAATTTTCAGGGTTTTGTAATTTATGTAATCATAAACCACCACTAGGTTTTTATAAAAAAACCAAATGGTATTGTCGTCTATTTTTAGAATTTCCCGATAGCCATTTATAGCCTTTTCTGGAAGGGTCACTATTTCGTCTACATTAATCTCTATGCCAATTTCAAGGTTGTCTTTTACAATCATCAATTTAGAGTAGCCCAATAAAAAGGTATAATTATTATTTGAATCCACTTTTAGATTCTCATAATCTCCAAAATACTCTAGTAAAAAGGCCTGTGAAATGCCTTTGTTATCGTGAGTTCTATGTACATAGTTTTGTACACATTTAATGTCTTCTACAAACAAATTGGCCTTGTACTCGCAGGTGGTATCTATAATTTTACCATTATAGTCTAATTCGAACCAGTTGTCTTCCTCGGCATTGGCAATGATTTTGTTTTTTAAATAATAAGGTTGCCTGTCTACGCCGTGGGCAATGAACTTTCCCCATATAATGTTGTTTTTTTTCAAATCATAAGCGATGACAGCTCCGCCAATTCCACCATCAATGCCTGTGCAATACATCACGTTTTCCTTGAAAATGGGCTTGGTGTTTATGGATTGAATGACTAGGGTTTGAATCGTATCTCCGGTCTTGGAATTAAGTTGTACACATTTGTCACCATCTTCACTGGAATACTTGCTTACTATTAGATTGTTTTGATAGGGTATTGGGGCATTATTCGTTTTATTAGCAAGATAGTAAGACCAATTTAAAGCCCCTGTTTTCTTGTCGTAAGTATGAACATAATAATCGTTGGCATTAAAATAGACTTGAGAGCTGTCGATACTACAGGAAGAATAGAATTTGTTTAATTGGCTTTCGGAAAAAGTAATTTTAGAATTGAAAAACTCGGTTTGAGACCAAGTAGTTACACTGAAAACCAATAGAATAAAAGTTAAAAATTTAGTCATATTTTATTCTTTTTTTTAGGAAATTTATTGGTAAAAATATACAAAAAATGTTAAAAACAAAATAAAAGGGTTGTGAGTTGACCTTCTTGCCACGATTTCTTGACTATTAGCCCCTTAGCACGATTCTTTAGCCTAACCTCCTACCCTATAGGGAAATTGGAAGGGGATCTTGGGGTCATGATTGTTTATTGTGTTTTAATTGCTATTGTTTGCCTGCGCGCCGCCTCGCTCCTTCTCTAAAACAGTTTATTGGATTGTTTTTTAACGCTCAGCCCGCTAAAGGGGGAATAGGAAAGGGGGAACAAGACAAATTGATTAGATGTTAGGGGTTTAATTGGTTATGATTCACAATTTCCTTCTTTTAAAATAAGGGGGTCGACTAAATTAATAGGTGTCGTCCTCTAAGTCGGGATTTTCTTCTACTGTTTTTTTGTAATTGTTGTTTAAAAAATCTTCGTACTTTTTTTTATCCTTTTGGTTTTTCCAAATAAGAAATACCATCAAAATAAGCACACCAAGGAGTATCATACTCGCTATAACCCAATTCATTTTCATAGTATTTTGTTTAAAAGATAATGGTTCAATTTACTCTAAATAGTTGGATTGTTGGTTGTTTGTATTTTAAATTTGGGTTAAGTAATCTAAAATAAATGACTCTATTTTAAGCTGAATTGGCTTTTTAGTAAAAGGTTCTAAAAACCATCATGCCCAAATCATCATCCTTACTACAGGAAAGGATGTTGTACCTTATTCCCCAATTATCGTTTAAGAGGAATCCTATTTAGACTACCACTACAAATTAACTCCAGAAAGAAAACGAGATTAATTTAATACCCCCTATAAATGATGCCTTAAAACCTGTTATTAAAAGTTGCTCTCTCTATAATTAGAATTTTTATTTCTAAAATGAGGAAAACCGTAAAACAGTATCATAATTGAGTTGTATTTTTGACTGTAAAGAAAACTGGAATAAATATTATCTTACAAATAGTTTATCTGGATTTTAATATCTAAGTTTGGTCACCTCTAAAAATAATTCATCACTATATGGTATATTCTAAATCACAAAAAAAAACACTACAAGACTTCTCTGAAAATCAAACCCAAACGATTTCGTATTTAGCACTTCAATACATACAAAGGATTTGTCATTAAAAATTTAAAATTTAAACATTTAAATTGAAAGTGGACAATTACAGCAATGTTGGAAGTATTGGTTTTAATGTTTCTAGTGCAGTTGTTAAGTGAAATTAAAACTTATTATGCTGTATACTTAGATTTATTTTAGGGTAAACAGACTAAGACTATATATACCGTTATAGTTTAAAATATAAAAATTAAATCATTTTCAATATGATACATGTCTTATGTGCCATAATATATATCGATAATAAAATTCTAGTAGCTCAGAGAAGTAAAAAAATGAAGTTGCCTTTAAAATGGGAGTTTCCGGGTGGTAAATTAGAAGAAAATGAGAGTGAAATAGATTGTATAAAAAGAGAAATCAAAGAAGAACTAAATATTGAAATTGAAATTCTAAAAAAATTATCAAGTAGTGATTATGACTATGGAACTTTTAAAATAAAATTAATACCCTACTTGGCCAATTATATTTCAGGTGATATTCAATTATCTGAACATTGTGATTACAGGCTATTAGACAAGTCAGAATTATTGAATTTAGATTGGGCGGAGGCAGACATTCCAATTGTGGAAGAATTTTTAAAACTAAAATTATGAACCAAGGATTGTATGAAGAATTAGTCACCAAACTAATCAATTATAAGATAAATGAATTAGATAAAGATACTTTTCAAATAAAGAAAATCCCAATAGACAAAGCCGAAGCTGCACAATTATTATCTCAACATATTGGAAAAACAATTAAACATGCCTTTACTTTAATTAAGGGAGAAGATGTTATAGAAACACAAATAGAAATTGCTAATAAGATTATTTTATTTCTAAAAGAAGAATTAAAAAAAGAAGAATTTGAAGATGATCTAATTGAAACCGAAGGTAAAATTCTAAAAGCTGTTTTTACTAAAGTTGATGCTCATTTCAACGATTTAGATTTGCATTTAAAAGAAATTACTCCTTATACCAGATTGATTCATAGCGAACTTTTTACAGGAGGAAATTCAGGAATTACACTTGAAAGCGAATTAAGAAAAGAGATTTTATCATCAGATGAAATTGATTTATTGGTTTCTTTTATCAAATGGAAAGGGATTCGAATTCTTGAACGAGAACTAAGAGAATTTACTGAAAGAGGTGGGAAACTTAGAGTAATTACAACAACATATATTGGAGCAACAGATGCAAAAGCAGTTGAGTTTTTATCCTCTTTAAAAAATACAGAAGTAAAAGTATCCTACAATACTAGCAATGAAAGACTTCACGCCAAAGCTTATTTGTTTCAAAGAAAGACTGGATTTCACACCGGATATATTGGCTCTTCCAATTTTTCACGTTCCGCTTTAACTGATGGTTTAGAATGGAATCTAAAAATAACAACTAAAGAAGTTGGTCATATTATTGACAAGTTCAAGAAAACATTTGAAGCGTATTGGCAGAATTCAGAGTTTGAGACCTATTATAAAAATAAGCATTCTGAAAAATTAGTTGACGCATTAAAACAAGGTAAGTTTTCAAAAGAATATACTTTTACAACAACTTATTTTGATATCAAACCTTTTCATTATCAAAATGAAATACTTGAAAAATTGGAAGTTGAAAGAACAGTCCATAATAGGCATAGGAATCTTTTAGTTGCCGCTACTGGAACTGGCAAAACTGTTATTTCTGCATTTGATTATAAAACTTTTAGAAATGCTAATAAATCATCCAAACTACTTTTTGTTGCTCATAGAAAAGAAATTTTACAACAAGCCAAAGCTACTTTTCAAGGTGTTTTAAAAGAAAATAATTTTGGGGATTTATGGGTTGACGGAATAGAACCAAAGTCAAATGAATATCTTTTTGTATCAGTCCAAACCTTAAATAGTAGATTAAAAGATTTAACGCTTTCACCTGAATATTATGACTTTATCATTTTAGATGAAGCCCATCACGGAAAAGCTTCTAGTTATCGACCTTTTCTAAATTATTTTAAACCCAAAGTTCTTTTGGGGTTAACTGCCACTCCTGAAAGAATGGATGGTGAAAACATATTAGAAGATTTCTGTAATCGTATCGCTGCTGAAATTAGACTCCCAGAGGCATTGAATCAAAAGTTATTGAGCCCTTTTCAATATTTTGGAATTACTGATAGTATTGATTTAACTAATGTAAAATGGGAAAAAGGAAGATATGTTGCAAGTGAATTGACAAGTATCTATACTAAAAATGATGTTCGGGTTGGTGAAATAATTTCTAATCTTGATAAATACACGAATGACATAAATGATGTTCGAGCCATTGGCTTTTGTGTAACTATTGAACATGCCTCTTTTATGGCTGAAAAATTCAGTTTGGCTGGGCTAAAAGCTACAAGTTTAACCTCGAAAAACTCAAGTGAACGCGAAAGCATTAGAGAACAGTTTAGAAAAAAAGAATTCAATTATTTATTTGTAGTAGATATTTTTAATGAAGGAGTTGATATACCGGAAATTGATACTGTTTTGTTTTTGAGACCTACTGAAAGTTTAACGGTTTTTCTTCAACAATTGGGACGTGGATTACGATTAGCTGACGGAAAAGATTGTTTGACTGTTTTAGATTTTGTTGGTAATTCAAGACCTGAATATGACTTTGAGAGTAAGTTTAGAGCCTTAATAGGAAAAACATCTACATCCGTTCAAAAAGAAATTGAAGATGATTTTCCACATTTACCATTAGGTTGTTCCATTGTATTAGAGAAAAAGACAAAAGAAACCATTCTTGAAAACATTAGAAAAGCGACATCCTTAAATGTCAACCAACTAATAACTAAAATCATAAATTTCCAACATCAAACCAGTTTACCACTAACATTAAATAATTTTATTGCATTAAATCATATTTCAATTGAAACCATTTACAAGAAAGATAGTTGGTCAAGATTATGTCAAAGAGCTAAAGTAATTGATGATTTTGAAAACGCAAATGAAAAGCAAATATATTCAGCTATCAGTAATAAATGGTTGTCCACCAATTCAACCAGTTATTTCAATTTCATTTTAAAGATTGCAAAACAAGGTTTCAATATTAAAATTAATGATTTTGATGAAAATGGAAAAGCAATGCTACTTATGTTATATTATGATGTTTGGCAAAATCACGGTCTCTTCAAAACATTAGAAGAAAGCATTAAAGAGATTGGCAAGAATAAAATTTTAGTAAAAGAAATTATTGAAGTATTAGAAATACTAATTGACAAAGTGGATTTTAAAGAAATTGACATTGAATTGCCTTATAATCAACCCTTAAAATTACACGCTCGTTATACTAGAGACCAAATAACATCTGCATTTGGTAAAAGTACTTTTGAGAAAAAATGGCCGAGCAGGGAGGGTGTTTTAGATATTGATACTATAAATACCGAATTACTTTTTATCAATTTAATTAAATCAGAAGAGAATTTCTCTCCAACTACAATGTATGATGATTATGCTATTAGTGAAACATTATTCCATTGGCAAAGTCAAAATTCATCAAGACCAGATATTGGCAAAGGATTATCTTATATTAAACACAAAGAAAACGATAAAAAGATTTTACTGTTTATTAGAGAAAAAGCGAGTGATGAGAATAAAAACACAATGGGTTATGTTTTTATTGGTGAAGGAAATTTTAAAGAAAATGAAGGTTCAAAACCAATGAATATTAAATGGGAACTAAATGAGCCGATACCCAATTATCTTTGGAAAGAATCGGCAAAAATGTCTGTTGGTTAAAAATTAAAAAGTCAAATAAAAAATGAAAATAATACCACCCTACCAAATCACTAGTGAAATATTAAACTTAATTCACGAAGCTGAAGAATATCTAATATTAGTGTCACCTTATGTAAATTTCAATAATTGGGAAAGTATTAAAGTCGCTATAAAAAACGCTTCAAATAGGAATATAAAAATTAAGTTTTATACTAGACTTGATAATGAAAATTTTAAGAGTTGGGAACAAATTGAGGCGTTGAATATTCAACCCAAATTAGTAAAAAACTTGCATAGCAAACTCTATTTCAATGAAAAAACGGGTATTGTTACCTCTATGAATTTACTGACCAGTTCTAATCTCAACGCCATGGAATTTGGAGCGATATACAATACTACAGAGGAGCTGGAGGAATTAAAAAGCTACGTTAAAAAATATTTAGAACCTAATGTTGAGAAAGAGAAACCCAACGATGAGGATTTATACATTGCAAAAGAAAAGTTTCAGATCATAACACAAGGCTATTTATCCCAATATTTAAATAGACGCGTAAGCTGTAAATGGCAAAATGGGAATATAATAATCAATGCTAAAAATACATTCTATATTAATTTAGATAAAGTTAGAAATAACTTTTCAATTGCTGGAATTGTGTCGGGCTTAGAAAGTAATAATTTTGACAAGTTTAAAAATGATTCTAAATTAAAAAATCTAGAGTTGCTAAATGATGGAGAAGAGGGATCAATGTCAAGTTTTGTTGGATTTACAAAGAAATCATTTAGTAATAATAATTTTGATTTTTTAATGGTTAATGAGAAAAAAGAGATATTAGATTATATACTAGCATTCATAATTGAGCTTACTGAATTTAAGTCTTATGTTTATGAAAATAGAAAAAATTTATCCGTAGAATAAATAAAATAATAACAAACTAAATAAAATAATTAAAGAAAAAGTTCAAATTAATTTTAAGACTTATAGTAAAAGTTTGCTAAAAGTGGTCTCTATTTGAAAAAGTATTAAACGAAACAAGCCTATTGAGAAGCTATCAGCAACGGCCCTAAAATATTTATCCTAAATGAGGATTCCCGTAATGAAATTCAAATATAAAGTACTACTATTGTTTTTTGAAAGAATTTATTTGCTTTAAATTGCTATTCATAGTATTTTTCTCAACAATATATTCTATCTTTAAACACAAATAAAATTCGCCCCCAATTTTATGAATATCCAAAATCCAGTACTAATTGCCCGTGTTGTAATTTACAAGCTACTTACAGCTTGTGGTTTTACTATACTGAACCAGAATAGATTCTATCTTGCCGCTGGTGCCCCACTCCTATTATTAAATAATGACTCTTTGCCGTTTGTGTATGTACGCACGGGGGACATCTCTTGTTGTACTCATTATATAGATTCTAACTCCCGTTTAAGAAACGGATTTACTATTCATCAACCAAAACGAATGAAGGAAGGTGGAAACTTGCTTGCCAGATTGCGGGACATTTCTAGTCTAGCTGCTGAAGGGGTTCATATACGATGGTTAATAGCATCTATATACAAGTTATCTACAACTTTTCATTCAACCCTCCCAATTGCACTTAAAGTGTTGTATTCATTGACTTTATAAAAATGAACAATGCAATTTTAAGCAACAAAAAGCAACGAAATACTTGTTTTGTTGTACCTATTGTTGTACCTTCGTATTACGATGCACCCGATTGAAACCCCTTATTTTACAGTACCTTCACTCTTTTGCACCGCCTTACAAATATAGTACAACAATCCTAAATTCCTAATCTTATGGCATCAGTAAAACTAATTTTAAGAACGCATCAGGCAGACCAAACAGGACACAGCCCTTTGTATATTCGAATTATAAAAGATAGAAAAACGAAATTTATCACTGCTGGTGTGAAGCTTAAAGAGAACGAATGGGATGAAGTAAAGCAGAAAGTAAAAAAGAACCATTCCAACAGTGCCCGGATGAATGCTTCGTTAGCTCAAAAAATTGCAGATGCTGAAGGTCAGGTTGCAGATATGGAACGTAAAATCAAAACCGTATCGGTTAAAAAACTCAAAGAAGCCATAAAGGGAAAAGAAGTACCAAACTTTTTTGAATATGCCAGAAAGAGATTAGAGAAAATTAAAAGTACTGTTTCTTATTCCACTTACAGAGCATACACCTCCCAGGTTGATAAATTTGAAAAATATATGGGAACAAAGGATGTATATTTTGATGAAATTACCGTAGCACTATTAAACGACTATAAATTTCATTTAGGCAATACATTAGGCAACGGAGATACAACACAACGACTATCAATCATTGTGCTTGGAACCATATTCAGGGATGCAATTCGGGAGGAAGTTATTCCCGAAACTATGTTTCCGTTTAGCAAAATAACCCTCAAAATCAGCTCTTCTAAAAGATTATTTCTTAATAAGGTACAGATTGATGCTTTGGCCCAATTAAAGCTCATAGAAGGCAAAAAAGCTATGATGTGGCGAGATTTATTCCTTTTCTCTATCTATGCAGGCGGTTTGCGTTTTAGTGATGTTATCGAAATGCAATATTCCAATTACAATGAAGCAGAACATAAAATCAACAAACACATCCGTAAAACTGGAAGAGTACACCAGTTCAAAATTGGAAAAGTGGCCATCGATATTCTGGAAAAATACAAAAAAGAAAATGCCAATCACGATGATTTTATCTTTCCGGTTATTGTCGACAAAAAGGGCTATTTGGAAAACGAAGCAAAACGTTATTTTCAAACAGCAGCTTTCAATAAATTAGCAAACTGGCATCTGAAAAAAATGGGAGAAAAAATAAAATTACCTTTCGACCTTTCTTTCCATTTGTCAAGACACAGTTTTGCGACAAATGCGTTAAATAATGGTATGAGAATTGAGCACGTTTCTAAACTTATGGACCACCGAGACATCAGCACCACACAAGTATATGCCAAAATCATCAGCGAAGAACTGGACAAAGCGGTAGACAACTATATTTTTTAAATAACGTGTTAAGTGTCTATTTTATTGACATTAAACAATTGTTAATAACTTCAACTAAAATCCTTTAACAAGGATTTTTTTTATTTTATAACTTTACAACAGAGTAAACAAGTAATTTTTAAAGCATTCGAAACGAGTGATAAACGAACTCTAGTTGAAAACACTAGGACTTCCAAAAAGCAACCAATTTTAATAAGCTTTTAATTACCTTTTAATACTAAATGAACACCCCAAAAACTATAATTAAACTTGAACTCAAAGGATCAAAATATGCAAACAGCTCCGTTTGTAGAATTATTGGCAGTGCCTTCGGCTCTAGCCAAAAATCCTTTATTTGATATAATCGTTGAAGACAAAATCACTATTCAAAACTATTGCAATGCCTTAATTGCAAAAATTCTAGAACTCAAACAATCCCAATTTCCTGCATTTATAGATTATCAATTCAACCAGGTGAAGAACCCGGAAATATGGATATGCAAACTCGAAAAATTATTAGCCAATAATGAAGCTTTTTTTAGCTCCAAAACAGCAATGAGTAGATACAATAAATTGTATTTTTTAATCGAGAAAAAACGAACAGAGCTGCAATCTTCCAGAGTAAAAGAACCTGTAGTAAAAACTCCTAAAAAATTCATTAATGCTGAAAGTGAAGACCGTCATTTTTCATTTTATGAGTTAAAAAAGCAGTTGGATAATATCAATGATGACAATCAAAAAATATTGTTGTTAACAAAAGAAATGTTTGAATACCAACAAGCTAATATTGAGTTTATCAATCAAAAGACACCGTTTTATGATGCACAATGCACCAAAGAAATAGAGAATATTTATGCCTTACAAAAAATACAAGCGGCAATTGAAGAAGCTCAAAAACTAAAATTAAGCAGCCCAAAACCAAACAAAAAGCTAAAATTCAATGGAAATCTAAACCAATTAGTAGATATGTTTTACCAATTAAATCGCGAACTTTTTATTGATGGCAAACCTTATATTGACGAAAACACAAACGATCTAGCGGATTGGATTGTAAATTCCTTCTTGGATAAGGAAGGTAAAGAAATAAGTCCCCTAACAGTCAAAACAATCCTCAAACCTTCCAAAGAGGATAAACGTCCGAACACCCATAAAAGACTGGACATCGACAAATTGCTTTAAACAAAATGGTCCCCTGGAGACCAAGTGGGGACTAAAAGACTTTTTTCAACTGCTCACATTTGCACCATAACAATTTAAAACATTTAAAAATGGATGCAATTATCTTCACAAAAGACCAGTTCACAGATCTAATGAGCAAATTAGACACTATTCAAAGCCAAATCTCTATCAAGGCTGACCCAAAGAAAGAAACGTTTCTTGACAATCAAGAATTTCTATTATTGATGAAAATTTCAAAACGTACAGCTCAAACCTGGAGAGACGAAGGGAAAATTTCATTTAGTCAAGTGGGAAACAAAATCTATTACAAACTTTCTGATGTTGAAAAGCTCCTTACGGAGCATTACAACAAATCTTTCAAAGGAAGATAGTATGAGCAGCTGCAACGGAACTTGTGAGTTTTGCGATTGCAAAACTCACACAAACGAGAACCAACAACCGCCAACTATTAACCATTAAATTAAAACTATGGTAACCATTTTCAAGAATTTCAACGAGGTTGTTGAACACAAAACAATTTCAACAATTTTAGAAGAAATCAAAACAGGAAAGTACCGACCGGGCATAATTTACTTGCGTAAATCACTTGCC
>CAMCFT010000025.1 GCA_945874225.1 Flavobacterium psychrophilum
TTTTATAAAATAATAATTTTTATAATCCCTTTCCAAATCATCAAAATTTGGTATTACTTCTTTTAATTTTTTATCTACTGCTTTAAAAAAAGGAAATTTTTCCAAGCCAACAATGAAAATTAAGAGTTTACTGTCTTTTTTTCTATTGATATAAGCATTGATGCTTTCGTTTTCAATATCAAAATTATTTATGAACTCACTTAAGAATTTAAACATTCTACTCGCAGCTCCTGAAGCGGGAACGAATTTTGTTAACTTGAAAGATGATTTATTGGCATCAAAAAAAATTGCTTTTTGTTTCAAATCGTTTTCCGATAGTTTCAAAATCCCCTTGGAGACCGTTGCAGGTTCAACCAAAAAGCCTTTAGAAATCCCGTTTTTAAAAATATTTAATTGATTTTTGATGTTTTCTAATGGAATTCCGTGTTCGTAAATCTGCACATAATCAAGGGAGGAAAACCCCATTTTTTTTGCTTTAGCCAAATCATTGACAATTGCAATAGCTTTGCATAAACGCAAATCTTTATCGCCGGAAAGCGTTATATAAGGTTTCTTGTTATCAATTAATGTCTTTTTGAAAACTGCAAAAACGGATTCCCGCCCTTCGGGTTTGTCTCTCAAATCATCTTTTTCCCAAGGAACATCGATATCCGTCAGAAAAAACAAATCGTATTCGTGTTCAAGAGCAGCTTTATCTAATTTTGGATTGCAAAAGTTGTAATATACCTCTGAAAATACTTTGGTTACCAATAAATTAGTGTCGCAAAAAAGAAATTTGTTCGCAGTTGACAGAGCGTCATTTTCTAACTTAGTTTGACCATATGCAATTGGCAACATATCGTCGACATCACAAATTTGCTCTGTCTTATCCCATTTTTCTTGAAGATAATCACGTGCAAATTCAGGAACCCAAGCCGTTTTAAAATGCTCGGCAAGTTGTATTGCCAATGTGGTTTTTCCGGTAGATTCGGGGCCAAAAAGGGCGATTTTTATTATTTCTGAACTTCCAGTATTCGGGAGTTGTTTAAGATTTTCTTCCATTCTAAATAAGCCGAAATAGCTAAAATTGTAAAAATTAGATACTGCAAAGATAACATTCCTAGTCCGCGATAAGCATATAATGGGGTAACAATTATATCGCCTAAAATCCAAAGCGTCCAATTTTCGATTTTTTTCTTGGCCATATACCACATTCCCGTGAAAAATATGCCCGAAGCAAAAATATCAATATAATTGTCTTTTTTTATTTCGTAATCAAAGAAATTATATATCCCGAAAACTACAAAAATTGTGATGAAAAACAATACGATTCCTATTATTTTTTCTCTATTATCGGTTCTTGTTATTGCAAGATTATCTGTTTCATTTCCTTTTCGAGCCCAGTTGTACCAGCCGTAAATACTCATTATGGTAAAATATCCGTTGATCATCATATCGCCAAGATAACCCGCAATATAAAGCAAATAAGTCGTGATTATTGTGGCTATCAATCCTGTAGGATACACCCAAATATTTTCTTTTTTTGCAAACCAAACACTCAAAATTCCGAATACAAAAGCGATAAATTCTAATATGATTTGAGTTGTTGAAGCGTCTTTATAGGCATTTAGAAAAAATTCTATCATTTAATTTAATTTAATAAGTCCCTCGACTGCGCTCGGGAAGACTAAAAATATGTTTTTAAATTTGTCACATCGAGCGCAGTCGAGATGCAAGTTCTATTTATTAAAAAAATCAACGTCCTTTTCAAAAGCAGTTCCAATGACAACCAAATCTGCGCCAGAATCATAAGCATTTTGAATTCCCTGCAAATGTATAATTCCTCCTCCAACAAGTAACGGAATTTTGATGTTTTTAGAAACTAATTGAATCATTTCTAACGGAACAGCTTGTTTTGCGCCACTTCCCGCTTCAAGATAAATGAGTTTGTTGCCCAGCATTTCGCCTGCTTGGGCTGTTGCCAATGCCAATTCAAGATTATTTCTGTCCAAAGGCGTAGTTTTACTTACACGTTCTACGGCAGTTTCGGTTCCGCTTTCGATAAGAATATATCCAGTTGAAATAATTTCAAGCTGGGTTTGCTGCAAAATGGGAGCTGCTTTTACTTGGTGTTCGATTAAATAATCTGGATTTCTGCCCGAAATTAAAGACAGAAACAAAATCGCATCTGCTTTGTTTGAAATTTGAGATGGATTTCCGGGAAAAAGAACAATGGGTAAAGCCCCCCGACCCCCGAAGGGGGAGGTTTGACGAATTTTTATAATTAAATCATCAATGATATTATTTTCGACAATGCTTCCGCCAATGAAAATGTGGGTAACAGGTGATTGGATGATTTTTTCGATTAATACTTCCGCATTATTCAAATCGATTTTATCTGGATCGAGGAGAATAGCGAGAAGTTTCTCGTTATTGGCTTTTGATTTTAGAATGTTGTTGTAGATGTTTTTCATATTTGGCACAAGCCTCTCGACTGCGCTCGAGGTGACAGTCGTGGGTTTTTTAATTAATTATTAATTTTCGAAAACATAAACTAAGGTGAATCCTTCAAACTCTTCAAAGTCAATAGAAAATTGTTGTTTCACATTTTCCAATTTAAGAATTGCAGTTGTTTTTTTGTCTTCAATTTCAAATGAATTTACCCAAATATGGTCTTTGAAACTGATTCCTGGTTCGTTTCGGATTTTGAAAATAGCTTCTTTTGCTCCCCATTTTACGGTTAGTTTTTTGATATAATCTTGAAAATTTGTATCTCCCAAAAGGAGTGATTCTTTATTGTTAACAAACTTATCAGCGATGCGGGTGATTTTTTCTCTTTGCATTTCGATATCGATTCCGGCTTTTTGGTCACTGATTATTAGGGTTGAAAACTCGTGAGAATGAGAAATAGACACTTCGACAGGCTCAGTGTGACAATTATTTGGATTTAGATGTGGCTTTCCAGATTCGTCATAATGCAAATCAAAATCAGAGTATCCTGCTTGTTGTAACAATTTGCGAACACTTAAAAAAGCACGTTGGTGCAATTGCGATTTCATTCCGTTTAATCGCAACAAACTTTTTTCGTTCAATTGGACTTCGTCGAACAATTGCTCGTAAGATTCGGTTATTTTCCAAACGAGGATTTGTGTTGTGGGACTGAAGTTTATGGTTTTAAATAAAGGCATTTTGATATCGATTTTTTAGCCCTGATAGCAGTGAAAATCCCACGCTTTTGGGCGTGGATTGCAACGGATAGCAGGAAATAGCTCCACCCTTCGACTGCGCTCAGGATGACATTTAAAATTATTTCATTAAAATTCAAAAGATTAGGGTATTAAACAATTCATAAATGTTCCTGAATGCTATTTAAATTCTAAAGTTATTACGTAAATTTGCAAAAAATATATAATTACAAATATACTATAAATGAGTACAGCAACTATGCCTTATGTGGCTTTCAAAGTAAAAGACATTTCTCTAGCGGCTTGGGGAAGAAAAGAAATTGAATTAGCTGAAGCTGAAATGCCAGGTTTGATGGCGCTTCGTGCAGAATACAAAAACGAACAGCCACTTGCTGGTGCTCGTATAGCCGGATGTCTGCATATGACTATCCAGACTGCGGTTTTAATCGAGACTTTAATTGCTCTTGGTGCTGAAGTTACTTGGAGTTCTTGTAACATTTTCTCTACTCAAGATCAAGCTGCTGCTGCAATTGCTGCTGCTGGGATTCAAGTTTATGCTTGGAAAGGTTTGAACGAAGTAGATTTTGACTGGTGTATTGAGCAAACATTATTCTTTGGCGAAGACAGAAAACCATTGAATATGATTCTTGATGACGGTGGAGATTTGACCAATATGGTTATTGACCGTTTCCCAGAATTGGTTGCCGGAATAAAAGGATTGTCTGAAGAAACTACTACTGGAGTTCACAGATTATACGAAAGAGTAAAAGCTGGAACGTTACCAATGCCTGCTATTAACGTGAATGACTCGGTTACTAAATCGAAATTCGACAATAAATACGGTTGTAAAGAATCAGCTGTAGATGCTGTTCGTCGTGCAACAGATATTATGCTTGCTGCAAAAAGAGTTGTGGTTTGTGGTTACGGTGACGTAGGAAAAGGAACTGCGGCTTCTTTTAGAGGTGCTGGTTCTATTGTTACTGTTACTGAAATTGACCCAATTTGTGCGCTTCAAGCTGCAATGGACGGTTTCGAAGTAAAAAAATTAGACACGGTTATAGGCACAGCAGATATTATTATTACTACAACTGGAAATAAAGACATCGTTTTAGGTTCTCATTTCGAAAAAATGAAAGACAAAACTATCGTTTGTAACATTGGACATTTTGATAACGAAATTGATATGGCTTGGTTGAACAAAAACCACGGTGCATCAAAAATCGAAATCAAACCACAAGTTGACAAATATACTATTGCTGGAAATGACATCATCATTTTAGCTGAAGGTCGTTTGGTAAACCTTGGTTGTGCTACAGGTCACCCAAGTTTTGTAATGAGTAACTCATTTACAAACCAAACTTTAGCTCAAATCGAATTATGGAAAAACAGCGCAGCATACAACAATGACGTGTATATGTTACCAAAACATTTAGATGAAAAAGTGGCAATGTTACACTTGGCAAAACTAGGTGTTGAACTAGAAACTTTACGTGTTGACCAAGCAGATTATATAGGTGTTCCCGTTGAAGGACCATTTAAACCAGAGTATTATAGATATTAGTCGATATACGATTTTTGATATACAAAATACGATATTAGAATTGAAACCCTTGCAGTGATGTAAGGGTTTTTTGTTTCCAAGTCAATTTAATCCCTAATGTATTTTTACGTAAATTAGCATTCCTAAAAAAATATTCAAATCACAACATAAACAAATATGAGAGCAAAAAATATTCTTGAAACCATTGGAAACACACCCGTGGTTCAAATCAATAAGTTGTTTGGAAACGGCAAAGAAGTTTGGATAAAATTAGAAAAGTCGAATCCGGGAAATAGCATCAAAGACAGAATTGCTCTCGCAATGATTGAAGATGCCGAAAGCAAAGGGTTATTGAATTCCGATAGCGTAATTATTGAACCAACTTCTGGAAATACAGGAATAGGTTTAGCATTAGTAGCCGCTGTCAAAGGATACAAAGTTATTTTGGTTATGCCTGATTCAATGAGTGTCGAACGCAGAAAATTAATGGAAATTTACGGCGCTGAATTTGTGCTTACGCCTCGTGAAAAAGGAATGAAAGGTGCGATTGAAAAAGCTGCCGAATTAGTCTTAGAAACTCCAAATGCTTGGTCACCAAAACAGTTTGATAATCCAGCAAATGTTGAAGTTCACGAAAGAACTACCGCACAAGAAATTATTGCAGATTTTCCTAATGGTTTAGATTATGTAATTACAGGTGTTGGAACCGGCGGACATATTACGGGCGTTGCAAAAGTATTGAAAGCCAAATTCCCTAACTTAAAAGTAATCGCTGTTGAACCCGAATTGTCGCCAGTATTAAGCGGCGGAACACCAGGACCACATCCTTTGCAAGGAATTGGAGCCGGATTTATCCCGTCTAATTATCATAGTGAATTAATCGATGAAGTTATTCAAGTAAGCAAAGACGCATCCTTTGAATTCGCCAGAAGAATTGCAAAAGAAGAAGGAATTCTTGTGGGGATTTCAACCGGAGCATCATTAGCAGCAGTGGCTAAAAAACTTGAAACTATTCCAGATGGAGCAGTTGTACTTACATTTAATTATGATACAGGGGAAAGATATTTATCTATTGAAGGTTTATTTTAAACCTTAAAAAAATCAAATTATGAAAACCTTGCAGTAATGTAAGGTTTTTTTGTTTGCTGACTTAGCATCGTCGACGGGTTTTCGGTCCGGATTTAATTTACGAATTATAGCTATAGACTGGAATTCGATAGTCCGAATAAAAAAATCCATATTCATTTATTCACTAATAAATTAACCCATAACCCCTAAAAATAAAAGTTTATGTTATCTTTGATTACAATAAATTTTTTTAGAATATTAACTCTGTCATAAAAATCAAGGAGAAAAAACTTAAACTATAAAATTATGAATATGTATTCTATTATCGCCCAAGTTGTAATTGCGTTGTCTGTAGCTTATGTTTGGATTTTTAGATTTGACAACATCGTAAAAGAATTCAAACAATATGGACTGTCGGACCTAACCAGAACTATTGTTGGCGCTTCAAAAATAGCATTGGCAACATTATTAATAACCGGAATATGGTTTCCAACATTAGTATTTATACCAGCTTTATTAATGGCTTTTTTAATGTTATGCGCGCAGTATTTTCATTTCAAAGTTAAAAACCCATGGTCTAAACACCTGCCTTCTTTACTGCTTTTAGCAGCATCGCTTTTTGTAGCGCTTTTGGCTTCCAAATAATTACTGCATGAATTTATTAAATGTACTTATATTCTTTTCGGCAACTTCTTTTCTGGTGTACGGAATAGCTTATTTTGGCTCATCGAATATGAAAAATGAATTTAAACGCTTTGGTCTTGAAAAATTTGGGACATTAACTGCTGTTTTAGAATTGGCGGGAGCCATAGGTTTATTTATAGGCTTTCAAAATCATACTGTTTTAGTTCTTTCTTCAGGAGGTTTAGCTTTGTTAATGCTTCTTGGCACAATAGTAAGAATAAAGATGAAAGATTCTTTGGTGGTTTCTTTACCTGCCTTTTTTTACTTTTTATTAAATGCATTTATTTTATATAAAACCTTAGAGTAAATCAATCTGAAACTATAATTATTCTTTATTAAGCGAATTTCCACCCATTCTCATCAGACTTAAATTAATACAAAAAAACCCGTTTCTCACGAAACGGGTTTTCTAATTATTGAGTAAATCAATTATGCTTCAACTTCAAATGGAAGTATAGATACATAAGATTTATTATCTCTTTTCTTTTGGAAGAAAACAACTCCATCTACTCTTGCGTGTAGTGTGTGATCTTTACTAATGTAAACGTTTTCACCTGGATTATGTTTTGAACCTCTTTGTCTAACGATGATGTTCCCTGCAATAGCAGCTTGTCCACCAAAAATCTTAACGCCTAAACGTTTTGATTCTGATTCTCTACCATTCTTGGAACTACCGACACCTTTCTTGTGAGCCATGACGTATTAGTTTTATATTGTTATTATTCTACTGTATCTTCTTTTTTAGCCTTTGGAGCTTTTTTTACTTTTGGAGCTGCTACTTCTTCAGTTGCTACTTCAACAGTTTCTTTTTTGGCAGCGGCTTTTTTAGGAGCTGAAGCTGTAATACCTTCGATTACAATTTGAGTAAGATACTGTCTGTGACCGTTTCTCTTTTTGTAACCTTTTCTTCTTTTCTTTTTGAAAACGATTACTTTATCTCCTTTTAAGTGTTGTAACACTTTGGCTTCTACTGAAGCACCTTCTATAGCTGGGGCGCCTATTGTGATTGTACCGTTGTCGTCTAACAAATAAACTTTGTCGAAAGAAACTTTAGTTCCTTCTTCATTTGCCAAACGGTGAACGTAAACCTTTAGGTCTTTGCTAACTTTGAATTGTTGCCCTGCTATCTCTACGATTGCATACATAACAAATTGTTTTATAAATTTTTAAGGTTGCAAATATACAATTAAATATTTATTCTGCAATTAGTTCCTCCAAAAAAATAGTTGAATTGTTTTATCCTATGATTTTCAACGGTTTACCAAAGGTTTGAAGTCGGTTTTTTGAATGAAAATTGTTAAACTTATATCAAAATCATAATGATTTACTATACATCATTAAAAAAAAGTATTTTTGGTGTAACTATATTTGTTGTTATTTTACCAATTGCAAATAAAATTTTTATTAATCCTCATGAAAAAATCAATAATGGTATTAAGTACAGCGCTTATGCTTGGAGGAATTGCTTCGGCTCAGAAAGTAGCATTCGAAGAATATAATTTAGACAATGGCATGCATGTTATTTTGCATAACGACCCTTCGGCGCCAGTGGTAGTAACTTCTGTAATGTACCATGTGGGCTCGAAAGATGAAAACCCGGACAGAACTGGATTTGCACATTTTTTTGAACATTTATTGTTCGAAGGAACGGAAAACATTAAACGAGGCGAATGGTGGAAAATTGTCTCTTCGAACGGAGGAATAAACAATGCTAACACATCTGATGACCGAACTTATTATTACGAAGTTTTCCCTTCAAACAATCTAGAATTGGGGCTTTGGATGGAGTCTGAAAGGATGATGCATCCCGTAATCAATCAAATTGGTGTCGACACTCAAAACAGTGTTATAAAAGAGGAAAAAAGAACTGTTTTCGACAATAAACCTTATGGGAATTTTATTGCCATCGTAAAAGAAAATATGTTCAAAAATCATCCATATCGCTGGACAACCATTGGTTCGATGAAAGATTTAGATGCTGCCACTTTAGAAGAATTTAAAGCTTTCAATAAAAAATTCTACATCCCAAACAACGCTGTTTTAGTTGTTGCGGGTGATTTTGAAAAAAAACAAGCAAAGGAATGGATTCGCCACTATTTTGGCACTATCCCAAGAGGTCAAGACTTGAAAAAACAAATTTTTATTGAAGAACCAATAACACAAACTATAAAAGCCACTTACGAAGACCCAAATATTCAGATTCCAATGCTTGTTGCATCGTATAGAACTCCCTCTATGAAAACCAGAGATGCGAGAGTATTAGAAATGATTTCTTCTTTATTAAGTGATGGAAAAAGTTCCATATTGTATAAAAAAATTGTTGATGATAAAAAAATGGCGTTACAAATTGGCGCATTTCCTTATAGTCAAGAAGATTATGGAATGTATATTATTTATGGCCTTCCGCTTGGAGAAAATACAACTGCTAGCATTTTAAAAGAAATAGACGAAGAAATTGTTAAGTTGCAAACAGAATTAATTTGTGAGAAAGATTACGAAAAATTACAAAATATAATTGACAATCAATTTGTAAACAACAATGCAAATGTAGAAGAAATTGCCGAAAACCTGGCAAAATACTATTTGCTTTATGGCGACATAAATTTGATTAATACTGAGGTGGAGCTTTTTCATTCCATCACTCGAGAAGAAATTAGAGATGTTGCCAAAAAATATTTAAATCCAAATCAAAGATTGATTTTGGATTATGTTCCCGTTAAAGAAAAAGCTCAAAACTAAGACGGTCAAATCATGAAAAAACTAAATATTCAATTATTCATTTTGCTCTTAACCGGAATTATGCAAGCACAAGAACGCCCACAACCCAAACCTGGAAATGCCCCAATAATAAATATCAAAAAACCTCAAACATTTGTATTGGCAAACGGATTGAAAGTGATGATCGTCGAAGATCATAAATTACCCCGAGTAATATGCAATCTTACTTTAGACAACGCTCCTTTTGCCGAAGAAAGCAAAAAAGGAGTCGATGATTTGAGCAGCAGATTAATTGGGAATGGGTCTAAAAAAATATCAAAAAATGCCTTTAATGAAGAGTTAGATTTTCTTGGTGCTGATATCAGTTTCAGTTCACAAGGAGCTTATGCAAGTTCCCTTTCTAAATATGCTGGCCGAATATTAGAACTTATGGCCGATGGCGCATTGAATCCTAATTTTGACCAGGCAGAATTTGACAAAGAAAAAGCTAAAATGCTTGAAGGTTTAAAAGCCCAAGAAAAAAATGTTCCGGCAATTGCCAATAGAGTTGTTAACGCTTTAACTTTTGGAAAACAACATCCTTCCGGTGAATATACTTCTGAGGAAACTCTCAATAACGTTACCCTCGCCGATATTGAAACTAATTATCAAAACTATTTTGTGCCCGAAAATGCCTATTTAGTAATCATTGGAGATGTAAAATATAAGAATGTTAAACCCATTGTTGAAGAACTATTTGGATCTTGGGAAAAAAGAAGTATTCCAAAACTAACTTACGCTGCGCCAGAAGACGTCTCTTTTACCCAAATTAATTTTGTGGATGTGCCAAATGCAGTACAATCGGAAATTTCATTGGTAAACACAATACATTTAAAAATGAGTGACCCTGATTTTTTCCCGGCAGCTATCGCAACTTATGTTCTTGGCGGTGATTTCAACAGTTATTTAAATATGAATTTAAGAGAGGAACACGGTTGGACTTATGGTGCCAATGCAATCATTGGAGCTGGTAAATATGTTACAAAAATGAAATCATCATCGGCGGTAAAAAGTTCCGTTACGGACAGTGCAGTTGTTGAATTTATCAAGGAAATTAAAAGAATCAGAACGGAGAATGTGAGTGATGAAGTCCTCAAAAATGTAAAAGCAGGATACATCGGACGATTTGTAATGAAGGTTCAGCAACCCCAAGCGGTGGCGCGATACGCATTGAATATCGAAACAGAAGGTCTTCCAGAAAATTTTTACGAAAATTACATTAAAACCATAAATGCAGTAACAGCTGATGATGTGAAACGCGCCGCCAATAAATATTTTCTTATTGACAATACCCGAATCGTAATTGCAGGAAAAGGTTCGGATGTGATTCCAGGATTAGAAAAACTAAAAATTCCAATATTTTATTATGACAAATATGGAAACCCCACAGAGAAACCTATTTTAAAGTAAAAGAGTTGATTAAAAGCAAAAAAGACTGTCTGAAAAGGCAGTCTTTGTTTATTAACCTATAGCTGAAAACTACTTCTTTGCTGACAAATAAACCCCAACTAAAATGATAAAAGCCCCCAGAAACTGAACTGGAGTAAGCATTTCACTATCTAACAGTCCCCAGGAAAAAGCAACTATAGGAATTAAATAGGTTACTGAAGTAGCAAAAACCGGTGATGAAATTTGTATAATTTTAAAGAAAATAATGTTGGCAATTCCTGTTCCTACAACCCCTAAAATCAAAATAAATAATACAGAGTGCTGAACACTTGCAACAGAAATCACTTCAAAAAACCCAGAGAAAAACAAAACTAGAAGTGCTGGTAAAAGCAGAACCAAAAAATTTCCAGTGGTAATACTCAACGGACTCAAATCCGACAAATATTTCTTGATTAAATTGACATTAGTAGCATAACAAACCGAGGCTATTATAATCAAAATTGCGTAATAATAATTCTGCTCCGGATGATGAATGGCTCCGTTTATTATTAACAAAAATGTTCCTATTAATCCAATGACAACTCCAAAAAATTGAGCTCTTCTAAAACTCAAGCCAAAAGCCAAAACACCCAAAACCATAGTGTTCAATGGAGTAAGTGAATTAAGAATTGCACTTACGGAACTATCGATTTGAGTCTGTGCAATTGCGAATAAAAAACTTGGAATAAACGTTCCCAAGAAAGCCGTCAAGGCTATATATTTCCATTGATGCTGTGGAATTTTTGCCAGACTTTTAAACCCTATCAACAACAGAAAAATAGCCGCAAATATTATCCGTAATGACCCTAATTGCATTGGCGCCAAGCCAACTAATCCTCTCTTTATAAGAATAAATGAACTTCCCCAAATAAATGCAAGCGTTATCAAGTAAACCCATTTCAACTGTCTTGAATCCATAAACTAAATTTTAGCTCAAAATTGTAATTATTTTATGAATTAGCCGTGTTTTTTTTATTATTTTTGTTTGATATCCTAAAATGATTAATCTTTAAATTTTAACAACAATGAATTTCCCTAAATCAATAATGACAATAATGCTCTTAAGCCTTATGTTCGTGGGTTGTAAAGAAAAAACAACTGAAAATGTTACTACTGCAGCATCAGAAACCGAAACTCCAAAAGTAAAAAAGGAAATTGCAGCAGCAAATTTACAAACGGCAAGTTTTACTATCAAAGGGATGACTTGTGAAATAGGTTGTGCCAAAACAATCCAGGAAGAATTAAATGGGCTTGATGGTGTAAAAACTGCAGCAGTAAATTTTGAAAAAGAGTCAGCAACAGTATCTTTCGACAAAACCGTATTAACGCCTGAAGAACTCACTAAAGTGGTTGAAGCAACTGCTGACGGTAAAACGTATACCGTTTCGAATATGAAGTTGTAATAAGGCAAATCTTATCGATTAATATTACCAAAAATTAAACACAAATAAGGCATAAAAAAAAGCTTCTCAATTGAGAAGCTTTTTTTATGCACCCGCTCCCGCACAAATTCTTTCGTGTGGTAGTTTGTTGCAAAAGCTAAACCACACCGGCTCGTTTGTTCAAGTTCTCTGGTGCTCGATTGGAGTTGAGCAGGAAAAAGACAAAAAAGAAAGTATTGAAAAAGTAAAAATTTAAATCAATAAGAATTTTAAACTGATATTAAAAATAAGCAAAGGCGAACCATAAAGGAACGCCTTTTTTGTTCAAATAATCAACAACGGGCAAATTAGCATACTTAAAAACAATTAGTTATATAAACAAGAAAATAAATTAACTCGTTTACGTGAAACCGTAAGGAATTCAAAAAAAGGAGTTTTAATATTGTTTTTGATTAAAACATCCAAATAATTTAATTAAAAATAGTGTATTTCACTTAATCTTTAAAACTGTAAATTATGTCAAATGTAAACATTAACATTCATTTATTTTGTAGCAATGAAAAGAAAATTTTGCCCGATGGTATTAGAGGAATTGAGCAAAATATTTGGTATGACGTTAAAAATAAAGCAAAGAAACAAAATATTTTTCTTGATTTTTCATATGGTTCATCAGACCAATGTTTTTGTGTAATAGACTTAAAAGCTGGACAAACTATTCAGTCGTGTTTAAAAAGTTTACAGAAATCCAGTAGTTTTTTTATTAATAATAAAGGAATGTCTAGTAAGTTTAAGTCTTTACAATTAGTCGATATTTTTAATAGCCAAAAGAATAATGAATTAGAATGGAAAGTGAATATTCGTGTAATGGCAGTTGGTGAATCGCTTTTTGATAGAATGGCTGATTATAATTTTATTCAATCACAAAAAGACATAAACAAAATATTTGAAATAGATGACGCATTCGTAGTTCAATATTTCTTAGACCCAATAAATTAAAAAAAATATCAAAACTGAATCCAACTATTTATTAAATTAAAAATATCAGTATAAAATTAAATATCGTTACATTAAAAAAATGGATTAAGTACGATATTGACAAACATATAAAATAGATAGCACATAATATCAGGAACTCCATACTGGCACTCGTTTGTCCACGTTCTTTGGCGCTCGATTGCATCGAGTACCTACATAAATTAAAAGACAAAAAACGTAGCGTTTGCAATGCGGTTAATCAAAGAAAGTGAGAAGAGACGCGTTTAAAACGCTTTATTTGACTTAAAGAAGTAAGTAGGTACTCGATGCAATCGAGCACCAGATTATATTATTGACATAGAAATAAGCATAAAAAAAGCTTCTCAAATGAGAAGCTTTTTTTGTGCGGGTAATAGGACTCGAACCTACACGCCTTGCGGCACCAGATCCTAAGTCTGGCATGTCTACCAATTTCACCATACCCGCAAAATTGTGAGTGCAAATATAAGCATAACTTCTAACTTTCAAAGCAATTTACATAAAAATATTCGGTCTCTTTTTTGTACTTTTGAAACTCTAAAAAACTACAAATTATGGAAACCATAAAATCATACGTTCAGCAACACAAAGACCGTTTTATCAACGAATTAATCGAATTGTTGAAAATCCCTTCCGTCAGCGCTGATGCCGCTTACCATCAAGATATTATCAAAACTGCCAATGCCGTTAAAGCAAGTTTAGAAAAAGCAGGCTGCGATTTTGTCGAAATTTGTGACACACCAGGAAACCCAATTGTGTACGGCGAAAAAACAATTGACGCCTCATTGCCAACCATTTTGGTTTACGGACATTACGACGTGCAACCAGCAGATCCAATCGAGTTATGGACATCACCTGCATTTGAACCTGTTATCAAAAAAACCGAAATTCATCCCGAAGGAGCGATTTTTGCCCGTGGTTCTTGCGATGACAAAGGCCAAATGTATATGCACGTAAAGGCTTTGGAATATATGGTACAATCCAATACTTTGCCTTGTAACGTTAAATTTATGATTGAAGGTGAAGAGGAAATAGGCTCCAAAAGTTTAAGTTGGTTTGTGGAACGCAATCAGGAAAAACTAAAAAACGACGTGATTTTAATTTCCGATACTGGAATGATTTCTAATCAACAACCTTCTATCACGACAGGATTACGTGGTTTGAGTTATGTAGAAGTGGAAGTTACAGGACCAAATCGCGACTTGCATTCAGGTCTTTATGGTGGTGCAGTTGCTAATCCTATCAACGTTTTGGCAAAAATGATTGCTTCGCTTCACGACGAAAACAACCACATTACCATTCCAGGTTTTTATGACAAAGTGCAAGAGTTGTCTCCCGAAGAAAGAGCCGAAATGGCAAAAGCACCTTTCAATTTAGAAGACTACAAAAAGGCATTGGACTTAAATGATATTTATGGCGAAAAAGGCTATACAACTAATGAAAGAAATTCCATCAGACCAACACTTGATGTAAACGGAATTTGGGGAGGATATACTGGCGAAGGAGCAAAAACGGTTATTGCAAGTCAGGCTTTCGCCAAAATTTCGATGCGATTGGTTCCAAATCAAGATTGGGAGGAAATCACCGAATTGTTTACTAAACATTTCACCAGTATTGCTCCTGCCGGAGTAAAAGTAAAAGTAAAACCACATCACGGAGGACAAGGTTATGTAACCCCAACGGACAGCATTGGCTACAAAGCCGCCAATAAAGCTTATACTGAAACCTTTGGAGTCCCTGCAATTCCAGTGCGTTCCGGAGGAAGTATTCCAATAGTTGCTTTGTTCGAAAAAGAACTAAAAAGTAAAACAATCTTGATGGGATTTGGTTTAGATAGCGATGCCATTCATTCGCCAAACGAACATTTCGGAATTTTTAATTACTTGAAAGGCATTGAAACGATTCCGTTGTTTTATAAATATTTTGTAGAGATGTCTAAATAGATATTTTTTGGACGCAGATAAAACGGATTCGCAAAAGCGAAAACGCGGATAAAAGCTGATTTTACTAGTTGTTTAATACAATTTTAAATCTGTTTTTATCCCTGTTTTTACGAAGTAAATCAGTTTGATTCGTGTTCTATTTTTATATTTAATCCGTTTATTCTAAATTGAGTAAACGGATTTTTTTTGAAAAAAATTTGGATATTAAATTTATTGTTCTACATTTGTAGAGTTAATTCTAAATATGTAGAACAAATGTCTTTATCCAACTCCGAAGAACAATTAATGGAACACCTTTGGCAGCTTGAAAAAGCCTTTATGAAAGACTTGCTCGAAGCTTACCCAAATCCAAAACCTGCAACAACCACCGTTGCAACTTTATTAAAAAGAATGATTGACAAAAAATTCGTTGCTTATAACGAATTTGGAAACTCCCGGGAATATTATCCGTTGGTTAAAAAAACAGATTATTTCTCGAAACACGTAAACGTATTAATTAAAGATTTCTTTAATAATTCGGCTTCGCAATTTGCTTCTTTCTTTACCACCGAAACAAATTTATCGGCATTGGAACTGGAAGAACTCAAAAAAATAATTGAAAGTGAAATTCAAAAAAAGAAAAAATGACCCACTTCCTAATCAAATCGACAATTCCATTATTAGTGCTTTTAGCCATATATCACTTACTATTGGAAAGAGAAAAAATGCACGTCTTCAACAGGGTTTACTTATTGTTTAGCCTTATTTTTTCGCTTGTAATTCCGTTTATAACAATCGAAGTTATCGAGAAAATGACAAAGCCATTTATTCAAAATAATGCAATTCAAATCAATCAAGGAAGTATCGCTTTTGTTGAAGAAACTAACTATTTGCCAATTTTACTTTGGAGTATTTATGGTTTGATTACTTTCTTGCTTTCCATCCGATTTATAAGAAATATTCTAAAAATTACTTCCAGAATTAAATCAAATACAAAAACTGATTACAAAAATGCTAAATTGGTTTTACTGAAAGAAGAAGCGCTTCCACACACTTTTTTAAACAACATTTTTATCAATGAAACTGACTTCAATAATAAAAAAATAGAGGCAGAATTATTATCACACGAATTAACTCACGTTACTCAAAAACATACTTTTGACATATTATTTATAGAAATTTTGAAAACTATTTTCTGGTTCAATCCCGTTTTTATTTTTTATAAAAAAGCCATCCAACTCAACCACGAATTTCTTGCAGATGAGAAAGTAGTGACCTCGTATGACAATGTTCCGTTTTATCAAAATTTATTACTATCAAAAGCAAACAATAATTCAGCATATTACTTAACCAGCAATTTAAACTATTCCTTAACCAAAAAACGATTAATTATGATGACTAAAACAACATCCCAAACCAAAGCAATTTTGAAAAAAATCGCTTTAATTCCATTTATTTTTGGATTAGTATTCTTTTTGTGTTTTAAAACAATTGCTCAAGAAAGCAACGCAATAGTTAAAGAACAATCTGACACAAAAGAAAAACCAACAATGGACAGACGAGATGAATATTACGCTGGAGTGCGAATAATATTTAAAGATTGCAGTAAAAAAATTATCGTCGATAAGCAATACGAAGAACTTACCGCAGAGGAAAAAGACAGCTATGTTGCTCCTTATGTTCCAACTCCATTTATAGAGAAATCGCCTAGCAAAAATGAATTTACCGATTTTAAAAACGATGGAAAATATGCTATTTGGATAGATGGAAAACACTACCCTAATTCAGAATTAAGTAGATACTCAGCTTCTGACTTTGTATATTTTGTGGGCAGTTCAGTTAAGAAAAATGCCCGAAGCAAGAAATTTCCACAGCCATTTCAATATAACTTTTACACAAAAATTTATTTTGATAAAAATTTAAAAAACTCTTGGAAAAAATTTGGCGGAAAAGAAATAATAAGTACTCGAAACTGCAAGGATCCGTGGGATAAAACTAACAATTTTGAAGAATCAAAAACAACTTTTAAGGAGGATAAAAACTCCAAAACTCAAATTTCAGGTATTGAAAAATATTTTGAGGAAACCATTTTTATAATTAAAGATGAAAAAGGCAATCGAATTGGCGAGAAAAAATTCAACGAACTTTCAAAGGAAGAAATGAAACATATCCCACCTCCTCCGCCACCTGCATATAAAAGAGAAAATCAAAACGCTCAACAAACTGAAGATGCAAAAAATGCAAAAGGACCAAAATCAGTTGAAATAATTATGGCGCAAGGCAAGTAAAATAATAGTACGGATAAAAGCTGATTTTATTAGTTGTTTAATACAATTTTAAATCTGTTTTTATCCGTGTTTTTACGAAGTAAATCCGTTTGATTCGTGTTCTATTTTTATAATTTATTTATCAGGATTATACCCCAAATAAGGAACCGCTTCCTCTTTGAAAACAACACCATATTCTTCTAATTCTTTCAAAATAGGCAAATAAACTTCTTCCCGAATAGGGAGCTGGACTCCAGGAGTTTTAATCTTGCCGTTCAAGATTAATAATGTTGCCATTGCAAGGGGCAAACCAACGGTTTTCGCCATTGCAGTATAGGTTTGATTTTCGCCGATGCAAACCATTTTAGAATCTATTTGCTCTTTTTTGCCATTTATTTCATACCCAAATTTATGATACATCACAATCATATCCTTGTCTTTGGGCTGAAGCGTCCAACTGTCTCCAAGGATTTTTTCAAGAATTTGTGCTGGAGTGGCGTTTTTTAATCCAACTTTTTTGTTGCTATTGAACAAATCCAACTCCAAAAGTTTATCCCACATAATATCGTCCTGATCGATTTTTAAAATCAAACGCATTTTGCTTTCAACAGAATCCGTTGGATGATAGGGTAGAAAAGAATTTACGAATTGTCTATAATTCATATTCTCGGAATCTTCCATAACATAGCTGTCATCAGTCATTCCGAGTTGTACAAACATATTCCAAGCTTTCGAAAAACCCACTCTTCGAATAGTTCCTCTATATAAAGTAAGGATGTTTTCTAAACCATAAATGTCAAGATATTTGAGTGAATCTCTATTCGAATAGGCTTCAAATCTGCCATATCCTTCTACTTCGAGAAATTCGGTTCTGCGGAATAAATTCCAATACGGTATGTATTTATACGTTCCTTCCTGAAGAAATTTTGCAGCACCACCTTGACCGGCAAGAACAACATTTCGTGGCGCCCAGGTAAATTTATAATTCCAAACATTTGTATCCGATTCTGGAGCCACTAAACCTCCACAAAAGGATTCAAACAAAAGCATTTTTCCTCCTTTTTTCCTGATTTCATTAATAACTTTCATCGCGCTCATATGGTCAATCCCGGGATCAAGACCAATTTCATTCATAAAAATCAAATTGTTTTCTTTTGCCAAAGCATCTAATTCCTGCATCGCATCACTCACATAGGATGCCGTTGCCATATGTTTTTTATAAACTATACAATCCTTGGCAACCTCAATATGAAGATGTGCTGGTAACATCGAAATCACAATATCTGCTTTTTGAATAGCGTTCTTTCTTTGATTTTCATCAAAAACATCTAATGCAATTGCTGTTGCGTTAGGATGATTATTAATCTTGTTTTTAGCTGATTCCAATGATAAATCCCCAATAACAAGATGCAAATTCTCTTCATCTGACTTATTTAAAAGATATTGAATTAGTGACGAAGCCGATCTTCCCGCTCCAATGATTAGAATTTCTCTCATAATTACATAAATATAACACAAATATATATAATTGTTGTATTTATAACAAATAGTGATTGATTAAAAATAAAAATGTTTAAATTAATGCAAACAAAAAGTATCGTTAAAATTAATTGCCTTTGATTAGAAAGAGATACTTTTGCATAGTAAAAAAATAAAAAATGGACAAAAAAATAATTTCTACAGGAGCAATTTTTGGAATGTTAGCCATCATTTTAGGAGCATTTGGCGCACACGCTTTAAAAAAAGTTTTATCAATCGAAGAACTTTCCACATTCGAAACTGGAGTGAAATATCAAATGTATCACGCCTTATTTTTAGTGTTCATTGGAACGATAAATGAGCTCTCTCAAAAAGCAAAGAAGACAATCTATTATTTGGTAGTTTTTGGCGTAATTTTCTTTTCAGGTTCCATTTATTTATTGGCAACAAACAACCTTACCTCATTTGACTTTAAAGTAATTGGATTTATAACCCCTGTGGGCGGACTCCTATTAATACTGGCTTGGGGCGTTTTATTTATGCAATTTTTAAAGAAAAAATCATAAAGTTTAGATAAAAAATTTCTAACTGAAAAATAATTTCTACTTTTGCGCGCATAAATTAAACACACAACACACAAATTTATGGACAACTACGCCTTGTTTACGAAATCGATTTCGTTAAAAAATTTAGGAATCGAAAACGCAACCATTCATTATCAATTATCTGCGGAAGAATTACACGAAATTACCTTGCAATCTGAACAAGGAATCGAAAATTCGACTGGAGCTTTAGCAGTCAATACTGGAGAATTTACTGGACGCTCACCAAAAGATCGATTTATTGTAAAAGACAGTATTACGGAAGACAAAGTGTGGTGGGGAAAAGTCAATATTCCTTTCGAACCAGAAGCTTTTGACGCATTATATAATAAAGTAACAGCTTATTTGTCCAATAAAGAAGTTTTTGTAAGAGACTCTTTTGTATGTTCAGATGCAAATTATAGACTAAATGTCCGTGTTGTTACCGAAACCGCTTGGGCTAATTTGTTTTGTTTCAATATGTTCTTGAGACCTGAAATAGAAGAATTAGACCATTTCACACCTGAATGGACTTTACTTTGTGTTCCAAGTTTTCTTGCTGACCCAGCAATTGACGGAACTCGTCAAAGCAATTTTGCTATTCTAGATTTTACCAGAAAAATTGCACTCATTGGAGGAACAGGCTACACAGGCGAAATGAAAAAAGGAATTTTTTCAGCTTTGAATTTTATCCTGCCGGTCTTCAAAAATACGTTGCCAATGCATTGCAGTGCCAATGTGGGAGATGAAGGTGATACCGCTATTTTCTTTGGATTATCAGGAACAGGAAAAACGACTTTATCGGCAGATCCAGCTCGAAAACTAATTGGCGACGATGAACACGGTTGGACGAACGAAAATACTGTTTTCAATTTCGAAGGCGGATGTTATGCAAAAGTGATTAATTTGACAGACGAAAACGAACCTGATATTTTTAGATCCATAAAAAAAGGCGCTATTTTAGAAAATGTAGTTTTCAAAGAAGGAACTAATGAAGTGGATTATGAAGACGTTTCCATAACACCTAACACTAGAGTTAGTTATCCAATTTATCATATAGACAATATCCAAGAAGGGTCGATTGGAAAAAATCCAAAAAACATTTTCTTCCTTACAGCAGATTCATTTGGGATTTTGCCTCCAATTTCAAAACTGACACCAGGTCAAGCTGCCTATCATTTTATTTCTGGTTACACAGCAAAAGTAGCAGGAACCGAAGCTGGAGTTACAGAACCTCAGCCCAATTTTTCAGCTTGTTTTGGAGCACCATTTATGCCATTGCATCCAACAAAATATGCAGAAATGTTGAGCAAAAAAATGAAAGACGCCAATGTAAAAGTTTGGCTCATCAATACTGGTTGGACGGGAGGTCCTTATGGAACGGGAAGTCGTATGAAATTGAAATACACACGAGCAATGATTACAGCTGCATTAAACGGAGAATTGGATAATGTAGATTATGTGAATCACAGTGTTTTTGGCATTGCAGAACCACAATCTTGTCCTAATGTTCCAAGTGAAATATTAAATCCAAGAAATACCTGGGAAGACCCAAATTTATACGATATAAAAGCGGTAGAATTAGCTCAAAAATTCAAAGCTAATTTTACCAAATTTGAAGAGTTTGCCAATACCGAAATTATGGAAGGAGCTCCGCTGGTTTAGTTAATTATAATTCAAAGACAAAAAAGCTGTTCATTATGGACGGCTTTTTTTATGTAAAATCAGTTCAAAAATTCATAACAAACGGTAACTTTTGACGTTAAATGCATACTAATCAGCATCAATCATATTCAATCAAAATCAATCGTTATGTTAAAACAATTCTTCCTCCTTTGTTCCGGAGCCGACAAAAACCTACTCGAAGGTTGCTCTGAAGGTGAACAAACTAAATATGTCGGTATTGGCGCCACTGTTTTCTTTACTGCAGTTATGGCCTTCATTGCCAGTTCTTATGCTCTTTTTACCGTTTTTGATGATCCATATGTTGCAATGGGATTTGGTCTGGTTTGGGGTTTGCTCATTTTTAATTTAGATAGATTTATCGTATCCACAATTAGAAAAAGAGATAAATTCAGCAGCGAATTTTTGCAGGCTAGTCCACGAATTATTTTAGCAATAATAATTGCCATCGTAATTTCGAAACCATTGGAAATTAAAATTTTCGAAAAGGAAATCAACACCGTTTTATTGAAAGAGAAAAACGCAATGGCTTTGAATAACAAAAAAGAAGTTGCCAATTATTTCAAATCAGATTTAGACAAAAACAAATCAGAAACTAACAATCTGAAAGCTGAAATCACAAAGAAAGAAAAAGAGGTAAATACCTTGTATGAAACTTATATTACCGAAGCCGAAGGCACAAAAGGCACAATGAAATTAGGGAAAGGACCTGTTTTTAAGGAGAAAATCGCCAAACATAATTTGGCTTCAGCCGAACTGGATTCTCTGAGAAAAACCAACTTAGCGAAAATTGCAATCAACGACAAAAAAGCTACAACTTTACAAGCTGATTTAGACAAAAAGGTAACCGAAACACAGCCCATAATTGAAGGTTTTGATGGTTTAATGGCTAGGATTAATGCATTGGACAAACTGCCTTTGATTCCTTCATTATTTATAATGCTGCTGTTTTTAGCAATTGAAACTTCACCAATTATAGCAAAATTATTATCTCCAAAAGGCGAATATGATTATAAATTGGAAGATTTGGAAACAGCATTGAAAGCCACTTTGACACAAGGCAAATACCAACGCAATTTATTAGTAAAAACCAGCGCATCAATGCACGATAAAGTGTATGAAGATATTGCTCAGGACAAAGAATTATATAAACTGCAACGTCAGAAAGCAACTGAATTATTGGAACTCCAAGCGCATAATTTTGTAGAGAAACAAAAGAAAACTTTTTGATTTAGTAGTTAGATTTGATAATTGTACCCAATGGGTTAACTTATAAAATAACTTCTTATCTTTAGTGCTGCTTTCCTTCAACAACCCTAAAAATGTGCAGAAGAGATGGAAACAAGGCATCCATAGATTCCTGAGCTCCTTTAGTAGAACCGGGCAAGGTCATAATAAGTGTCTTCCCTTTCATTCCAGCAATACCGCGTGATAACATTGAAAACGGTGTTCTATCTTGACCATAATTGCGTGCGGCTTCCATAATACCTGGTATTTCTCTATCTAAAAGTGGTTTTATGGCTTCTGGGGAGTTATCTCTTGGCGAAAGCCCAGTTCCTCCTGTTAGTATAATAAGGTCTATATTTTGTGCATATAAATCCAAGACTTTTTCTTGAATTCCAATAGTATCATCTGATATGATGGAATAATCGCTAATGCCAACATTGCAGGATTCTAATTTTTGAATAATTGCTTTCCCGGCTTTATCAAATTTACTGCCTGCAGAAATACTATCGGAACATACAATTACAGCCGCTTTCAAATCGGTTCGGAATTTATCGGTAAAATCAGATTTCCCGCCTTTTTTCTCCAATAATTTGATGGAATGAATTTCGATTCCTTTATCTATAGGTTTCAGCATATCATACATCGTTAATGCCACAACCGATGCGCCGTGCATTGCCTCTACCTCTACTCCTGTTTTGTAAATGGTATGCACTTCAACTTCAATACTGATTTCCAACTCCTTTATAGTATAACGAACAGCGGTAAATTCTACTGGAATGGGATGACAATCCGGAATCATATCGCTGGTGCGTTTTACGGCAAAGAGTCCAGCGGTTTTCGCCATTTCAAAAACATCTCCTTTTGGAACTGTTTTATTGACAATGGCGTCAATTGTTTCTTTTTTACTGACTTTTAAAATTGCTTGCGCTTTTGCAATGCGAAGGGTACTCGATTTGAATGTTATATCTACCATTTGAAGTTTGAAATTAGAAGTTAGGTTTGTTCTATAGCCAACGGTTTCAACCGTTGGTTGTTTAGGTATGTTTTAAGGTTGATTTTTTTTCCAGACATAAGAATCATCTTCAAAAATTTCTTTTCCCCAGATGGGCGTCATCGCTTTTATTTGTTCGACAATATCTTGACAGGCATCAAAGGCTTCTTTGCGGTGTTTAGAAGAAACAAATACAAACAGACATATTTCGCCTGCTTTTACCACTCCAAGGCTATGATAAATATGCATACACACTAAATTGTATTTGGCAAAAGCCGCTTCTCGTATTTCGTAAAAAAGTTCATCCGCCATATCCTGATAGGCTTCATAATTGATAGCAACCACAGTTTTATCCTCAATTATATCGTTTCGAACTTGTCCCAAAAAAATGTCGTGTGCTCCAATATCAGTTTTTGAGCTGTGTTTGGCAATGCTATTGGCGATAAAATCAGGGGTTATTGGACCATTAATGAACACATTGTGCTTTTTTTTCTCTTTCATAGTAAGGTTTTATAATTTGTATTTTTCCAATTTTCAATACCTCCAGACAAACTAAATGCTTGACAATTAGGAAATGTTTTTTTTAATAATTGTACACCTTTTGCACTACGTTGACCCGTTTTGCAAAAGACCACTATTTTATTTTCTTGTGAAATGGTCGAAACTAAATTTTCAAATTCACTCAATGGAATTAATGTAAAATAAAATTCATCCACATCTGGAAGTTCACCCTTTTCACGAACGTCAATTATGGTGATTTTTTCTTTTATTCTAAGAATATCAAATTCTTCGACGGAAAGCGTTTCAATATTAAAATTCGCATTACAATTCCATTCATAATTATAGTCTAAAAAAGCTTTTTTGCTTCTTGGAAAATCGACAATTTGATTTGCATTCGAACTAATTTCAAAATCATAAAAGGAATTTTCTAAGGCATTGTACGAAATTATTTTATTGGTCAATGCCTTGCCGACACCCGTAATGATTTTCAGTGCTTCGGTGGCTTGCATTGTTCCAATGATTCCCGGAATCACGCCTAAAACGCCTACATCATTACACGAAGTTGCTGATGCCGAATCGGGTGCTTTTGGAAATAAATCACGGTAATTGGTTTTACTATTGGTGTCTTTATCCACAAGATTAAAAACGCCAATTTGTCCTTCAAAACGCAAAACAGCACCATAAACCAATGGTTTGTCAAGCAACACGCAGGCGTCATTTATGAGGTATCGCGTGGCAAAATTATCGGAGCCATCGATGATAATATCGTAGTTTTCCAGAATTTCTAGTGCATTTTTATTGGTAATTTGAAAATTATAGGCTTGGATTTTAATTTCTGGGTTGAGTGCTTCTAATCTTTTGGCAGCCGTAATTGCTTTTGATAGGCCTATATCATCAACTGTATAGAGAATTTGACGTTGTAGATTTGACATTTCGATTACATCAAAATCCACAACGCCAATCGCTCCCACACCGGCAGCTGCAAGGTATTGCAAGGCAGGGCAACCCAAACCGCCTGCACCAATTATCAATACTTTTGCTTGAGTAATTTTGTCCTGACCCAGTTGCCCAATTTCTTTGAGTTGTACTTGTCTTTGGTATCTAATATTATGTAAATTCATTTTATTAAATTTTACCCACCTGAAAATGGCGGAAGTAAAGCTATCGTATCGTTTTCATTGATTGTTGTATTCTCTTGTATCACTTTTTTGTTTACAGCAATAGAATAGCGAGCTGTGGATAATAGAGGGAATTGTTCTTCCAAATTTTTTATCAACTCATTCGTGTCTTTTATTCCAGCCATTTTCCACGCTGATTTGCCCATAATGTCGGCAATTTGCCCAAAAAAAAGTAGGTTCATTTCCATTTTAAATTCGGTTTAATGCGTTGTCAAAATCGGCTTTGGTATTGATGTTTTTAAAAAAAGATGCTGCAAAGATTTCGTTGTTTTCAACAGGAATTTTTTTCAACTTGAAGTGTAAAACCATATCTTGTAATTTAACCTTTTCTTGTTGGATAAGTTGCAACCATTTGTCCTCACAATCTTTAGAATACACTCCAAATAAGGGTTCTAATTTTCCTTGATTTTCCAATAAAACTATTTGCGATTCATTTCTGTTTTTAAAAATAAAGTCAACCGCTTCTTTATTCACAAAAGGCATATCGCAACTCACCATGAAATTTAATTTTGTTTCCGAATGCTTCAAAGCGGTGTAAATTCCGCCAGCGGGTCCAATGTCTTTTATCAAATCCGGAATTACTTCCAATCCAAATTTTTCGTATTCGGGATTATTGGAAACAATAACCAATTTGTCAAAAATGGGCAGCATTTGCTCAATGACATATTGAATCATTGCTTTACCTTCAAAAAGCAGCAAGCCTTTATCAGTGCCCATTCTGGAACTTTTTCCACCTGCCAGAATATATCCGTTTGTGTTTTTTATTTTGGTATCCATAATCAGGTGAAAATTAATTTTATGGAAGCAATAATTAAGACGATAGCCAATAATTTGTTCAAAAATTCACTTTTAAATTTATTGGCACCAAAATAAGAACCTGCAATTCCACCCATTAATGCAAGGACAATCATCAATCCCATTTCTGTTTTAAATTCGAAACCTTTGGTAAAAAGACCTGCTAATCCAGCAATTGAATTTACAAAGATGAACAAGGCCGAAACTGTAGCTGTTTTTTTCATATCTGCCCAGTGCATCAGTAAAATTATCGGACTCAAAATAATGCCGCCACCTATTCCTATCATTCCTGAAAATAAGCCAATTATTGCTCCTATTAAAAGCGCAAGGGAAACATTTTGTTTTACATCGAAAGTTGCTGTTTTGAATTTAATTCCCAACAATTTCACTACAGAAAACAGCAAAAGGACCGCCAGAATTTTTTTATACAAAGCGACATCTACAGTAATCATTCCTCCAATAAATGCTGCAGGAAAAGAAGCAAGTGCAAAAGGCCAAAATAAATTCCATTTGAAAAAACCACCGCGATAATATTGAACAAAAGCAATCAAAGAAACAAAAATATTCAGCAACAAAGCCGTAGGTCGCATTGTTTCCGGGGCAAATGAAAAGAAAGCCATTAGTGCCAAATAGCCGCTTGCTCCGCCGTGACCCACTGAAGAATAGAGAAAAGCGACCAGCACAAGCAACACATAAAATATAATTTCTAGGTACATACGATTAAATAGTTTTACAGATTTGCTCTTTAAAATCTTCAAAAGCGGCATTCAATTTGATATAACAAGCAATCAACTCCTCGCCTTCTTTAGTAACTACAGAACCCCCACCACTGGAACCACCAGTGTTTTTTATTACAAGAGGAGCTTCCGAAATGGAATTCATTTTTTTGATCATTTCCCAAGCGTGCCGATAGGAAATTTTCATTTCAGTTGCAGCTGCTTTGATAGAACCCGTTTCTTTGATTTTTTCGAGTAATTCTTTTTTGCCTGAACCCATCAAATGTCCTTTACTGTTTTCTATCGAAAGATGTCCTTTGATTATTAAATTTTTCATATCATTATGAATTATATTGACTAGCCCTCTTTAAAAATTTTCAAATCTTGTTGATTTTAAAAAATTAAGAATATTTTTCTTTTGAAACCATTAAGATAATAAGGTTCATTAAGACTTAATTTACTAAATGGTCTTAATGGTTAAAAAAAATCACAAAATCATTCTCACATTTACCAAATCTCCTTTTTTGAAATTCTCGCCCTCTTCATCAAATTCTATCAGACAATCAGCAACTGCAAATGAATTCAGCTTGTAACTTTCTTGATTATTCAAAACCGTCACCGCTTTTTCTCCCATTTTCCCTTTAAGAAAATAAGTAAGTCCTGCTTTTTTATTAAAATCTTCTGCCAATGGAAATGCCATTTTCTTAAAATATTCCTTTTGTGTAAAACTGCTAATTGCCTGAACCACATATTCATAAAAACAACTCATAACCGCTGCAGGATTTCCTGGCAAGGCAAATACCAAGTTTTGATTGTGACGCCCAAAATAAAAAGGTTTTCCCGGTTTTTGTTTGATTTTGTGGAAGATTTTTTGCACCCCACATTTTTCTAATGAAGCGGGAACCAAATCATAATCACCCACCGAAACGCCGCCTGTAATAATTAAAATATCTGAACTTAGTTGATTCGAAATCGCTCTTTCAATTTCTTCTTCGACATCGTCGACCACTTCGACTGAAACAGGATTTATTCCTAATTGCTGTAAGGCTGCAATCAAACCAATTGAGTTGGATTCGAAAATTTTTCCTTCCGTAATCGTTTCATCGGCTTTGGCAAGTTCCTTTCCAGTTATAATAATACTGACGGTTGGTTTCGAAAAAACATTCACTTTATTGATGCCTATTCCTGCTAAAAAGGAAATAGCAACTGGGGACAATAATTGTCTTTCTTGCAGTGCTAATTCTCCTTTTTTTGTTTGCGAACCTTGAGGACGAACATTGGCGCCTTTGACCAAAAAAGTATCTAGAATTTGAATCATATTTCCGTCCCGACTGATTTTTTCTTGCATAACAACCGTGTCGGCACCAGGCGGAGTCGGCGCTCCTGTATAAATTCGTACAGCCTCATTTGTTCCCAATAGTTTGTTTGAATAATTTCCGGTTTGAATTTCGCCAATTACCGTTAAATTGCTTTTTTTATCCCAGTTTTCATAGGAAAAAGCATAACCATCCATAGCTGATTGATCAAATGGGGGCGTGTCCATTACTGCATAAATCGGCTCAGCCAAAGTGCTTCCATTGGCTTCAAGCAAAGGCAACATTTTTACTTTTAAAACACTGCAATTTTCTTCGATCAGCTGTTTGGCTTCTGTTACATTTATCATATTATCATTTATTTTCCGATATGCCAAAAAAGGAATAACGGTGTTCAAAAAAAAGGTTTATCCTCCTATGTTTATCATACTTCTATTGGCAATTTTTGTGGCATCAATTTTTGTATAATCGCCTTCAAATTGTCCGCCCAAAGCTTCGGCTTTACTGGCGACACATTGTTTTATTATTGGCACAATATCTTCTGAATTCCGTAATGCAGACAAAATATCGGCTTCGCCTTTTGAAAATAAACAATTTTTCATTTTGCCATCAGCGGTCAATCGCATTCGGTTACAATTGCTACAAAACGGAGCGCTCATCGTGCTAATAACAGCAAAAGTGCCTTCGTGACCAAAGGGTTTGAATTTTTTGGCAGTTTCATTCAAGCCGTCTTTCATTCGGATGAAACTGTATTTTGTTGACGCAACATCTAAAATTTCCTGATAACTAAATACTTTTTGGGTGTTCCATTGGTTTTTATCAAAGGGCATAAACTCAATGAATCTTACGTGAATGGGTTGATTTTTCGTCCATTCAATAAAATTGAGTATTTCAGCATCATTTACACCTCGCATTACGACGGTGTTTATTTTTACGTGAAACCCTTCGTCGATGAGTTGCTGGATATTGTTCCAAACTTTTTCGAAAACGTTGCGCTTGGTAATACTAAAAAACTGGTCTTTATCGAGCGTGTCAAGACTTAAATTAATCGATTTTATTCCTGCTTTTTTAAAAACCTCGATAAACTCATTTGTTCGCAAACCGTTGGTGGTTAAAGTAAGTTCAATTGGGTATTTTGAAAGTGCCAATAATATTTTTTCAGCATCTTTTCGAACGAGAGGTTCTCCTCCGGTAAGGCGTATTTTTTGGACACCCATTTTTACAAATTCACAGGCGATGGTATCGATTTCGTCCACCGTCATCAAGTTTAAAGAAGGCATAAAAGAGGTGTTTTCGTCTGGAATGCAATACTGACATCGAAAATTGCAAACATCGGTAAGCGAAATCCGAAGGTAATCGTGTGCTCTTCCAAAATTATCTTTCAACATATTTAATAATTTTTCTGTTTTTCGGCCTATTTATAGGGCTTCACAACATTTGTGAATTGACTTTATTTTGAATCAAATTTAGGCATAATTTTTAAATTCATTCGGAGTTATTATAAATATTTCAGGTATTTTCATTGATTCATTTTCCAGTTATTCTTAAAGAAAATTTTACCTTGAGTTCAATCTATTATTGCTAACAAAAAGCCACGAATTACAAAAATTCGTGGCTAAAAACAATTAAACAAAAATATAAAAAATAAAACTACTTCACACTAAGCTTACCAAGGTAATCCCATTCAGCATAAGCACCTTTGTAATTTTTTACGTTTTTGAAACCTAAAATATTGGTCATATATGTATAAAGCGTTGCTCCTTTTATTCCTGTTTTACAGTATAATAAATAGGTTTTTTCAGGAGAAAGCTCTATTCCTGCTAATTTTTTAAATTCATCTGGAGAAATAAAGACATTTGTTCCCGTTTTGACTAAACTTTCGTAAGGAATATTAATTGCTCCTTTTATATGCCCATTGCTGTACGTACTTTTTTCATTTCTTATACCATTGAATTCATCTGGCGTACGAGCGTCAATGATTACCACATTAGGATTGCCAATTGCTGATTCAACATAAGCTGCGTCGGCATTGATTTCGGGAACCAAATTTACAGTAAACGTTTTTGCTTTTACCGTTGGCACTTCCGAAGTCAATTTTATGCGCGCATCCCTAAAGGCATTCATTTCTTTGTGCAATACTTTTACATCTTTGGCACCTAAATATTTAAAAATCCAATAAACTAAAGTTGCGTATTTCTGAGTTCCTTCGTCGTAAACCACGATAGAATCGTCATTTGAAACGCCTTTATTGCCTAAGATTTTGGCAACATCTTCTAAAGGCAACATCGAACCATCAATTTTTGGATCTTTTTCATTTAGAATAATATAAGGAATATTGATTGCGCCTTCGATATGGGATTGAGCATACAATTTATCTTTGCTGGCATCAACAACTACCAAATTGGGTTTTTCTTTTTTCAAAGCGATAAATTCTTGGGCAGTAATCAGGTCTTGGGCAAAAGCGTTGGTTAGACATAAAATAGTTATCAATAAGAAACTGAATAATTTTGTTGCATTCATAGCATTTTATTTTTTGAGTTTAAAAAAAGTGTGAGTACTATAATTTTATACTACTCACACTCTAATTTTAGTGTTATTTAATTACGATTTGCATTTGAATTTGCAAAACATCTTGGTATGGGGTTCCATAAGGGATTGTAGCATCGGCATAATTGTATTGATAATTAACCTGCAATCTGGTCCATTCGTTGAAAAAGTAATTTATTCCAGTAGTCCATTTTATTGCCGAATTCCCACTGATACTATTATCAGCATCGTAAGTTTCATATTTTAATACTGGTTCCAATTTCCATTTTGTTTTGTATAAAGCGGTAAAATAATATCCGCTTCTGTCTACTGAGCCTTCTAAAGTTGTGACTTCGCCACCGCAACCGCCACCAGTTGTGTAGGAACCTTCATCTGTTCCTTTGATATATTCACCTTGAAAAGTAAAATTTTTGTATTTTACTAAAGCATCAAATCCTAATCTGGTGCGGGAATCTGGTTTAGTAGCTGTAGTAGAAACAGGCGCGAATTTTCCGGTTTGATAACTTCCACCAAAAGTGATGTATTTGCTTGGAGTAAACGTTAATCTGGAAATATAAGTCATATAATTATCGTTCAAAGGTTTGTATTCAGTAGCATCACCAATCACATCTCTACCTTCACCATTCATAATAGCAAATTGGTAACCAATTACGTCTTTGACTCCTGCTCCCATTTTTATTTTATCGCCAGTTCCTCCTAAGATGGTTATACCCATATCTCGGATAGGCCCAGCTAATTGATTTACAACTTCAGAACGATCTATGGTATATAATTTATGACAACCTTGTATTTGTTCCGCACCGAAAGGACTTTTAAATTGACCCACTGCAGCTTTAAAATATTCGCCATAACGGTCATAAGAAACATAGGCATCACAGATTCCAAATCCAGCTGCAGGAGCAAACTCCATAATGAAGTAATACGAAAAGTCGTAAGGAATATTCCCCATCACTCCTAGCCTTGCTCGGTTAAAAAAGTAGCCATTCGTGTCTAAACTCGATGTTCTATCGCCATTTACACCTGTATAAGTGTGCTCGTATTGAGGCTGTATAAATCCCCATAATTTGATGCCATCTCCTTCACCAGGACTTTCGCAACCTTGTGAATAACCCATTTGAAATGCAAATGCTATTGCAAAAAATAGTACTATTTTTATTGATTTCATAATAATGATTTTTAATTTTAGATGTAATAGTTTTCAAAAAAAGTTGAATGACTATTACAATTTTTGGTTTGATTATTGGATTAAATGTTTTAAAAAATTAAATTGGAGCAACATAAGTTCCATCGGTTTTATAATACCCAAAGTTGTTATCCCAAGCGCTTAGATCCCCTTGCCAAGTCGATTTTCTGATAGTCACTGAACCATTTTTCATAGTATCCCATATAATTCCGTTGGCACCATAGCTTAAACTTTTAGCATTGTCAAAACCTACAACATTCAACCAAGCTGAAGAAATAGAGGAAGTTTGACCGGTGTAACAATAGGTCACTAAGGTTGTGGCTGCGGGATTAAATTTGTTCAATCCATCAATTGTCAATCCGTCTGCAAAATCTATTCTGTAGGCACTAGTAATATGTCCATAAGTATCCCAATCCGCTTGCGCCCATTTATTATTGATAAAATAATTAGTTGGATTTGCTAAAACATCGGTTTTAGAAACTGTCCAAGCTATATTGGCTAAAGCTATGGCAATTCGTGCTTTAAGAATTTCTTCTCCTGTAGTTTTTCCTGTAGTTAAAACAGGAGATTTAAATTGAGAAACTGCTGCTGGTGCACCTGTTGTAACCCAATTGGCGTGATTTAATTGAGCCGTATTGGAAGTCCATTTTGCTTGGAAAGCAGAATGCCATCCTGCCATTCCCCATTTTAAAACATGTGAGGTATAACCACTTAATCTCAAAAAAGCGACAGCACGAGCTGCTGTTTGTCCGGTGTAACACACTACCAAAATAGGTTTGGTTCCAGCAATAGGTGCAGCAGTCAATATGTTGGCCAAAGCCACATTTACCGCTCCTTTTATATGCCCATTATCAAAATCTACCGCAGAACGAATGTCCATTACATAATAATCAGGAACGGAATAGTCGGTAACATTTACATTTATTGTATTTGCTGCTTTTACCCAAGTGGCATCAACTACATTGGCAAAATCTTTCCCGGTGCTTTTCATATACTCTGTAAGAATAGTATATTCATCAACACTTGCTTCTTCATATTCCCTACAACTTGTAGCTACAAATAGAGGTATAATTACCGCTATTAATAAAATTGAAATTCTTTTTCTCATGATGTTTAGAAATTAATTTAATTGTTAATAAACTATTGGTTAATTTGGTTATTGTGTAAAATAGATGTATTTTACTGATACAAATTTCCGAAATATTAAAAATTTACAACAACTAAGACTGTTGGAATAAAACAGTTTTTTATCTTAAATTTATCAGTTCAAAAGTTGATAAATATCAATTTTAAATATGTATTTTTGTTGAATAAAACAGTAGAAATATGTTATTAGATTGCTTAAGAGATATCAAACATAGTCACGCATTTAACTTGTTAAGTGAATCCGATGCAGCCATTTTAAATAAAAATAAAAAGACCCTATTTTATAAAAAAAATGACATTATTCTCAAACAAGGTACCGTTGCCAATAGTATCGTTTTTAGCAAAACTGGGTTTTTTAAACTGGGTATGGAAGGCAATCAAAAAAATGTTATCTTAATTCTTAAAGGGAATCAAACTTTTTTGGGATTATCGAGTTTGTTTTGTGAAGAAAAAATTTATTTATACACTGTTACCGCTACTGAAGATTGCGAAGTGGACATTTATGATAATGCATCATTCAAAGAAGTATTAAGTAGAAATGTGGCTTTCTCTAACGAAATTATCAAATTCCTGAATCATAATTCATCGCGTATTTTTAAGCGTTTTATGAATATGATGGAAAAAAATTCTCGGGGAAAAGTAGCTTTTATGTTGGTTTGTATGGCGAATAGTGTTTATTTCAATAACGAATACACGATGTCACTCAGTCGTCAAGATATGGCTGATTTTTTAGGTCTTTCTATGGAAAATGTGATTCGAATTATAAAAGAATTAGAAAATGACGGTTTAATCGAGGTCAACGGAAAATCTTTCAAATTAGTCAATATCGAAAGTTTACATAAAGTTGGGGAATTTGGCTGATTTTACTATAAGTTGAAAACAACTAGTACTATCACTACATTAAAATGTCTTAATTCTAAATAGTTTAATCCGAGTTGAGAGAATTATTCTTGAATTAAGACCTAGTTTAAACATTTTTTTTCTAGTTAACAAAATCTACCGTCGTCTTTTATGGTTGTTATTTCAATAACTGCCTTTTCATACCAACCTATTTTATCTGCTTTTCGAACATCAAAAGCAGGAACAAAAGGCTTGATGTCAAGCAAAGGTGTACCATCAATAATGTCAACTCCAGTTATATGGAGTATATTGCCATCAACTTTTTCGAGTCGAACAACCGAAAACCCAATTGGATTAGGCCTTCCGGGGGATCTGGTAGCAAAAACACCATGTTCTGCAGTGTCTAAAAAAGGAATCACTTTTAATGGTGATTTTTTTATCAAGTGCATATGAAAAATCAAGATGATGTGTGAAAACCCTTCAATATCAGTTAACCCTTCTACATATTCTTCAAAAACTTCAACCGTAGCTTTGCTGTTGGGCGAAGCCACAGGTTGAATTGGTGTTCCTATTGAATCCTTGAAAGGTGAATTTACAATCCCAATAGGTTGATATGAAATTGAACTCTCTTTTTTATCCACTCAATTAATGATTGTTATTACAAATATGTTCGTGTTTATCATGATTATCGTGACTCTTGCAACCTTCGCCAGAATCATCAATTTCACCTTGTATAAAAGCTTCTGCAAGTTGTCTAACATCGCCGCTGCAACCGCGACAAACATCAATACCATGATGTTGAAGAACTCTTAACGCTCCATCACCCATACTTCCAGCAAGCATTACATTTACTCCAATTTCTTTTAATATACTTGCAATATTACTTTTGCACCCACAACCCTGTGGCGAAGGCAATATTTCAGTTTTTTCAATTTTATTCTCTGCGTTAACTGTAAAAATGGTGTACGCTTCACAGTGACCAAAATGGTCATCTACTTCATTTCCTCTTGTAGGAACTGCTAATTTTATCATAATATTATTTATTTAGTGTATGATTTATTCCCACTTAAAATCACACAAATTTTTATTTACAAGAATTATTTGTGGGAGGTTCGTTTTTAATTTCTCCTTTTTTATATAAATACAATTGATGATGGTAACTACCTTCCTTCATCATCTTTTTTCCACATTCAGGGCAGCTATTCTCCCTGCAAGGTTTCCCTTTTGTATGCGTTATATGAATATTACAATGCACACAAATACAATTACCATTACAATCCTCTTTTCCATTGCTTTCTATATTTTTGTTCAATCTCCGTAATGTATCGGACTGGCAATAATTACACGAATTAATTTCTTCTTTACTGATACTCAATTTCAAGCATTTTTCACATTTGTACCAAAAATCGTCTGTATGATAATTACCTCCTTCTATAAAAATTGCTTTACCTTCAACAAAAGCTTGTGCAATGGCACGCCTTGCTTTTTCATATATTCGAGTAAAAGTCGGTCGTGAAACATTCATTTGCACAGCTGATTGTTCTTGAGTAAGCCCTTCATAATCAGATAGGCGCAATGATTCATATTCTTCATACAACAAAATAACAGGTTCTAAATCCTTGATTGGCATTCCAAAAGGCCTGAACCCTTCCATAATAGGAGGGTTTACAATAGTTCTGTTACGTTTTGGTCTCGGCATATTATTTTAAAATTAATATCAGTTCCATACAAATATACAAATCATTATGAACATTTGTTCGTAATGATTTGTATATTTTTTCAAATTCAAAAAAGAGTGCTAATAAATTGAAAGATATTGTATTGGTTAACTTCTAAAGTTTACACAAAGTTTGTGATTTGGTTAATTTTCTAAGGAACAATGCACGAAGTTTTTTTAGCTTTCAACATTTTTATATAATTCCCATCGGTCAGGCGTTTTAAAAACTGGGTGTCTTTTTCATGACAATGAACACAAGCTCCCACTTGTAACATCTTCTTTTGCTCTTTTATATCCAATGGATAAAAATAATTATGAGACGAATAGGTTGTTTTTATATTTAGATCTTTAATAAAACCTATCCAAGCATCTTGTGGCAATCCGTCTTGAGGGGCATTAGCATAATAAGAGGTGAATTCCCAACGAGCTTTTTTTGATTTAACAACATAACGTAGTGTCCCCTTTCCAAAACCTAATGCTTGAGAATTAATATGACATGAAGCACAATCTCGGGCAAATTTGGTAGTAGTATGGGCTGCATTTGGCGCATACCATCTTACAAATTTCTTATCATTCCCTGTTTTATTTCCTTTAAAACTAGATTTATCCAAGGTCATAATCATTCCCGGAATGGCGGGAACAAACTCTTTATTATTTCCTGTTTTTTTCACGCCAATTGTAGGTGGTGCAAAACCAAATTCGGCAACGTGTTCTACCCAACGCCCTTCCGTTTTATCAGCATTGATAATTCGCGGATCATAATCGGTATGACAACCTATACAAGTCGGAGCCCAAGCCGTATGACACATACTACACGAAACTTTTTGATGTACATCATCTCTTTTACAGGAAGGTTTAATCGAAAGCTCTTTTTTGTTGATTTTAGAAACTAAAAAAGCATTTCCCTTGGCATCTTTATAGGTATTTACCAATGGAATAGATCCTTTTTTAGTAACCAAAAAACTATTTGCCGAATGTTTATACCCTCTTAAAGCATAATCAAAAGCTGAAATATAATCCATTTGCAAAGGCTTCGTTTGAATTGGTTTTCCTTCAGTATGACAATCGGCACAACTTATTTTTATGGCGTCGGCTTCGTGTTTATAGGTTTTGCCATCGCCCATTATTTCTTGCGAAACATGGCAATCGATGCAAAGCATTCCTGATTTGTGATGCACATCGGGAGTTGTTTTTTCAAAAACTCTTCCATCCATTAAAACGCGATGCTTTATGCTGTTTTTCACTTCTTTTGGAGTAAGTAAAGTTTCACTCCAACCTTCATAATTAGTAGCAATTCTTCCAGATCGACTGTGGCAACCAAAACATTTAGTATTGTCAACATCAAGATTAATTCTTGGATGAATTTGGTCTTTACTATTGGGTTTTGTTCCTGCATCATAATTCAAATGGCAAGCCAAACAACCTCCGCCACGGGATAGTTCATCAACAGCTGCATAATTTGATTTTTCATTTCCTAAATGACAAGTAGCACATTTGTTTTTGAGATGGATATCAGCAGCAGTTTGTCCTAAATGTTTGATATGAAATAGAGAATCGCTGGGTTTTAATTCATCGAAAAGATATTTATCGACACTAATAATTCCCGAATTAGTTGTCATCAATGATTTTTGAATGCGATGGAGTTCTTTGGAATGACAGTTTGCCGTAGCACAAGTTTGGGAAGCATTTTGAAGATTTCCCGGAATCAGAACCATTCCTTTATGAGCTTGGTTTTTATCATTAGAATGAATATTTCCCAAATGACAGGAAGCACAACCAATAACTTTGGGATCGTGATACCTACTAAAACCCGTCATTTCGCTATGACAGGACAAACAAGATTCTTTGTTATTGACAACACGATAATCATTATTAGTTTGCTTACAACCCATTAGCTGTAAAGCAATTAAAAACAAAATGCCTATAAAAAATGTTTTATTTGGAATCAAAATAGAGTTGAATATTCATCAAAAATAGTCAATAAATTACAAACTATTTGCCATTTGTAAGTTCGAAATTAACACCCTTCATCTTTTGCAGCAGCTGACTGTGCAGGTTTTACAATCACTTTGGGTTTTGCTACAGTTGGCTTAGCAACAGCTGTGTTTACTTTGCTACTAGATTTATTGGCGTCTGAAATGAATTTTGCAAAATCTATCACTGGAGTCTCATCATTAAATATTGTTGGATTTGCGGCAATTTCAGCCCAATTCGCTGCTTTTAAATCATCGTATCCAACAGCTAAATAGCTAACATTTTCAATTCCCATTTGTTTTAAAATCATAAAAGGAACATTAGCTTCTGATGCTGAACTACCATACAATATCACTTTTTTATTCCCTTCTTTTAAATCCACAAAAAAGTCCATATTATCATCATTCATTAGATTCACTTTGTAAATATTTTTGGCTTTAGGCAAATGTCCTTTAGCAAAATCAAACTGACTACGGACGTCCACTAAAATGATAGATTTATCATTATTTAAAATCGCTTTCGCTAGTGCTTGAGGAGACACTTGAAAGCTAGCCACTTTTATTTCGGCTAATTCTTTATCAAGTGGTGTAACAAAAGTATATTTCTCCGTTTTTAAGAATATAAAACCTAGAACTAAAACAATTAGTGTTGCAATAACTCCAAAAGTAATCCAATTGGTCTTGGTAAATTCTGAAGTATCATTTATAGGGTTTGTGTCCATTTTGATTCTATTAATTTTGTTTCAATTTATGATTGTACTGTAGAAAAAGTTTTATGCTTAACAACCTTCATCACCACCGGCTGCTTTTTTCGGAACAACAACTTTTGGAGTAGGTTTTGCTGCGGATTTTGCTGCGGATTTTGTTTCTGTAGCAGTCGTGTTTTTTTGCACCGCTGCAGTTCCACCCGGAATAAATTCATCTGGATTTGGCAATCCTAGATGTGCGCCAACAGCCTTGCGAAAACTATAATTTTCGAAAGCTTCTTTTGAATCTGTTTCCAAAGGTTTTGGAGGATTTAAATACAATTGATAAAATTGATTTAATCCGCCATTTAGGACTTTTAGGTTTTTAATTCCAGCTCTTCGCAAAACAATCCAAACTTGGTCAGGAACAATAGTACCATTAGAAAATAATACCACATTGTAGGCTTCTGAATCAAAAACAGCTTGATTTTCTTCGGTTAATATTTTTTCATATGGAATATTTATTGCTCCAGGAAGCGTGAATTTTCCATACTGAACAGTATCTCTTAAATCCACCAAAAGATAGGATGGATCTTGACCAATAATAACTTTGGCCAACTCATCAGGTTGTATAAATCGATTACTATTAACCGATTCTAATAACAAATTACTGGGTGTAACTCCAGTATATTTAGCTGATTTCAAGCTTTTTTGATTTCTTTTGGCATCAATAGAATTGCTTTTATCAGGCAAAAAAGCCAATACAATGGATAGTACAATTGGTACTAATGCTAAAAATATATATCGTTTTTTCATTTTAAATTAGATATGAGATAGGAAACATATTGCTGTGAATTTACATTCAATTAATATTCTACACTTTTAACACGTTTACGGATTAGCATTGTTGCATAAAAGGCAATAATGGCAATTATTGAAATACCAACGGTAAACCAATACGGACTAATATTGAAATATTCTGGCACGGTTATATCGCCTAAATTGCTTGAATTATAAAAATTTTCAAACAAAGGAAACATTTCAGAGAAAATAAATACGCCAAGAATTATCCCTCCAAAAAACACATAACCATCTAATTTTCCAATTCCTATTGCAGTAACGCAAGTACCCGGACAAAATCCTCCTGTCACAAAACCCATTCCCATAATGACGCCACCTACTACTATTGGCCAGACTCTAGCTGGCAAACCGTCTAAAGCAGCCATATTAATCCATCCAAAATAATCCATAAAAAGTAATCCTATGGATGCGGTAATTGCTGCGGTAAAAAACACTCTCAACACGGCAAAATCGTATCCGTAAAAAACGCCTACCAATTTTCGAGAAGAGGAGAATCCCGATGATTCCAGAACAAATCCAAATGCCATTCCCATAAGGATAGCAATGATATTATTCCATTGATCTGACAAAATTTCTGGTATTAATGGTCCCATAATAAAGTTATAAGTTTGAGGTTAGAAGTTAGAGATTAAATCCCTTGTTGCTGTCCACGTTAATTTTAATTTTGTTTTTTAAATTTTTGAAGGAGTCGTTATATCCATAATTTTCTAAAGAAATAGGCAAAAATATAGGCTCCTCCAAAAATGGAAAGCATCGCTATATAACCACCCAGTGACAATACGGTCATACCACTCAAAGCTGCTCCGCTAGTACATCCTTTTGCAAATTGTGCTCCAAAACCAAATAAGACTCCGCCTAATAAAGCAAACCATAAACGTCTTTTAGCAGTGATTTTTGGAGAATGTTGCACTCTAAAAAACACTCTTCCCGATAACGAGCCCGAAATAAAAGCTCCTGCAACCACTCCTAGTACCTCAAAAACTAACCAATTGCTAATAGGAACTTTGCCCCCTAAAAATTGATCGGCATAATAAGTGTTATTTTCTGCGTGAGTTGGAGCTACTGAAAGAACGGTTTGAGTTACAATAGCTTTGGCTGCTCCTGAGGCTCCCAATCCTCTTCCTGTAAAAAAGAAGGTCAAAATTAAAATTATACCCAAAAGAAATCCCCCAAAATAAGGGTTCCAATAAGTGTGTTGTTTATTCTCTTTAATATCCATTTTTTTAAGCTTTTAATTTAATAAAGAATACGTGTTATTTGCCCTGCTTCGACCATCAAAACCCTGAAAATCAAACCGCTTACAATAATTAAAATTGCAGGAACAACCACAGGAACTTTATAGCCCATCAATTCGAAAACTTCCAAAACTAAAGGCAATAGTAAACCTAAAGCAACGAAGAAACCAAAAAACAAGGTGGTCAAATCGCCTCCTACTAATATTTTAACGGCTTCAATTTGCATTTCGTTTCCAGCATAATAGCCCATAATCAAGTGGATGATTAAACCTACTTCAATAACAATTAATAAAATGTCGATTTTGCTGAATAAATGTCTTTCGTGTGATGATTTGGCAAACAAAATAATAGTTGCTGCTGCTGTCGAAAGTCCAGAAACTAAGAATAATGGCCCTAAAATAGCGTTGTTCCAAAGTGGTCGTGCATTAAATGCTGAAAGTAAAATACCGGTGTAAATTCCCAAAATAATAGTCAATGGTATCAAAGCAATAGCCATATATTTTTTATATTTCACACATAAATCCTCTAATTTGAATAGAATTGGAAGTTTGGTGTAATTCAATTTTGGAAACAACTTTCTCAAATCTGAAAAAATCCAAAGAATTGAAAGTGGTGTTACTATTAATAAAACCCATGCACCCCAAGACATTGGTGATTCTAAACGAATAGTAGTGTACAGTTTCCAAGAATAAAAAGGATTTCCCAAATCTATAATTAAGGCAAACAATCCAATTGCCAAAGCAAAAGGGACAATTAGTGGCGCCCATTTTGATGCTCCTTTCAGTTCTTCGTCTTTATTCAAAAGATGGGTAATGGCAGAGAACAATAGTATTCCTGCGGATAATCCTCCTAGAAATAAATAAAAGGATATTGGGAACTCCCACAGAGATAAATGTGGATCTATGTGAGGAATGTTTCTTCCACTGATGAAAATTTCTTCTTTCATTTTGTATGAGTTATGGTTAAAGACGAATCTTTTGGTTTAAATTAAATAATAAACATTGGGTGATGTTCCAGCTTCTTTTGCCAAGACTTTGTGTTTTCTAACAGCTAATAATTGGGCTACTTTGCTATTAGAATCATCTAAATCACCAAAATACATACAGTTTGTAGGACAAACCGAAACACAGGCAGGATCTTGTCCTTTTTTTACTCTGTGTATACAAAATGTGCATTTATCAACTATTCCCAAATCGGGATGTCTATATCTGGCATCGTAAGGGCAGGATTCTATACAAGCACCACATCCGATACATAAATCTCTGTCTACCAAAACAATTCCTCCTTCTACAATATGACTTGCTTCAGTAGGGCAAGTTCTTACACAAGGGGCGTTGTCACAATGATTACATCGTTCTGACCTTAATTCTATATCTACTTCTGGATAAGTCCCATTAACAGATTCGGTTACCCAATCCCTACAATATCCTGATGGGACATCGTTTTCTGTTTGACAAGCCACTACACAGTCGCTACATCCTACGCATTTGAGCGTATCTATGACCATTACATATCTCATCTTAAACTCTTTTTTTAGGATCCTCCGTTAAAATTGTTACAAAATTTCCTCTCATTCCGGTACCTCCCATCAAAGGATCGACCATCAATTTGGTAATCATTTCGGTATCATTGATGCCTTTTCCGTAAGAACGCTTCATATCTGGATTTTTTTGTCCAAATCCGTGCACCATATATACTGAATCCCAACGAATACGTTCCGTAAGGCGAACTTTGATAGGAAATGAAGAAACCACTTCGTCTTGATTTTTTAACCACACGGGTTGACCTGATTTTAAGTTCCAAATCTTTCCGACTTTTGGATTGACCCAAAGGCTATTTTCACTTCTCAAATCATTCAAATTCGGGCTATTCACCGTTTTGCTAAAGGTGTGCATTGGCGCTCTACCATAATTTAGACGGAAATAATCTTTAGGGGGTTGTTCGTGAGCCGTATAAACTGGCATAGGATCCAGGCCTAAATCTTTTAGTTTTTGAGAATACAATTCGATTTTTCCAGAATCAGTTTTAAAAATATGTTCAGCTCCTTCTTCAATATACAATGGACCACCGGTTCTTGGAAGATTTTTTACTCCAATTTTTTTCATCTCTTCTAAGGAAGTTCCGACTTGTTTGAATTGCCAATCCAAAATATCCGTATAATCATTAAATTTATAATATTCGCCTAAACCTAATTTCAAACCTATTTGTTTACCAATCCACCAACCTGGTTTAGATTCCCAACGAGGAGCAGCGGCTGGCATTCTCAAAGCAATAGACGGCGTTCTAAAGTCTGAATTTCGAAGATCATCATATCTTTCTAAATAAGAACATTCGGGCAAAACTACATCGGCATAACCGGCAATTTCTACAGGATAGATATCAATAACTACTAAAAACTCTAAGGCTTTTATGGCTTTCATCATCATGTCCTTTTCAGTTGGAACAGATTGAGTAAGATTAGTGCCAGCGACCATCCAAGCTTTTACTTGATGTGTTGTGTCTTCGCCTGGAATAGAAGCACGAATTACTTCATTAGTAACCCCTTGATTTGCAAAAGGCATATTGACATTCAAATCTTTGGCAACCCAAGCTGGTTCAGGATATTCTGGATGCGGGAATTTTGGAATTTTTGCTTTTTCATTAAAGTAAAAACCTCCTCTACGTCCCCAAGTGCCTAAGAGCGCATTTAGAATGCCTATGGCACGGGTGCGTTGCGTGTCATCGCCATACCAAACCGAATGTCTTCCGGGATGGATCATAGTTGCTGGTGCCGCTTTTCCCATTTCTCGAGCTGAATCCCGAATCATTTTTGGTGTCAAATCGGTAATGCTATACGCCCACTCTGGTGTAAATTGACGCACATGTTCTTTGAGTTCATCAAATCCAGTGGTGTATTTGGCAACATATTCTTTATCATACAAGTCTTCAAAAATGATGACATTCATCCATGCTAATAGCAAAGCCATATCGGTAGCAGGACGAATAGGTAACCAATATTTTGATTTACTGGCTACGGTAGATAAACGAGGATCAACCGTAATAATAGTTACACCTTTATCTATAGCTTCTGAAACTTCTTGCACTTGAGTATTGTGCATATTTTCTCCAATATGGGAACCTATAAAGACTAAACATTTAGAATCACGCATATCAGTAGCTTCAGGCGAACCACAACTTTCTCCAAAAGTGAGTTTCAATCCTTCGTCACGAGGGCCACGGCATTGAGCAAAGGCTGGCTCAGCGACTGTATCAGAACCATAAGAGCTAAAAAGATGTTCTAAATGACTGCCTATGGCTCCGTGTTTTAGAAGCGCAAAACTTTCTGCACCATATTTGGATTTTATATCTTTCATTTTGCTTGCCACCAAAGAAATTGCTTCTTCCCAAGATGCTTCGCGAAATACTGATTTTTCTCCTTTTTTAGAAACTCTGATTAGTGGCGTTTTTAGTCGGTCGTCATCGAAATGCATTCCCAAACCACCAGTTCCTCGGGTACATAATCTCCCTTTACTGTGCGTATCAATATCGTTGCCAATAATTTTTTTGATTGTTCCTTTTTCATCTACATAAGTCCAGCCGGCACATTTCCAAAAGCATACATCACAATAGGTAGGAAATCGTTTTAAATCAGGGCGGTCATAATTGAAATCTTCTTTATTCCCACCAAAAACGTCAACTGAATAAAGCGAACCTGCAACAGCTGCTGCTCCTGCTCCCCACATTGAAATTTTTATAAAATCCCTTCTTGATGAATTCATAATTAATTATTTTATCTTATCTTATTTGTTGTATTCAAAAGCCTATTGTCTTTATAAATATACACCTCAAAATTCTATTATTTTGTTGATTTTAGGAGTAACAAATGTTACACAACAAGGCATTTATAAAAAATAAACTTAACAAATTCGAAATTGTCTGGATAACTATTTTTTTTATCGATTATTCTATCGATTTATCTCTAAAAAAGGGATTTCCTTTAGCAGAAACCGCTTTTCATATATTTAAATCAAAACCTGACTATTTTGTTTGTTTTGCATTAAACTTATAAGAAATTCCAAACATCACTAAATCTGTAGTCATTTCATAACCTATGGTTGTTCCTGGAACCGCTCCATAAGGATTTGAACTTGATATCATCCTTGGATCAAGCATTTGACCTGAAGTTTTTCCATCGCTAGAACCGTGGTGATAAACAGCATCTAAAGTAATATTGTTGCTTGCCACATAGCTAAATCCAAATTGGAAAGCATTTTTAATAATAGCCGTTGCAGGAATATTAAAGAATGTAACATCACTACCTATAGGATTTGAACTATATGTATAACCTAGACGCAATGGTAATTTACTAATTCCTTTATATTGAATACCTGCTGATAAAATCGAAACATTATCCCATCCAAATCCTTTTACAGACCCTGTTGGAGTCCATCCTGTTTCAGAAAAACCATTGGTATTTTTATAATCTACCATTCTATAGTCAAGGGCAATGTCGAAATCGCTTTTTGAATATCCTAAACCAAATGAAAGTATTGCAGGATAGTCCATATCGAATTCATTTGTTCCTGTTGAATTATCTAAATAGGTGTTTTTAAATTCAAATTTGCTTAAATTTTGAGTAGTTTTGTATGAAACACCAGCTTTGAATCCTTTTTTGGAATCGAAGTATAACCCAAATTGTGCTCCAAAACCAGTTGTAGAAGCCTTGTCCGTAGAAGGATAACCCGCTGTCATAGATGGATTTGCTGTTGGATTTGGCATTAATTGTAAAGTTCCATAATTAAAAGTTGGTTCAACACCTACAGAAAGTTTGTCATTTATTTCATAAGCCCAAGTAAAGCCAATTTGCAACAACATATAATCTGATTCTATTCTGCCAAAACCGCCCATACTTTGTGGCATATTGATAGGATTCGTTGTGCTTTCTGGGAAAGTAACTCCAAATCCGCTGATACCAAAAACAGAAGCACCAAAAGTATGTTTGCTGCCTTCTTTACCCCAAACCATGGCTAATGCAGGCATTGGCGAAACACCCCTGTCATCTTTTGTTGTTCCACTGTAAAAATTTCCTGTTGGTTGTCCTGATGAGTTATATTCAGGAACAGTGGAATATAATTCTGGTGAAGAAAAAAACAAACCCACATCTAACTTGATGATTTTGTCATTAAACGCTGAAATAGAGGCTGGATTCCATTGTAAGGCTCCCGATATATCAAGTGGTTGCCCAGTAGATGCGCCACCCATAGACATATTAAATGCGCCAATTCCTTGCATAATATGACCTGCTTGAGAAAAAGCAAAAGTCGAAAAAATAAAAAAACAAACTGGTAATAAAATTTTTTTCATGATTAATTAGTATTGATTAAAAATTTAAATAAATTAGAATTTGACCCATATTTATTCAATACTTGTCATTGTCATTGCCATTGCTGCAACAAGTGCCACTGCCCTTTTAATAAATATTATATAAAAGTGTTTACCATAAGCGGTCTTATATCCTCATGTAAATTTGCTGCCGAATAATCGCTTCTGATTTTGTCAAAGCTAAGTGTATTGATTTAACGAATCAAATGTACTCTATAAAAAAAATTCGAAATATGATAATTATCATATAATAAAAAAAATCCCCTACAAATACGAATCTGTCGGGGACGCTATCTAAAAAAGACAAGTTTATTACATATAATTCAATATTTCACGTTTATAAACATCATATTCACCTTGTAAAATCAATCCGTTATCGAGGAGTTTTTTATAGTTTTGTAATTTTTCGAAAAGTTCGTCTTGAGACAATTCACTTAATTTCTTGTCGCTTGTTGAGAGAGCTTCTTCTGAAATAATTTCTGAATAATTTGATGCAACAGGAATAATTTCTGCATAATTAAGTACCTCTTCGGTTTCAACTTCTTCAATTGTTTCTAAAGATGGTATTTCTTCAATAATTTGGTTTTCATTTGTTGAAACGCCATTTTTTAAAATATCTAATTGTTCTTTGGCAAACGTAAAAATCTTTCTGGCCTGAATTTTTGGAATATAATTAATGGAAACTTGTATTTGTGTTTTGGTTGAAAACGAAAACTCTGAACCTAAAATGTTCTCTTTTACAAATGTTCCTTCAATTTCGTCCCAAGTAAAATCAGTAAAATTCATTGTAAGACCTAGATTTTTTGGCTGACAAATAATAATTCGTTTATTCGTAACCACAACACTATCAGGAAAAACGGTAATCGCTGGTTTTTTCTGAACGGCTATATAACCTATTTCTTCGTTTTTCATTAATAAATCATTCAGTTTTGAAGTGATTTTTTCAATGGCTTTCGGGTCTTGTTCTTCGTTCAGGAATTTCTTTATTTGATCTTTCATTGTTTCTATTAGATGTGTTTTTTTAACTGCAAGATTTTGTTTTGCAAAAGTAATGCCTAATTCTCTAATTGCTTCGCCTGTTCGGTAAATTTTTTACCTCGGGTCAAGAATTTCATTTTGTGATTTTTTTGTTAAACTTTTGAAAACCAATTCATAGGAATCATCTATCATTTCTTTGACAAATTTGTCTGGAACTTCACTATTTATGGCAATTGTATTCCAATGCACTTTACTCATATGAAAAGCCGGTTTGATGTCGTCATATTGCCCGCGCAATTCCTGGGCATATTCTGGATTGCATTTTAAATTCACCGATGGCGTCCCTTTTTCCCATTGGATTAATGAAGATAAAGCAAACATTTTACCGCCCACTTTAAATACCAATGTGTCTTTATCAAACGGAAAATGTTCGGTTACTCCTTTCTTAGACAGACAATATTCGTAGAAGGTTTCTAGGTTCATTTTTAAAATTATTTTGAGTTTATCAAAAACAAATCACTTGCGATTCCGTCAGTCAAAAATTTTCCTTTTGGAGTGGTTCGTAAAATCTTCTCGATACGATTCCGCCCAAAAGCGAAATCACTCGAAGTGACGATTTCAAGAACGTTATTTTTAATGTGTTTATCTGTTTGTCTGTTGAGATAATCCAAATATTCACTTCCAAATTCATTTTCAATTCTTTCCAAAGAAACACCCCAAATGGTTCGTAAACCCGTCATAATATATTCGTTATAACGGTCTGTTTTTGATAATATTTCGATTTCATTTGGCAATTTATTATCCTCCAATGATTTTAAATAAATGGAATTATTTGAAACATTCCAACTTCTAGAAATGCCATCATAACTATGCGCCGAAGGTCCAATTCCGATATATTTTTTTCCCAACCAATACGCCGAATTATTCTTCGAAAAATAAGTTGGCTTTCCAAAATTCGATAATTCATAATGAATAAACCCATTCGTTTCAAGGGTTTCAACAAGAATAGAAAAATGTTCTTGCGCTAAATCATCGCTTGGTTTTGCAATTTTTCCGGTTTGAATGAGTTTGCTCAAAGCCGTTTTAGGTTCTACCGTCAAAGCATAACTCGAAATGTGTGGAATACCAAAAGACAAAGCTGTTTCGATGTTTTGCTTCCATTTTTCGTTGCTCATTCTGGGTATTCCGTAAATCAAATCAAGGGAAATATTATCGAAATATTTTGTTGCTTCTTTAAGGCACTCTAAGGCTTCCGCCGAATTGTGAGCACGATTCATCATCATTAAATCCTCTTCAAAAAACGACTGAATCCCTATACTTAATCGGTTGATTCCAATGGATTTGTATTCTTCGAAAATGGTTCTCGACTGCGCTCGAACTGACAAAATAGTCAAGTCATCTGGATTGGCTTCAAGAGTGATTTCAGGGTTTTCAGAAACAGTATAATTTTCATAAATCGCATCTATCAAATATCGTATTTCGTCATTCGTCAATATCGAAGGAGTTCCTCCACCGAAATAAATCGTTTCTATCGTTTCATTTTCGAACTCATTTTTACGCAATTTAATTTCTTTGGCCAAAGCCAAAACCATTTCCTCTTTCTTCTTCATCGAAGTCGAAAAATGAAAGTCGCAATAATGACAAGCCTGTTTGCAAAAAGGGATATGAATGTAGATTCCTGACATAATAGTGTTCAGTATTCAGTTTTTTAGTGATCAGTTTTGAGCAAGTGTTCAATCTTCAGATTTTAAATAATCCTTTGTGTGTGCTGAACTAAATACTATTTACTCCTTTTTACTTCCAAATTTCTCGGGATTTAATAGCATATAATTAATTAGTTTGCCAATTTCCAAGCTTTCAGAAATAAGTTCTTGGTATGTGTCAATTGAGATATATTTACATTCTTTCGCAAACTCTAACCATACTTGAGTTTCTGAATTTTCCCCATCAGAATCAGTCAGTTTACTATAAAAATGCTTTGCGTAAATTCTTTTTCTATATGCTTCAGCGATTGTGACTGGAACGCTTCTTGAGGAACGCCTAATTTGATCGGTTAATGAATAGGTTTCTTCTTTTGGAAAGGTTTTTGTAATTTCAAAAATTCTCATTGCTAATGAAAAAGATTTTTTGTAAGCTAATAAATCTTGAAATCTCATACTTCTTTAATTGTGGTTAATACTGAATACCATTATATATTACTACAAACTGAACACTAAAAAGCTGAACACTGATCACTTTTTTATTCGTTCTTCGTTCTGCTTTACAAAAGCATCCCAACCGGTATAACTTTTCGCGCCAACCACTTTTCCGGAATTGAAAAAATGACAAACTGCAGCCGCCAATCCATCTGTTGAATCGAGATTTTTGGGTAATTCCTTTAAGCCTAATAATTGTTGGAGCATTTTGGCCACTTGTTCTTTGCTGGCATTTCCGTTGCCTGTGATTGCCATTTTTATTTTCTTGGGTTCGTATTCGGTGATGGGAATATCTCTCGAAAGTCCCGCCGCCATTGCCACACCTTGTGCTCTTCCCAATTTCAACATTGATTGCACATTCTTGCCAAAAAATGGCGCTTCAATCGCAATTTCATCTGGATTATGAGTGTCGATTAACTCAATGGTACGTTCGAAAATGATTTTCAGCTTTTGATAATGGTTGTCATATTTAGACAATTGCAATTCGTTGAGTTGAATAAAATGCATATTCTTTCCGACTACTTTTATCAAACCAAAACCCATAATGGTGGTTCCAGGGTCGATTCCTAATATGATGCGTTCGTTTGCCAAAAGATTTGTTTAAAGTTTAAAGTTCAAAGTTTAAAGTTTTGTTACTTTGCACTAATGATTTCTATATCTCACAAAGCTAAACAATTCCTTGTACTTCTTATCAAACTTTTGATTGTTGGCGGTGCATTTTATTTTATTTACAGTCAACTAGCTAATAATAACAAGCTCGATTGGGAGAAATTCCTCATTCTGTTCCAAAAAAACCAATCGGTTGCTGGAATCAGTTTTATCTTGTTGTTGAGTGTTTTGAATCGGTTTTTCGAAATTTTGAAATGGCAGAACTTAGTTTCCTATCTGCACGAAATTTCATTGCCAGAAGCAACTAAGCAAGTTCTTGGAGCGCTAACTGCTGGATTATTTACGCCAAATGGCGTGGGTGAATATGCCGGAAAAGCATTGTTCTTTGAAAAATCGAAAACCAAAAAAATTGTATTCCTAAATTTGATTTGCAACGGAATCCAGATGATTTTGTCGATTGTATTTGGGGTCTTTGGATTGTTGTACTTCAACGCAAATTACAATGTCATTACCACAAAAACTGTGGCGATACTTTTTGGATTATTCTTTCTTGTCTTTGTAGTTACCTTTCTCTTGAAAAAAATCACAATCAAAGGATATTCCATCGAAAAACTGATTCATAAAACCAACGAAATTCCAAAATCGATTCATCAAAAAAATATTTTCTTGGCCGTTTGTCGGTATTTGATTTTTTCACATCAATATTATTTTCTATTCTTGGCTTTTGATGTTGATTTACCTTATTTAACAATGATGGCAACCATTGCCAGTGTTTATTTCTTGGCATCCTCATTACCAACTTTCCAGTTTTTGGACTTTGCCGTAAAAGGAAGTGTTGCCGTATATTTCTTTGGAATTCTGGGCGTCAACGAATGGATTGTAGTTTTTATAAGCACTTTAATGTGGTTTTTGAACGTAGTTTTGCCTGTAATAATTGGCAGTTATTATGTGATGAATTATAAAATCCTCACCCCAACCCAGTCATTGCGAGGTACGAAGCAATCCAAAGGAGAGGGAGGCGAAACTTAATAAAATGATTATGATTGCAATTGTTTTATTTTCGGTGGTTTTGGTTTATGCGGTAACTATTGCCGCCTTAATTTATGGATTTACAAAAGTCAATTCCTTTGATTATATTGGGCTAAAGCCAAAAACAAAATTTTCGATTGTGGTTCCTTTTCGGAATGAAGCCGAAAATCTGCCAATCCTTTTAGACAGTTTTTCAAAATTAAATTATCCAAATGATTTATTTGAAGTTATTCTGGTTGATGATTGTTCTAGCGAAGAGTTTATGGTTCCAAGTTTAAAGTATAACGTTTCGGTTAAAAAGAACATTCGGGTTTCAAATTCACCAAAGAAAGATGCGATTTCTACCGCAATGCAACTTGTAAAAACGGATTGGATTATTACAACTGATGCGGATTGTGCAGTCAATAAAAACTGGCTATTAGCATTAGATAATTACATTCAATTGAATCCCGAAGTTTCTATGATTGCTGGTGCTGTAAAATATGAATGCGAGAATTCGTTTTTACATCATTTTCAGCAATTAGATTTGGTGAGTTTACAAGGGGCAACTATTGGAAGCTTTGGTCTAAAAAAAGGTTTTATGTGTAATGGCGCCAACTTTGCTTACACCAAATCTTTTTTTCAAGACCTGAATGGCTTTGAAGGAAATGATGGAATTGCCAGTGGTGATGATGTTTTTTTGTTGCAAAAAGCGATTGTAAGATTTACTGAAAAAGTTCATTATTTAAAATCTCAAGATACTATTGTTATCACAAAACCTATGGCCGATTGGAAATCTTTGTTCTATCAAAGAGTTCGTTGGGCTTCAAAAACGGGTTCGTATCAAAGTAGTTTTGGAAAAGGATTGGGATTGGTGGTTTTTGGAGGGAATTTGGTTTGGGTGTTGAGTGTTGGGTGTTGGGTTTTAGGCCTTACTTCTTTTCTAAACATTATTTTGCCATTCCTTTTGAAATTTATTGTTGACGCGGTTTTGATTTTTAAAGCAACTCATTTCTTGACTAAAAGTAGAATGCGTTATTTGATTTTGGGAAGTTTATTCTATCCGTTTTTTAGCGTGAGCGTGGCTTTGTATTCCTTGTTTGGAAAATATGAATGGAAAGGAAGGAGATTTTAGATTGCTGATTTTTGATCAACGATTGCTGATTTCAGATGTTTTTAGAACAACACTCATTGTTTTGCACTAAAGCCCTAGCCCAGATAGCAGTGGAAATCCTTTTCTTTTATTTCTTTAAAAAAAGAAAAGATTGCAACGTATAGCTGGAAGAAGCTCCACCATTCGACTACGCTCAGGATGACAAAAACCTATTCTACTTTAAGAATAACCGGCAAAATAAATTGTGTTTTTACAGGAATTCCGCGTTTGATGGCTGGGTTCACTTTTGGGAAATCGACCAAACGAGCTTTTAGAATACTATCAATTTTTATGGTATCGTAGGCAACGGAATCTTTTGGAAATTGAGGTTCGAATTGCATTGTGGCATTTGGAAAAATGGTAACTTTCACCTCAATCGTGTCGAGTTCAGGATAGAGAATCGAGAGCGTGTCAACACTTAATTTTTCTTGAATTAGTTGGGTCATATACTCGAAAAAGCATTGCTGGCGTTGGGATTTGTTTTCGATTTTCTCGCAATCAGCTACTGACGGATATTCGTCGACTTCTTTCCAATTGATGGCTTTCAATTCCTTTTGCAGCAATTCCTTTTCTGATGGCACTTGCTTATCGAAGTACTGACAGGAATTAAAAAGTAGTGGCAAAAAAAGTAATATTAGAATAATTTTCCTCATATTCGTTAAAGAAACAAATGCTGTTTAAATTTTGTTTAAAAGTACTGCTTTAATTTTCAAAAATACTAAAAAATACTTTATGGATTCGTTGCTGATGATTATTGGTTTTGTGTTGATGATTCTGGGTGTTTTCGGAAGTTTTATGCCTATTTTACCCGGTCCAAGTTTAAGTTGGCTTGGATTAGTGTTGCTTTATTTTACAAATGCCGTTCCAGCAAATTATTGGATTCTAGGAATTACTTTGCTGATTACCATAATTATTTCGGTTTTGGATTATGTTATTCCGGCTAAGGGAACCAAGAAATTTGGAGGAAGTTCTTATGGGATTTGGGGAACGAATATTGGTTTGATTGTTGGGATTTTTGCTCCAATTCCTTTTGGATTTATCATAGGTCCTTTCGTTGGCGCCTTCGTTGGGGAATTGATTTACGATAATAAAGACCATAGCCGAGCCTTGAAAGCGGCAACTGGTTCTTTTATTGGCTTTTTGGCTTCTAGTTTTATGAAGTTTGTGGTCTGTATGATGTATATGGGGTTGTTCCTTTGGATTGTTTGGAAAAATAAATCTGGGTTATTTTAAAAACAGAAACAGCTTTAAATCAAAAAAGCTATCCATCTCGTCATAGTTGACGAGAGAAAGCTTTACATGTTTCTGTTATAACTGTTTTTACGTCAAAAATTTTAACTATAGTTTTTCTTTATTAATTTAGACTCATAGGGGACTATTCCATCCTACCGAAGCAGGGCGGTTGGGTGATGGATCATCTTGTTCTCTAAAAAAAATATTTTTAAAATTTTTCAAAAAGACAAGTTTGACAAGTTTATTAAATGAAAAAGCCTAACACGATGGTTAGGCTTTAAAGAAATATTTTTGATTGTATTTAAAATAAAATATTCTTGAAATAGAATTATTTGTTTAACCTATCAATACCTCGTAGATACATCTAGAGATTGATATTCTTTTCCGTCTATAACATAAGAAGTTCTAGATCCAGCTGAACGTCCTTGGATTTGTTGTATATTAACACCCACAGTATTGTCAACATCGACACTTCCAGATACTTTAACTGTTCCATTTACATAAGTATCAACACTATTAACCACTTTAACATTTTGACTTGTTGGAATTACCCCTGCGTTTTGAAGCACAACAGCCCATATACCAAGTGTCATAGAAATTAAAATAACTTTTAGTGAAATATTTTTAGTTTGATTTTCCATTTTTTTAGATTATTAATTGCAGTTACATTTGTAATCAACAACATATTGATGGAACCTTTCTCCTAATGTTGTATTAAGAATTAACATACGGCTATTATAGAAAGAATCCCAATTAAAGGGTGGCACATCACAATAAATATATTTTTTAGTAGAGTAATGACTTTTATCTGTGTACATCTCTGCAATGACAACAATTTTATTCTCAATAGAAAAAGCTTCTACTTTCTTTAACCACTCAGAATTGATTTGTAAGCCATTATCAATTACATCCTTACTTGTGCCATTTTTATATACATATTCAATTAATTGACTACAAGAAGTTGTTTGTCCCTCTACAGAATTATAGCTAATTAGAAACAAGGCCGATAAAATAAAAATTAATTTTTTCATAAATATTATATAATTGTTCCCTACTTATTACGGCATCGGGAATCCATTTTTTTGATACAAATAGACCTTTAATTTGTATAAAGAAAAGTGTACTGAGAAGTTTCATTTCTTGAGTAATCATATGCAACTACTGACACAGGGTAGTTATCATTATTATATTGATAAATGAAATTATAAAGTAAAACTCCGTCTTTATATACTTTTGTAACATTGTTTGGAAATAAGAGATAATAAAGCTGAGCGTGTCCTATTAGAGGACACATATAAGCATCTAATAGACCAAACTTAGTATATAAAACATTAAAAGGATTTATTTTATCATCAACAGTAAATGTATAATCGGCTTGATAATAGCCTTGTTGTGTTTTTTGTTTTATAATCTGATTGCCGCTGTAAATAAATTCTTCTGCTAAAGAATTGTTCTCTAAGATACTAATTACCTGATTCTGATTGTTTAAGTTATAAGTATAATCTCTAGGACTTGCTTGGTAAAAAATACTATTATTCGTATAAGATATTGTTTCTAAATCTAGGTTGTTAATAAAACTATAATTATAAGTAAAATCTTCTGCATTTGTAGGTTCATGTTGAGTACCTCCAAGTGCGATTTTTTTTATTTTGTTATTTTCATAAACAACTTGATTTCTTTCTATAAAAAAATCTTTTTCTCCCTCATTATATTTCAATAGAAGACTGTTTTCATAATAGAAAGAGCAGAATTGACTAAAAGCACCACCCACTTCGGTTACTGATTTTAGTAATTTGACATTCGAATTAACAGGCTGACTATCTTCGGTTTTTGAACACGAAAACATAAAAAAGACTGATAAAATAAAAATTAATTTTTTCATAAATATTATATTAATGTTCCCTACTTATAACGGCATCAGGTATCCGTTTTTGTTTTTGATTTTATCTGTTTTTAATTTTGATTCACTTTTCAGATTTGAAGTGAACAAATCATTACTGGTTATGTGCCATAAACTCTAGTTATAAACTAGATAAAAAAATCATTTTAATTAGTTTCGGAAACGCTCTCTGAGAGCTTCGCTTGGCGAAAGGTTTTACTTAAGAATAGCTTACTAATGAACTGGGGGTAGAAATTTCCCAGATTAGTAGAATAGAAAGAGGTGTTATTAATACCTCTGTGACTACTCTGTATGCTATTTCCAAGGTGCTTAAAATTAATGTTTCAGAATTGTTTAAATCTGAAAAAAAGTATTAATTGATTGATTCCATACAAACCTAAACTACTTTTTTGATGATGCTTTACGGGTTTCCGCCATTAAGGATAGTTTATTTTGAATATGAATAACCTTAACAACTAAAAAACATTGAGTAAGTTGAGATAGAACAATTCACTTTAATTTTTCAGCGAGGTTCTTAATAGCCTCACTTACTTTTTATGCAATCGAGCACCAGAGAACTTGGACAAACGAGCGACAGAGTGGTACACCTGAGAAATATAATGGTACACCTTAAAGTATGCCTTTTTTGAAGAAAATAAAGAGAAATATAAGGATAGAAACAGCCCTAAAATCAAAAAAGCTATCCACAAAAGTGGAAAGCTTTTCATTGGTCTAACTACTAAACCGTGCTACGAGTTACAAAGTCGTAGCGAAAACAACACAACTATTTTAGATGCTTTTATGGGGCAAAAAAGCGATTCATCTCTGAATCG
>CAMCFT010000026.1 GCA_945874225.1 Flavobacterium psychrophilum
TATTTTATAAAATTTATGCTTTCATCGGATTATTTTGATTTTGCCAATAAACCAAAAGGAGTTCTTCCTTTTCATAAATATAAAACCCATATTGCCACAGCAATTGAAGAACATTTGTATGAATGTGCTTATTATTCGAGTTCTAACGGTAGTTCTCAATTGCATTTTACCGTTTCGGAAATACATCAAAATCAATTCGAATATATTGTAAATAGAGCAAAAAACACGGTAGAAAAAGCTTCTGAAACCACTATAAATATTAGCTATTCTTACCAAAACAAAAGTACAGATACTATTGCCGTTGATTTGAATAATAATCCATTCCGGGATGAAAATGAAAAATTAATTTTTAGACCAGGAGGTCACGGTGCTTTAATCGAGAATTTGAATAACCTCGATGCCAATCTTATTTTTATAAAAAATATTGACAATGTTATTCAAGATCATATCGAAAGCATCGCTTTGTATAAAAAAGCATTGGCTGGAATTTTAGTTGAATTGCAACAACAAATTTTCAACTATTTGAATGAAATTGAAAATTTGAAGGATGATAAGCTAGATGAAATTATTGCTTTCTCTAAAAGTAATTTGAATATAGATATTCTTGAGGATTTCCAAAAATATACTTTAGAGAATAAAATCAGCTACATGAAAAACATTCTTGACAGACCAATTCGTGTTTGCGGGATGGTTAAAAATGAAGGTGAACCTGGAGGCGGACCTTTTTGGGTTCGTGATTCAAAAGGAGCTGTTTCTTTGCAAATTGTGGAGAGTTCACAAGTGGATTTGGCGAATGCCAGTCAAGCTAAAATACTTGCCGACGCCACACATTTTAATCCAGTAGATTTGGTTTGTGGAATCAGGAATTATAAAAATGAAAATTTTGATTTAACTCAGTTTATTGATCCAAATAGTGGTTTTATTGTAGAAAAAAATAAGGATGGTAAGTCATTGAAAGGCTATGAATTGCCTGGTTTATGGAATGGAGCGATGGCAAATTGGCTCACAATTTTTGTTGAAGTTCCATTGATTACCTTCAATCCTGTGAAAACAGTAAATGATTTATTGAAACCTGCACATCAACCACAATAGCTTTGGAATCCAATAAAATCATATCAGAATTGCAGTTCAAAGCTGTCCGTAGCAGTGGTGCAGGTGGTCAAAACGTCAATAAAGTTTCCTCAAAAGTGGTTTTGACTTTTGATTTGAAAAATTCCCAAGCCTTATCTGATGAAGAAAAAATTAGACTGGAAACGAAACTATCCTCAAGATTAACATCGGAATTAGTTCTAATTTTAAATTGTGACGAAGATCGAAGCCAAATCAAAAACAAAGCAATTGTAACCAAACGTTTTCTGGATATAATTACTGCTGGGCTTGTAATTCCAAAAATAAGGAAAGCCACAAAAATTCCTAAATCGGTCATTCGAAAACGGATTAAAGAGAAAAAGAATTTATCTGAAATCAAGAAATCCAGAAGAAAACCTGACTTTTAGTTGTTATTCTGTCATTGCGAGGAACGAAGCAATCGCACTTATTGCTCTCGTTATTAGATCGCTTCGTTCCTCGCAATGACAAATAGTGTTTTTTTGTTTTTTATAATAACAAAAAAAGCTACTTTTGTCCCGTCTCAAAGGGGTGCTGGATTCCAAAAATGGAATGATAGCTGAGATTATACCCATCGAACCTGAACAGGTAATGCTGTTAAGGGAAAATAGAATTAAAGATGAAGTGCACGTCATCCGGAAATTCAGAAAAATCATTTTTTAATTTAACAAAAGAATAATTCCCCCTTTTATTCGTAATACTTTTTACGGATGAATACAATTATTAGTTTCAGAATCAAAGTGCCAAAGAGATTTACTATTTCAATGTCTTTTCTCTTTTCTCTTTTCTCTTTTCTCTCTTTCTCACAAGAAAAACAACAAGACACAACAAAAGTCAACCAACTCGATGAAGTTTTGGTTTCGGCCATTCGGGTTACCACAAAAACGCCAGTAACATTTTCTAATGTCAGCAAGGAAGAATTGGCGCAACGCAATCTAGGTCAAGATATTCCTGTATTATTAAATTATTTGCCGTCTGTTATTACCACAACCGATGCCGGAAATGGAGTGGGTTACACTGGGATTCGTGTCCGCGGAAGCGATGCAACTCGGGTAAACGTTACTATCAACGGTATTCCATACAATGACTCGGAAAGTCACGGAACTTATTGGGTGAATATGCCCGATTTTGCATCTTCTTTAGAGAGTGTTCAGTTGCAACGCGGTGTGGGAACTTCCACTAATGGTGCCGGAGCTTTTGGCGCAAGCCTAAATATGCTTACTGATACTTATGCTAAGAAAGGAACTGGCGAAATTTCCAGTTCCATCGGAAGTTTTAATACTCAAAAAAACACGGTGAAATTCAGTACCGGTTTGATGAACGATCATTTTGAAATTGCGGGACGTTTGTCCACTTTGAAATCAGATGGTTATATGGATAGAGCTAGTTCAAATTTGAAATCGTATTTTCTTCAAGGAACTTATGTGGGCAATACGACCTTGATTAAGGCATTGGCATTTGGTGGAACAGAGAAAACGTATCAATCCTGGAACGGAATTGACGCTGCAACTTTAGAAACCGACAGAACCTTCAACTCGGCTGGTATGTTTACTGACGAGTTTGGACAAGCTCGTTTCTATGACAACGAAACCGATAATTACCAACAAGATCATTACCAATTGCATTGGAACGAAAAAATATCTGAAAATTGGAGCGCGAATTTAGCTTTTCATTACACCAAAGGAAAAGGCTATTACGAAAATTACAAAGAAGATGCTGATATGGCGGATTATAATTTAAAAGCTGTTGGAGCAATAACAACAACCGATTTAATTCGTCAAAAATGGTTGGACAATGATTTCTATGGAACAACATTTTCGACCAATTACAAAGCTAAAAAGTTAGACTTGATTTTAGGCGGAGGATGGAACAAATACGAAGGAGACCATTTTGGTAAAGTAATCTGGGCACGATTTGCTTCTCAAAGTGAATTGGGAGACCATTATTACGATGATGCTGCTTCAAAAGCGGACGGAAATATTTTTGCAAAAGCCAACTATCAAATTACCAAAAAAATCAGTTTGTTTGGCGATTTGCAACTTCGAAATGTGCATTACAAAGTGGATAGTCCAGAAACAGGTTTGGTCAACGACACCTTCAATTTCTTTAATCCAAAGGCAGGTTTGAATTATGATATTAATGCAAATAACAAGTTGTATTTTTCGTATGCTAAAGCCAATCGGGAACCTAACAGAACCGATTATGAAAATGGAAGTCCAAAACCAGAAAAATTAAACGATTTTGAATTGGGATGGCGTTTTAAAACGGCTAAAAGTCAGGTAAATATCAATGGATATTATATGCGTTACAAAGATCAACTGGTTTTGACAGGTGGTTTTGACGATGTGGGAAGTCCTATCCGTAAAAATAGCGGTGACAGTTACAGATTGGGACTAGAAGTTGATGCAGCTTTGAAACTATCAAAAAATTGGACTATTTCACCCAATTTCACAATAAGCAGCAACAAGAATGTCGATTTTATTTCTGATGTAAATGGAGTTTTAACAAATTTAGGAGATACCAATATCGCTTATTCGCCTAATTTTATCGCAGGAAATATTTTGACTTTTTCACCAATGCCGGCTCTTAGACTTAGTTTGTTGTCCAAGTATGTCAGCGAGCAATATATGAATAATATTGATGATGCTAGTGGCAAATTGAAGGATTATTTTGTCAATGATTTCAATGTTTCATACGAAATTACAACCAAATCAATCTTTAAATCTATTGTAATTAATGCTTTGGCAAATAACATATTTAATGTTGATTATGTTTCCAATGGAGCCGATTATGGTGGAGGATATGTTTATTATTATCCGCAAGCAGGAGCTAACTTTTTAGTAGGTCTGGCACTTAAGTTTTAGATCCATTTTTGAATAAAGCTAAAAAACCTGATGTTTGCATCAGGTTTTTTGTTTTAATTATACACGTGAATTAAATTTCCGTTGACTTCAACTCGGTATTGTTTTAAAGGATATTGTTTCCCGGCACATTGACCTGAAAACAAACTATATTCCGCACTGTCGCAAGCACAAAGAGCATTAATCCCTTTTATTGTCATTGTAGAACAGGAACTCAAAGCCTGATTAGGACAAGCCGCATCAAAGGCATTAAAGGTTGTGCCGGAATTATTAAAAACAATTATTCCACGAACTCCTTGATTGGGAATATAAACAGCATTACTCACGAATTTAAGATTGGAATATTCAGGAAGACTCAAATTAATATTTAAGTTAACAGAGTAATTTGGCAAATATGGATTGTTATTATTAGTAGAGTTGGTGCTACAACCAAAAAGCATTGGAAAGGCTACCAAAAGAATGAAATATTTTTTCATTATTCAAAATATATTAAAAGAATTAGTGAAACAAATTTAATTTATTTAACTTTGAAATAGATATGTTTAACGTATATTTATAAATTAAATAAAATTAAAGTATCTTTGTGGAAAGAAATCCCGTCCTGATGGGATTTTTCTATTTTATATAAACGATGAAGTTATGACTAAAGTATCTTATTACACCGCCGAAGGATTAAAGAAATTAAGAGAAGAATTAGACTATTTAAAAAGTGTGATGCGTCCAAAAGCGTCCCAAGATATAGCAGAAGCAAGAGATAAAGGCGATTTGTCTGAGAATGCCGAATACGATGCTGCCAAAGAAGCACAAGGAATGTTGGAAATGAGAATTGCCAAGCTGGAAGACGTGCATTCTAACGCAAGATTAATTGATGAAACACAACTTGATGTTTCCAAAGTATTGGTTTTGTCGAATGTAAAAATCAAGAATCAAGCCAATGGAATGGAAATGAAATACACGCTTGTAGCCGAAAGTGAAGCTGATTTAAAAACAGGAAAAATCTCCGTAACTTCACCAATAGGTAGAGGTTTACTAGGGAAAAAAGTAGGCGAAGTAGCAGAAATCACAGTTCCAAACGGAGTTTTGAAATTTGAAATCTTGGAAGTTTCTCGCGATTAAAAAGGGTAATCGGTTAATTGTTTTATTCGATTAACCGATTAACCAAATAAACAAATAACCTTTTAAGCAATGTCAAGTATTTTTACCAAAATCATAAACGGAGAAATTCCTTGCTACAAAATAGCCGAGGATGCTGATTTTTTGGCTTTTTTGGATGTAAATCCAAATGCAAAAGGACACACTTTATGTGTTCCAAAACAAGAAATTGACAAAATTTTCGACATCGAAGATGACTTGTATCTTAGATTGATGCAGTTTTCCAAAAAAATTGCCATAGCACTCGAAAAAACAGTTCCTTGTAAAAGAATAGGAATGGCAGTCATAGGGCTTGAAGTTCCTCACGCACACGTTCATTTAATTCCATTGAATGAAATGGGAGAAATGACATTTAAGCACAAAGTAAGTTTGACTAAGGAAGAATTTGAATCATTAGCCAAAAGTATTAAAGCCAATTTATAATGTTGAATAGATAAAACAAATTGGTATGGTTTTCGTTTAGAAAGGGAATGGGTGAAAATCCATTCCCTTTTAATTTATGAGTTACCCTGTAATATGAAAATAATATATTTACTACTTTCTTTCCTTTTCTCTATTTTAAGTTTCGGTCAAGCCAATGTTGAATACGCTTTAATTGACAAAAAAATGGCTGCAATTCCCCAGAATTCAAGCACTTCTACAGATGCAATTGCGAAGTACATAAACTCTAATTTTAAAACAGAAAACGAGAAAATCCGTGCGGTTTTTTATTGGACGGCATCAAACATTAGCTATGATGTAAAGAATATGTATGCTGTAATTATAAATGAAAATCCACAAGGTAGAATTGCAAAAACATTAAAAACTAAAAAAGGAATTTGTGGTGACTATGCTGCAATTTTTAATGAAATAGCCGCTTTAGTTGGTGTAAAATCTGTTGTAATTGAAGGTTATACGAAGCAAAACGGAAAAGTTGCCACCCTGTCTCACGCTTGGTGTGCGGCAAAAATTGACAAAAAGTGGTATTTATTTGACCCAACTTGGGGTTCTGGGTCTGTTTATAATGGAAAGTTTATCAAGAAAAGAAATGATTATTATTTTAAAACGGAACCCGGAAAAATAATTTCATCACACATTCCATTTGATTATTTGTGGCAATTTTTAAATTATCCTATTACAAATCAAGAGTTTTATGAAGATAAAATTCAAGTCAATAAATCAAAAACATATTTTGATTATCAAACAGAAATCGATAAATATGAAAGACTATCTGATGGTAATAAAGCATTTGAGACAGCAGAAAGAATCCAGAAAAACGGCATCTTAAATAATTTAATTTTAGAACAATATAAATACAAAAAGAACGAATTTACAATTTTGACCCACAATATAAATATTGAAAAATTAAATTCAATAACTAACGATTATAATCAAGCCATAACTTTATTGAATGATTTCATTTATTACAGGAACAAAAAATTCAAACCCACTTTACCCGATTCTGAAATCAGTAAAATGATTCAAACACCAAAAGAGAATTTGGTCAAATGCCAGAACGATATTAATTTTGTTGGTTCAGTTGGAAGTGAGAATACTTCCAGTATCGCATCATTGAAAAAAAGCATTTATGAAGCTTTATCTCAAGCAGAAGAATACGAAACATTTGTAAAAGAATATTTAAGCAAGTCAAAAACGGGAAGAAAATCGATGTTTACCAAAGTAACTTGGTTTGGAATTCCCTTAAATTAAGTTACTTTTTTTAAAACTAACCTGCATCGTGGTTCCTTTTCCTATTTCGGAATTCAGCACTTTTATTGTTCCTTTATGATATTCTTCAACAATTCTTTTTGTTAGCGAAAGCCCTAAACCCCAACCGCGTTTTTTGGTGGTAAATCCAGGTTCAAACACGTTTTTAAACTGTTTTTTTGGAATTCCACTTCCTGTATCCGAAACTTTTATTTTTACGAAATCACCAATATCTTCAATAGAAACTGCTAATTTTCCTCTTCCTTTCATTGCGTCAATGGCATTTTTCACTAAGTTTTCTATCGTCCAGCCGTGTAACGTTGGATTCATCAAAACAATAATTGGTGATTTTGGAGCTTTAAAAGAAAACTCGACTTGTTTTGAAAATCGGGATTGTAAATAATCATAGGATTGAAGTGTTTCTTCAACAATATCTTTGTTTTCAAGTTTTGGTTCAGACCCAATTTTCGAAAAACGATCCGTAATGGTTTTTAAGCGTTCAATATCTCTTTCGACTTCTAACGTGATGGTTTCATCCACATTTTCAGCTTTCAGGAGTTCAACCCAACCTATTAATGACGAAAGAGGAGTTCCTATTTGGTGCGCCGTTTCCTTTGCCATTCCCGCCCAAAGTTTGTTTTGGGTCGCCATTTTCGTGCTGCGATAAAAATTATAAACGAGTCCTGTAAACAACACGATGATGAGTAATAAAGCGACGGGATAATATTTGAGTTTTTTCAATAACTCCGAGTCTCCATAGTATATTTTTTGAAATTTCCCGGGAACATATTCAATCAAAATAGGATCATTTTCGCTTTTTAGACCAGACAAAATGGCCCTAATTTGTTGTTTGTCTTTAACAATTGCCTCATCTATATTCCTCGTATTTATGACTGAGTCGTTCTCAGTAAGAATAATTGGAATTGAATTATTGTTGCTAAAAATTTGAAGTGGAAGTTCTAAATCAGTATTTTCTCCAGCGTTGATAAGGGTTTTTTGAGCATTAGCCCAAAGGTTCATTTTCAATCTTTCCTCATTTTTAAAAATTTGGAAAAAAGTATAGGTGTTCCAAAGAATTAATGAAATGATTAAAAAAGAGGCACAAATGATAATCCAGCGGGTTGTGTTTCTACTTTTGGAAAACTGCATAAAGTGATTTTTGTGGCATAAATATAACGAAATAATCTAAGTAAGATTGTGTTTTTTTTGGAGCTTCTTCCTGCTGTCCGTTTTATCCACGCAAAAAAGCGTGGGATGCCACTTCCATCAGGGCTAGGGCAGTCGTTTTTCAGACGAATATTTTCCTAAAATTCAACATTCTTGTTCCTATTTACTACTTTTGTTTAAATGAAAATTTTATGATTAGCATTGAACCAAAAGACCTTTCGATGTCCAAGTTGCAAGGGTATTTACAAGGGGCTGTTGCGCCGCGACCAATAGCATTTGCAAGTACTTTGAGCAAAAGTGGAAAACCTAATTTATCACCTTTCAGTTTTTTTAATCTCTTTAGTTTCAATCCGCCAATACTTGTTTTTTCGCCAGTAAGAAAAGGAAGAGACAATACCGCAAAACACACTTTAGTCAATTGCGAAGTAACTCGTGAAGTAGTAATCAATGTAGTAAACTTTGACATTGTGCAACAAATGTCACTGTCAAGCGCCGATTATCCTGATGGTGTTAACGAATTTCTAAAATCAGGCCTGACGCCAATCCCTTCGGATATTGTAAAACCGTATCGTGTTGCCGAAAGTCCCGTTCAATTTGAATGTAAAGTCAACGAAATTATTCCATTGGGAAAAGAAGGCGGAGCAGGAAATTTAATCATTTGCGAAGTGGTGAAAATTCACATCAATGAAACCGTTTTGGACGAGAATGGAGCAATTGATCCTTTTAAAATAGATTTGGTTTCCCGTTTGGGTGCTGATTGGTATTCAAGAGCGAAAGCAGGATTGTTTTCAGTCGAAAAACCTTTGGCGACTTTGGGAATAGGAGTAGATGCTTTTCCTGATTTTGTCAAGAATAGTGCTGTTTTTGATGGGAATGATTTTGGAAAATTAGGCAATATTAATTGTTTGCCTACTAATGAAGAAATTGATATATTTGTAAAGCAGAATTTTGCCGTAAAAGGAGTTTTAAGTTCTGATGATGCTCGAAAGATACATTTGAAAGCAAAAGAATACTTGAATAACAATGATGCGATTTCGGCTTGGATACTGCTTCTGGCCAAAGGAATTTAAACCAAATAACAACAATATAAATAAATAAAATTAAGATGGAAGTTACAGGAAAAATCAAAATGATTGATCAAACCAAAGAGGTTGGATCTGCAGGTTTCAAAAAAAGAGATGTTGTTGTTACAACAGATGAGCAATATCCTCAACATATTTTGGTTCAGTTTGTTCAGGACAAATGTGATTTATTGAATACTTTCCAAGTAGGAGATGCCGTAAAAATTGATATTAATTTGAGAGGTCGTGAATGGACTAATCCACAAGGAGAAACCGTTTATTTCAATACAATCCAAGGTTGGAGAATTGCAAAAGCACAAGCTGAAACAGCTTCGCCTCAAGCACCACCAATGCCAGCAGCGGCTGCATTTCCACCAGCAACAAGCTTAAATGAAGATGAGCCGGACGATTTACCGTTCTAAAAATAGTTTTGAAAGAGCCTTGAGATTTTCAAGGCTTTTTTTTGGACTTTAGTGAATTATTACACTAATCAGTTTCAACTTAAATGACCTTATTTGCCTTATATGGTAAAAAAATATTTTAACTAGTTAGGTAATTTAATTTTGCATTTATTAAACGCATATAAACATAGTTGTTTTTGATTTTAATTAGTCGTTTCACTTAATTTTAGAATACATAGCCTAAGTGAAAACCAAGAATTGGTCTATCTCAATCTTTATTTCTATGTTTCTATGCGTTTAAAAATTTTTATTTCAAAAAAATCAAGAATTGCACCCAACGGGTTATTTTAGCTAATATTAATTGAGTTGTAAAATTGCTCCCATCCCTATTTGGCTTCCAATTTGTGGAAAAACATAAGCCGTCGTTTTTTTCTTTTTTCCAAAAGTCACCGACTTAAAAGGATTCCAATAGGAAACAACCAATCCTGATGCCAATCCTAATCCTGCGCCGGCAAGAACATCAGAAGTGTAATGTTTGTTGTTTGCAATTCGGAGAATCCCTGTAGCTGTTGCAAACAAAAATCCGCTGCTGGCATACCATAAATTCGAATCTTTGAACTCATAATAAAGAAGCGCAGCATTTGTAAAAGCGATCGATGTATGGCCAGAAGGAAAACTTAAATCGTCAGATTGGTCGGGTCTTTCTTCTTTAATAGTGTATTTTAACGTTGTGAAAATCGCAGCGCCTATCGCATTGGCTATCACAATATTGATGGTTTGATGTTGAAAATCATTTTTGGGTTTAAAACCAAAAGTCTTTCCTAAATAAATTTGAGCTACAGGAACAAATTGAAGATAATTGTCGGTATTGGTATGGAAATCTTCGCCAAAGAAATTGTTGGCATTTGATTGTAAATCATCATTAAGAGCCGTGTTCAAAAGCAATGTTCCAGCGGTTATAAGCGCAGCCGGAGCAATAAATTGTTTGTACGAAAGTTTATCTTGATTTTTTAACGAAGTAATAGAATCTTTGGTTTGCGCATTTCCTAGGAAAACCAATAATGAAAATGTAAGAGATAAGAGTTTGGTTTTCATAGTTTTTTGAAAAACTTTAAGATTGATTTATAATGCGTAAATTAGCTTTACCAAATTTATACTTTTGTATCAAACTATGTATTTTTTATCCAAAGAATTATTTTTCCCTCCAGTTTCCGTAGCCAACCCTGATGGAATTCTCGCCATTGGCGGCGATTTGTCTCCAGAGCGATTGTTATTGGCTTACAAAAGCGGAATATTTCCTTGGTTTGAAGAAGGAGAACCTGTTTTTTGGTGGTCACCCAATCCCAGAATGGTTTTGTTTCTAGATGAATTAGTCGTTTCAAAAAGTATGCGGAACTTTCTTAATAGAAATATTTTCAAAGTTACTTTCAACCAGAATTTTAGAGAAGTAATTTCGAATTGCCAAAAGATAAAACGCAATGGTCAAAACGGAACCTGGATTACTAACGATATGATTGAAGCCTATTGCAAACTCAATGAATTAGGAATTGCAAAATCAGTCGAAGTTTGGCAAAACGACGAAATAGTTGGTGGTTTATACGGCATCGATTTGGGACACATTTTCTGTGGAGAAAGTATGTTTTCTAAAGTTTCGAATGCTTCAAAAGTGGCGTTTATTGCTTTGGTAAACCAATTAAAAGCAGCAAATTATAAAGTTTTGGATTGCCAAGTTTACAACGAACATTTAGAAAGTTTAGGCTGTCGCGAAATTGAAAGAGAAGAATTTATAAGGATCTTAGAATAGCTTTCAGTCGTTAGCGGAGTAAATATTGGTCGTATTCCATCCTGCTGCAATCTGTCATTTGCAATCTAATCATTTCTTCTAAAACAATCTTCCACGTGATCGTCAACCATTCCAGTGGCTTGCATATGAGCATAAACTACTGTTGAACCCACGAATTTAAAGCCTCGTTTTTTTAAATCCTTGCTGATTTCATCCGAAAGGGGAGTTGTAGCAGGAACTTCTTTTAATGTTTTACGATTGTTTTTTATTGGTTTTCCATTGGTAAATTGCCAAATGTATTTACTGAAACTACCAAATTCTTCCTGCACTTTTATAAAAGCAATCGCATTCGAAACTGCAGAGCGAATCTTCAATTGGTTGCGAATAATTCCAGCATCTTGTAGCAATTTCCGAATCTTTTCTTCGGGATATTGGGCTACTTTTTTATAGTCAAAATTATCAAAAGCCAGTTGAAAGTTTTCTCTCCTTTTTAATATTGTAATCCAACTCAACCCTGCCTGAAAAGTTTCAAGAATCAGGAATTCGAATAATTTTTGATCGTCATAAACAGGAACACCCCATTCTTCGTCGTGGTATTTTTTGTACAAATCACTTGATAAGCACCAACCGCATCTTGTTCTATTCTCCATAAATTATTTCCTTAACGTCCAAGGTTTCAATACTCAAAAATAGGATTTATTTTGAGATTTTAGTTCTTTTAAGACAGAAATAAATTAGTTTAATCTGCTATTAACATCTATATTATCAGGTAATCTCAATCATAAAAACACTGTAGATGTTACTTAGGAAATTTAAAAATGCATAGTACTTGTCAAGCCATTTTCAGTATGTTCTATTGTAAACCCCTTGGTTTTAAGGTTCGCTTTTAGGTGAGCAAAGCTAGAACCATTTACCCATTTGATGTCAATAATAGTATCTAGAGTATCATTTATTTCTATTTGACCTGAAAACGCATTCGAAGTATTTCTTAAGTGAATGATTTCGAGCTGATTCTTTACAACATCTTTTTTCAGCCCTTGCTCAATATCGTGCATTGACAATGTGGTGCGATTAATTTCTTTATGTCCTGCACTACCGCCATTATCTGCCGCTTCATAATTGTTTTTACCTGCAAAAATATCCAGATACCAAACCTGCGGTATTCCGGGCATAAACATTTGAATGGCTCTTGCAAGTAGTAACTTTTGTTCGTCTTCACCCAATGCACTAAAAAAAGTAGCATTTATTTGATAGTAAGAAATCTTATTCCCGGAAGGATCATAGAGATTTTTTACACGACCACCTCGTTCCATAATTGTGGTCATGATTCTTTCAATTTCAGCATCTTCTAACAATCCTTTATTGTAAACGCCATTTACCTCCTTGCCTTTCAAATCTAATACTGGTATTCCATCGTGACAACCGAGCATGTTTACCGTTTTATATCCTTTGGCAATAATTTCCTTAGCCCAACTTAACAAGGCGCTACTTGTTTGATTTTCGATAGTATGAATCGTTAAACCAGGTAAGAAAAAGTCATAGATGTAATATCCTTCATTGGCTACTTCATCATGTAAATGCAAACCATATTCGGCATGAATTTCCGGCAAGAGCATCAAATTATTTTGTTGTGCTATTTTCTTAATACGCTCAAGATATTCCCAGGTTCCTGGTTTATTAAAAAAATTGGACTCTCCTACTTGTTTATGCAAATAGGAAAAAGCATCTAATCGAAGAATAGTACAGCCATAGCCACTTAACTTTTTTAGTGTTTCCTCATAAAAATCCCATACCAAAGGCGATGCAGCATTGACATCCATTTGTCCTAGATAGGAACGTTTTTGCTCTATAATTTGTAAAATTTCTGATTTCAGAGGAGAACAATCTTCAAAATTTAGGGTCTTAAAATCTTGATTGTTATTAATTGCGGTATTCACTAGAGCAACAATAAATAGAATTTGAGCCTCAGTCAATCCTTTAATAGTTTGTAAATCGGCTACAGCAATTGGATTGTAGGTTACTTGCTGATAAAAAGTATTCCAATACGGTTGTTCTGTTCCATCTGGAAAACGTACTTTTAATATGGGCAAACCCGACTTTCTCATAAATAATTTATTGAGAAATTCCGGCTTTGGAATTACAATTCCATCTTCATTTTTAATTCCGTTTCCCTCCCAGAATTCATTCCAATTGATAAAAAAATCTTTGAATTTAGATTTATTACCGTATTGCAGCATATCTTTAAACTGAGGAGAAGCTACAGAGAGATGATTCAGTACAATATCAAACTTCAGCTTTATCTGGAGTTCATTTAAGTCCTTTAAATCTTTTATGTCTACTAAATCTTTGTTTATATTATAATCAATAATAGAAAAACCTCTATCTAAATCACTGTTAAAAAAAGTTGGCAATACATATATAAAAGAAAAGACGTCTTTAAAAGCGTCCATTTTGAGCATGCCTACGGTATCCCTAAATTTCTCTCCTATACTATCCGGATAGACATTTAGCATTACACCATTGCTGATATTTTTATTTTTATGTTGCATCGTATTTTATAGAAGTTTAGAAAGGATATTGATATTATCTGGCAGTCGTCCTACATTTTGTAGTTTTAAAGCAGCTAATTTTAAAGCAATATCTAAACATTCATGAATTGATTTTTCTTTTATATAGGCAAATAAAAATCCAGACCAAAAAGCATCACCCGCTCCTGTAGAATCCAACACTTTATCAATTTTTATTGCTGGCATTTGTATTATTTCTTTTCCTTTTTGAGATAATTTTACCCCTTTGCTGCCTAAAGTTAAGCAAACAGTATCTACTCCTTGGTTGTGAAAAAATTCGAATATCTCTTCATGTGGAAGTTCTTTCTCAAATAGACGCAGCATATCATCTTCACTAATTTTTATTAATGGATTGAACTGACAATAGGTTTTGATTACCTTGAAAGCCTTCTTTTGACTTTTCCACAGCTTTTTTGCATAGTTAATGTCGATACTCAACTTACATCCTAAATCGTGCGCTTCTTGTGCTTTCTTCAAGATAGTTTTCTGTGCCGGATTTTTGCTTAATGCAAAACAAGTAGTATGAAATATCTTGGTATGAGATAAAATTTCACTTGAAATTTGCTCTTCATAAATGCAACAGTCTGCTGAACGATACGGTATAAAATCTGGTGTACCTTCAGATCTTGAAACAAAAATTACGCTAGTCGACTTGTTATCTAGTATATTAAGGTGGTTTGTATTCACTCCAACGCTCGATAAGCGCTCTGTGATATAAGAACCAAAACCATCGTTCCCCACTGTTGCAACCATAATAGTATTCAAACCTAATCGCGTTGAATTCATGGCAACATTAGTAGGCGAACCTCCTAAATATCGATGATAATCTCTAGTTTCATTAATAAGCACGCCTTCTTGATGCCCAATAAAATCTACAAGAACTTCACCAACACAAAGGATGTCTATATCATCCATCTTATTATTTATTGTATTATTCACTTAATTTTGTGTTTTTTATTTTGATTAACAAGGTGCAGATAGCAGCAAGCATTAATAATACACCAGCAAAACTAATTGCTTGACGAGGATCGTTATCTAAGAAGTTCTTTAAAATGTAACCAAAGGACAGGTTTTGGATAATCATTGGAATAACAATCATCATATTTATAATTCCCATATAAACCCCATAACGATCTTTTGGAATAACCGCAACGACCATCAAATAGGGAATACCCATCATACTTGCCCAGGCAATTCCGTAGCCAATAATTACCGCAAAAAACACATATTGATTTTGTATTGTTGGGAACCACAAAAAAGAGATAGCTCCAAATAGCAGACACGCAAAATGAATCATTTTTGCACCGTGTTTTTTGGCTAATTTGGCCAAATAAAAAGCAATAGAAAAAGTGACTATAAATCCAAAAGCGCCGATTAATCCGTTCCATTCTACCGCTTTTTCATAACCCATCACATCTTTTGGAGTCACATTCCATACGGACAAGGCAATACTTTTTGAATTGTTTTGCCAATAGCACATCATCGCATACCACTGAAACAAATAAACCAGAAACAGTTGCCACATTACTGTTGGCATTTCTAAAACGGCTTTATAAATATCAATGAAGGGCGAAAAAATATTTAATGGTTCAGCTTTTAAAATGGCTAATTCTTCTGCTGTTGGCGGGATTTCTTTTGTTTTGCCCATACTCCACCAAATGGAAGTTACAGAAAGAATTGCTCCTAAAAAGAAGGAGGCATAAATCCAAGTGGGTAACGATCCGGTATAACCAACAAAAACAATTGGAAACAGAAAAAGAGAAATATAAGCCAGAAACTGTCCGAAACCAGTAAAAAAACTTTGCGCTTGAAAACCTACTGGTTGTTGTTCTTCGTCTAGCGTATCGGCAATAAAAGCCCGATACGGTTCCATAGCGGTATTGTTTCCTACGTCTAAAATCCAAAGCAAACCTGCCGCCATCCATAAGGAACTGCTAAATGGGAATAGAAATAATGCAATACTACAAATTATGGCTCCAATAAAAAAATACGGTTTACGTCTTCCCCATCTTGGATGCCAAGTTTTATCACTCATCGCACCAATAATGGGTTGAATCAATAATCCCGTTAAAGGTCCCGCAAGATTTAGTATCGGAATTTGATCTGGACTTGCATGTAAAAAGTCATATATTGGATTAACCGCGCTTTGTTGTAAACCAAAACTATATTGGATTCCAAAAAAACCGACATTCATATTGATAATCTGCCAGAAACTGAGTTTAGGTCTTTTGAAAGTCATTGCTTATTGTATTAGTTTTTTTAGAAAATCATCAAAGTTGACGTTGTTTGAGAAAATTTCGCCGTATTTATCTATTACTGGAATTCCAAGTCCTGAAGTACTTATTTTGGCTGCCTTTAGTTTGGCAAGCATTTCATTAAGTGCGACTTTGTCAGTATCGATGTCATAGAAAATAAAATCAATTTTATTTTTGATTAAAATTTTTTTGGCATCGGTGCAATAATGACAATCAGGGCTGCCGTAAATAAGAATTACTTTTTTTGTTTTTTCAATCGTTTTTTTGGGTTTGCTAAAGGCTTGTGCATTCGAATTGTATTGAAAAAGAGCAAAAAAGAGCAATAACAAATAAGTAATTTTTTTCATTTCGACATATTTAAAGATATTACAAGAATAATGATTTTTTTTAAAAACAATTCCCATACTTTAAAAGTACAGGAATTGTCAACTAACTAAACCAAAACGTAATTTTTTTATTAGAATTTATATTGTAAAGATAGAGTTGTAGATCGACCTGTAATTGATCTTGCTCTTACTAAACGATCTCCGCCAAATGCACCATCAACGCCTTCAACTTCAGTAATACCAATAGTATCAAAAAGATTGTTTACACCAGCGGCTAAAGAAAGACCTTTAGTTAAGCCTACTTTCGCTAATAAATTAATGTAAGCATATCCTGGCTGAATTAAATTGTTGTCATCAGTAGCAAATGATTTACTTGTTCCCAATACTGTAAGACCTAATAAATGTTGTTTGCTAGATCCAAATACGTAAGTTGGAGATAAGTTGTAAACAAAATCCGCTTGTCTTTTTGGTGTTTTTGTATTGTTAGTACCCACTACTGAAGATGTTCTGTCTTCAACTATCTCTGCGTTAGTATACGTTATAGAACCTACTACAGAAAAATCAGCTAGATTGTATGCTCCTTCAAATTCTACTCCAGTAGCTTTATACTTATTACCGGCATTTAGATATAATGCAGTACCTGCAGCTTCATCAGTAACACTGTGAAAACCAGTTAAATTAATATATCCTGCAGAAAATTTTCTTTTGTAACCTGCCTCTAATTGAGAAATTTCATCGTATTGTACCACAGCAGTTCCATTAGTTCCGTAAGTGTTTCTATCTGCAGCTCTTCCTGAAGCTCCTACACTGTATCTTCCAAAAACTGCAGAAGCATCATTAATTTTATAATTTAAACCGGCAGAATAAGACGTGTATCCATAATTATCTCCAACAATTCTTCTATCAGTAGCCTGAACAACAGGAACAACATTTTCTATGGCTTCTATAGTACCATTTCCGTTTACATCAACTGGCCCCACTGTATTACCATCGGCAATTGTACCATCAACATTTACATTGTCATATCTAACACTTCCGCTAAAATTTAATTTTTCAGTTATATTAGCATCGACACCTGCATATGGTGCATTTACAGTATGTTGTAAATTGTAATTACGTTGACAGCAGTTACCCCATACAGGAGTTCCGTATGCTAATTGACCAGCTCTAGAGTAACCATCTACATTAACTAATCTAGCTTCTCCATCTCCTTTAACTTCTTGTAAGAAAGAATTCCATTGCCAAGAAATTTTAGTAGTTTGACTTGCCGTAAAGTAACCTGCTGTTACTGAAACATCTTTACCTAATTTCTTACTGATTTTAATGTCATTAAAAAGATTATTTAAATCATCTTGAGTTGTATCAAACATATGTATGTTTTGAATTAAACCATTTGCTGGAGCAAAAACGGATCCGTCATCAGCATAAGACAAAGTGCTTCCCACTGGAACTCCTAAACCTGCTACAAAGCTACCTGTAGCTACAAGGCTATTTGCGGTTCCAACTCCTGCAGAAAATGGAGCAATCCAATTCCCTTTATTAAATGAAATTCTACCTTTTTCGCTAATTTTCCAACCTTCTCCTAAATCAAATTCAAATTCTAAACCAATTGCTTGTGAAATAGGATTATTGCCCTTTCTTACATCTCTTAAAGTGTTACCACTATCACTAGAAGTAGGTCCTGCACTTTGTTGTGAATACTTAGTTTGTAAACCATCTGTTGTAATATCAAAACCTGGCAAGTTTGCAAAGGTAGGATTAGCATCAGTACCTTTTAATAACATAGGCATTGGTAAATACATTGGTGTTCTATCGTTTAAAAACTTAAAGCTAGTACGAATATACCCTGACTTAAATTCTTTAGTGATGTTAGCTTTAAATTGCCCACCTTGAGAGGCGTTGTAACCAGCTGATCTAGGTCCTTCGCCAGATCTTACAAAACCACCTATGTGATAAGATATGCCATTAGCTAATGGTGTACCATATTCAAAATCTGATCTGTTAGTATTAAAATCTAAACCAGTAGTTGAAGAAATAGATCCACTTTCTGTTTTACCTGTTTTGCTAATCATGTTGATTATACCTGCAGGCCCATTAGATGTTTGAGTAGAAGCTGAACCCCCTCTTATAGATTCAACTCTTCCTATGTTAGAGTCAATACGTAACCAGTTGTCAGAGTTGCCAAAAGACGTATCTCCAAACAACATAACTGGTAATCCATCTTCTTGCAATTGCAAGTATCTTGATCCACCTGAAGATACAGGCACACCACGTACATTAAAGTTTGCATTTCCTTCACCTCCAGATGACTCTGCTCTTACCCCAGGGATATTTCTAAATACTTCTCCTGTTGATCTTGGTGCAGATTGCTCAATCTGTTTAATTCCAATGGAAGATACAGAAACACTAGATTCTAGTCTAGTTTTAGCATTTACAACACCGGTAATAATTACTTCATCTAATACATTTGAGTCTTCGGTTAATGTAATGTTTTTAGTTGTATCACCATTTAATGTGATTTTCAATTCGGTCGTTTTAAATCCGATATAAGAAACAACTATAGTTGCATCTTCATTTTTTAATTTTGGAAAGAAATATTTCCCATCTATATCTGTAGATGTTGCCGCAGGGGTGTTCTTAATTACGATATTCACTCCTGGAATTGGAGCTCCACTTGCATCAGAAATTATTCCTGACAATGTTGCGTTTTGTGAAAATGATAAGTTGACGAGCAGTAATGCTACAATCAATCCAAGCTTTTTCAATAATAAATTACCTTTTTTCATGGTTTAAAATTGTTTGATTAATAAATTGTTTGGTTATTTTTCTCAAAACTACTTTTAAAAGTGTTAAATTTAAACATATTTCTTTCGAAAACGTTTTCGAAAACTCCGAAAACGTTTTCGATTTGAAATTGATAATTTTTTCTCATATTTGTTAAATGAAAGAGACTACTTTAAAAGAGATTGCTGAAACTTTAGGAATATCAATAACTACGGTTTCAAAAGCATTAAAAAACTATTCGGATGTAAGTGAAAAAACCAGGAAAGCAGTAATAGCTTTGGCTGAAGAACTCAACTACACGCCCAATAGTTTTGCGGTAAATCTACGAACTAAAGAGTCTAGAACCATTGGTTTAATTATTCCTGAAGTGGTTCATCATTTTTTTTCCAATGTAATTAACGGGATTATTGCCGAAGCAGAAAAAAAAGGATATCTCGTTATTATTCTTCAATCAAATGAATCTTTGGAATTGGAAAAAAAACAAGTAGCACTTTTAATTAATAAAAGAGTTGATGGAATTATAATGTCACTTTCCAATGAATCTAACAATGATTTTCATATCAAGGAAATCCTCCTAAAAGAAATTCCTTTTGTTCAATTTGATAAAATTTCTAAATTAATTCCAAGTTCCAAGGTTATTATCGATGATCAAAAAGCAGCGATGGAAGCCGTTCAGCATTTAATTGATAAAGGCTGCAAAAAAATTGCCCATATTCGAGGTCCTGAAAATCCCCAAAACGCAATAGATCGTTTTATAGGTTATAAAAAAGCTTTGGAAAAAAACGGAATTCAGTATGATTCTAAATTGGTTTACACTTGCAAAAATGTAACTTTTGAAGAAGGTGTCGAATTTGCCAAACAAATTATTAAAGATCATCAAAATGTCGATGGGATTTTTGTCATCACGGATTTGGTTGCTGTTGGCGTTTTGGCTTATTTTAATGAGAAAGGGATTCAAGTTCCCAATCAAATTGCCGTAATTGGTTTCAGTAATTGGTTTATGTCACAAGTAATAACACCAAAATTAAGTACTGTTGATCAACCGAGTTATGAAATGGGAGTAGCCGCTTTTACATTATTACTCGAAGAAATGCTCTGTCATAAGGAAGGAAAAGTATTCACTCCCAGAACAATCGAGCTTGAAACGAGTATTATAGAACGTGATTCGAGTTTAAAGACGAATTGAATCGCTTATAAAAATTCAAGACATAATTTTAAGCAAAAATCCCATCTCGTTGTCAAGATGGGATTTTTTATGGTACGAAATCAAAATCTGAAATCGTTAATCTTAATTCTGAAATTAGATTATCCTAAAGCAGCTCTTTTGAAACCTGTAACGATAAGATCTTTATCTAAAGATTTCACATAAGCAGCAACGCTCATTTTGTTGTCTTTAATATAATCTTGGTTTACCAAAGTATTGTCTTTAAAGAAACGAGCCAATTTTCCTTTAGCAATATTGTCTAACATTGCTTCTGGTTTTCCTTCTTGACGCAAAAGATCTTTTGCGATTTCAATTTCTTTTGCAATAGTATCTGCATCAACACCAGCTTCGTTCAAAGCAATTGGTGACATTGCAGCAGCTTGCATTGATACGTTTCTTGCTACTTCATCAGCACCTGTAATGTTTGCAGATAGCGAAGTTAAAGTGGCAATTTTGTTTCCAGCGTGAATGTATGAACCAATGAAAGTACCTTCTAATCTTTCGAAAGAACGGATTTCGATTTTTTCTCCAATAACTCCAGTTTGCTCAATTAATTTTTCAGCAACAGTAATTCCACCAAAATCAGTAGCTAAAAAAGCTTCTTTAGTGTCGAAATTTAATGCTAAATCAGCTAAGTCCTGAGCTAGTTTTACGAATGATTCATTTTTACCTACGAAGTCAGTTTCACAGTTAAGAGAAACGATAACACCAGCGGTTTTGTCTGCATTTACAACAGCGATAACAGCGCCTTCAGTAGATAGTCTGTCAGCACGATTTGATGCTACTTTTTGTCCTTTTTTACGTAAGTTTTCGATAGCTAAATCAAAATCTCCGTCAGATTCTACAAGTGCTTTTTTGCAGTCCATCATTCCTGCACCTGTGATTGTTCTTAATTTATTTACGTCTGCAGCAGTAATTGTTGCCATTTTTGTATTATTTTTTAAGGTTATATAAAAAAATTCCAAATCCCAATTTATAAAATCAGCAACTTCGTTAGTTTCTAATTTTTTTGGAATTTGGAATTTATGTTAATTTATTCTTCAGTTGCAGGAGCTTCTGCTTCAGCAGCAGGCTCAGCTACTTCAGCTTCAACAGCTGGAGCCACTACTTCAACAGCAGGAGCAACAACTTCAACATCTGCTACTGGAGCAACTTCTTCAGCAACAGCAGCCGGAGCAGCTACTACTTCAGTTGTTTCAGCCGGAGCATCACCTTCTTTATCAGAAGTTCTGTTAGCAAGACCGTCAACAATTGCAGCAGTTACCAAAGTTAAAATTTTATCGATTGATTTAGAAGCATCATCGTTTGATGGGATAACGTATTCAACCTCTCTTGGGTCAGAATTTGTATCCACCATTGCAAAAACTGGAATGTTTAATTTTTGAGCTTCTTTTATTGCGATGTGTTCTGCTTTGATATCTACTACGAACAATGCTGCAGGAAGTCTAGACATATCTGCGATTGAACCTAAGTTTTTCTCTAATTTAGCACGAAGACGATCAACTTGCAAACGCTCTTTTTTAGAAAGAGTCATGAATGTTCCGTCTTTCTTCATTTTATCAATTGTAGCCATTTTTTTAACAGCTTTTCTGATTGTAACGAAGTTAGTCAACATTCCACCAGGCCATCTTTCAGTGATGTACGGCATGTTTGCGGCTTTTGCTTTTTCAGCAACGATATCTTTTGCTTGTTTTTTGGTAGCTACGAATAGTATTTTTCTACCTGATGCTGCAATTTTTTTCAAAGCTTCGTTAGCGTCTTCTATTTTTGCTGCAGTTTTATATAGATTGATAATGTGAATTCCATTACGCTCCATATAAATGTAAGGAGCCATATTTGGATCCCATTTTCTAGTCATGTGTCCGAAGTGAACACCTGCTTCTAGTAATTCTTTTACTTCTACTTTGTTTGACATTTTTTGTTTAGTTTACGTTCTGTTGATTAGCAATGTCCCTTTTAAATTTAAAGATTCAATTATTTAAAGATTTAAAGATTCGTTTTCTAATTTTTTAATCCTTTAATTTTTCAATCTTTCAATTTGGTTTCATTTAGATGCTAAACTAATTCTCGCCTCAGCGAGCAACAACAACATTGTTTTTAAATTTAATTATCAATAAGTCTTGCACGAATTGCACAAGACAGGCAATATTAACGTTTAGAGAATTGGAATCTCTTACGAGCTTTTTTCTGACCGAATTTTTTACGTTCAACCATTCTTGGATCTCTTGTTAATAAACCTTCTGGTTTTAAGATAGCTCTGTTTCCTTCGCCAACTTCACACATTACTCTTGCCAAAGCCATTCTTACAGCTTCTGCTTGACCAGTTGAACCACCTCCGTAAACGTTCACTTTTACATCATAGTTTGTTACATTTTCTGTCATAGACATAGGTTGTAAAACTTTGTATTGTAAAGTTGCAGTTGGGAAATAAGTTGCGAATGGTTTTTTGTTTACAGTGATAACTCCTGTTCCTTCTGAAACATATACACGTGCAACAGCGGTTTTTCTTCTACCGATTTTGTGAATTACTCCCATTACTTAAGATCGTTTAGGTTAACAGTTCTAGGTTTTTGAGCGCCTTGTTTGTGCTCTGATCCTACAACAACATTTAAATTTCTGAAAAGTTCTGCTCCTAATTTGTTTTTAGGCAACATTCCTTTTACTGCTTTTTCTACTAATAATGCAGGGTTTTTTGCCTGTAATACTTTAGCAGTTAAAGTTCTTTGTCCTCCAGGATAACCAGTGTGACGAACGTATGTTTTTTCGTCCATTTTGTTACCTGTAAGGTTGATTTTTTCTGAGTTGATAACAATTACGTTATCTCCACAGTCCACGTGTGGGGTATAACTTGGCTTGTACTTACCTCTAAGGATCATAGCGACCTTTGATGCAAGACGACCTAAGTTATGACCGTCAGCGTCTACCACAATCCATTCTTTGGATACGGTTGCTTTGCTTGTCGATACTGTTTTGTAGCTTAATGCGTTCACAATAATTTATTTTAATTAAACATTCCATTCCCAATAAAGGGAGTGCAAAAGTACAATTATTTTTTTGAAATGCAAATTGTCTTAAAAATTTATTTTAAGTTCCTTTTTATACTGATAATCAAATAAATATTTGAATCTGAATACATTTGTTTTTTATTGAATTGTAGTTCAATTTAGAGTTTCTATATTTGCAATGCCTTAATTCAAAAAAAAATTGTAAATTACACTTTTTAAAAAAGGTTTATTTTGTAAAAGAGTTTTTTTTGAATAAAAATACATGAAGCTTATCCTCAAACGAGAGTTCTTCATTATCAAAATAAAAGATAATAAATATTGACTTATGAAAGCTAAAGCAACTCTAAAACAAATTGCCAAAGAACTAAATGTTTCTGTTTCTACTGTTTCAAAAGCACTTAATGATAGTCCGGAAATTAGTGAACAAACAAAAACCAGAATAAAAGAATACGCAAAACTTAAAAATTACAAACCAAATGTTATTGGTCTGAATCTAAAAAACAGAAAAACAAAAACTATTGGTGTTATTATTCCAAATATTCTGAATTCTTTTTTTGCCAAAGTATTTAGTGGTATAGAAAAAATTGCCGACGAAAAAGGATACAATGTTATTATGTGTATTTCTAACGAATCATTGGAGAAAGAAGCACACACCTTGGAAATGTTGAGTAATGGAACTATAGACGGTTTTATTTTATCCATTTCAGAGGAAGCGCAAAAATTGCAGGAATACAACCACTTTAAAGATATTATAAACGAAGGTGTTCCAATTGTTATGTTTGACCGTATTGCTGATGAAGTTTCTTGCGACAAAGTAATTGTCGATGATTTCGATTCGGCCATAAATTCTACTCAACATTTAATAAATATAGGATGCAAAAACATCGCCTTGTTTTCTTCAGTTGATAATCTAAGTGTTGGAAAATTGAGAGCAGAAGGATATTTGCAAGCTCTAAAAAATAATAACATTGCAGTAAATCAGAATTTGATTCTTAGAACAGATTCTGAGGATGATTTAAAAGAAAAAATCGAAAAAATTTTTGACAACAATACTATTGACGGAATATTTGCTTTGGACGAAAATGACTCCGTTGCCGCATTAAAAATGGGACTTAAAAAAGGGTACAAAATTCCTGAAGAATTGTCTATTATTGGTTTTGCCGATGGAATTCTTGCTTCTAGAAGATTGTCTCCAAGCCTAACCACCGTGAGTCAATATGGTGTAGAAATAGGAGAAGCAGCAGCAAAATTATTGATCAACAGATTAGAATCTAAAGAAGAAAATCTGCCTTTTGAAACCGTCGTTATTAAAACGCAATTGAAAGAAAGAGAATCGACAAGAAAGATTAAATAGTTCCTTTTTTCTTGTCATCATTCCAAGTGATATAACCAAACATTGCATTAATTAGATAAAACAGATACTTTATAATATTGGCGATATTCATTATCATAATACTTTGAACAATTTTAGATAAATTATATGTTTGCCACATAAACCAATTGTCGGGATACATTCTACTATTATTGAAGGTTCCACCAAAACTTATACCAGCTGGAATTGCAATCGCAAAAAATAAGCCCCAATTTATAGGTTTGTTGCTAAAATAGGTAAATCCTAAATAATTTAGAATAAGTGATAAAATCATTCCAAAAAATAAATTTCTATAAAAAATACTATCAACACTATTTAGAAATCTTTTCTTTTTCCAGATTCTAAAAGCAAAATAATTTCCAATAAAAGAAATAGGATAGGTTAATATTGCTGCGGTATTCCCTAAAAGATAGTCAATGGCTCCGCTCAAAGCGGTGTTTAATGTTCCAATGAAATTTCCAATATTGTTTTTCTTGGTTACTAAACGAGTAGAAATCATAGAAAAACCAACATTGATTATCGAAATAATTCCTAATGGGAATGTATACGTTACTGAATTAATATGAATTGGCACTTCTGCTTTGTGATACCCTAAATATACAGAACCCACCAAAACGATAACCAATCCAATAACATCAAGATATTGACTATTGGTTATTTTCTTAATTGTTATTATAGTTTTATCTGAAAGGGAAAGTGTAGGCATAAATAAATTTTTTTTGAAAACGTATTTCAATTAATGCGCCTCCAGCCAATTTTTTCCCATTCCAATTTCTACATCTAAAGGAACATCCATTATAAACGCATTTTCCATTTCGTGTTTAATCATTGGTTGAATTCTTTCCAATTCTGAGTTGTGAACATCAAAAACAAGCTCATCGTGAACTTGTAATAACATTTTTGATTTCCAGTTTTCTGAAGTTAGTTTCTTGTGAATATTAATCATCGCGATTTTAATGATATCGGCTGCACTTCCCTGTATTGGGGCGTTTACGGCATTTCGTTCGGCGCCACTTTTGACCATCATATTGGCAGAATTAATATCTTTCAAATAACGTCTTCTTCCTAAAACAGTTTGGACATAGCCGTGTTCTCTCGCGAAATCAACTTGATTGGCCATATAGGATTTTAGTTTTGGATAAGTCGCATAATAAGCATCAATCAACTCGGCACTTTCTTTTCTAGAAAGCGAAGTTTGATTGCTTAATCCAAAGGCAGAAACACCATAAATAATTCCGAAATTCACGGTTTTGGCATTACTACGTTGTTCTTTTGTAACTTCTTCTAATGGTACATTAAATACTTTTGCAGCTGTACTTTTGTGAATGTCTTCGTGATTTTTGAAGGCTTTAATCATAGTTGACTCGCCGGATAAGGCGGCAATAATTCGCAATTCTATTTGGGAATAATCTGCAGAAACTAATGTGTAATTTTCATCACGAGCAATAAAAGCTTTCCGAATTAATCGTCCTCTTTCCGTACGAATCGGAATGTTTTGTAAGTTGGGGTTGTTGGAACTTAAACGACCGGTTGCTGCAACAGTTTGCATATAATCGGTGTGAACGCGACCTGTTTTTTTATCGACTTGGTTCGGCAATGCATCAATATAAGTGCTTTGCAATTTCACCATTTGTCGCCATTCCAGAATGTCTTTTACAATTGGATTGTCTTTTTCTAAATAGCTTAATATTTCTTCGCCTGTGGCATATTGGCCAGTTTTAGTTTTCTTTTGTTTTACTCCGCCAATTTTTAATTTGTCAAATAAAATGTCACCAAGTTGTTTTGGCGAAGCCAAATTGAATTTCTCGCCAGCCGTTTCATAGATTTTTTGTTCTAGAGCTGCGCTTTCTTTTTCCATTTCCACCGACATTGATTTTAAGAATGGAACATCAAGATTAATTCCTTCTAATTCCATTGCTGCTAAAACGGGAATTAATGGAATTTCTATTTCTTCAAATAATTTTTTTGTTTCAGCTTTGTCAAGAATCGGACTAAAATTTTGCTTCAATTGAAAGGTAATATCGGCATCTTCGACAGCGTATTCTTTGATGTCTTCCAAAGGAACTTCGCGCATCGATTTCTGATTTTTTCCTTTTTTACCAATTAAATCTTCTATTGATTTTGGAGAATATTTCAAATACGTTTCCGATAAAATATCCATATTATGACGCATATCCGGATTGATAAGATAATGCGCAATCATCGTGTCGAATAATTTCCCTTTTATTTGAACGCCATAACGAGAAAGTATTTTTAAATCGTATTTTAAATTCTGACCAATTTTTTCGATACTTTCATTTTCGAAAAAAGGAATGAATTTTTCAATTAAAATTTGCACTTCGTCTTGGTTTTCAGGAAACGGAACATAAAATCCTTTTCCTTTTTCGAAAGAAAATGAAATTCCAACTAATTCAGCATTCAGAGCATCTAAGCCAGTTGTTTCCGTGTCAAAACAAACCGAAGATTGATTTTGAAGATTTTGCAACAGCAATTTTACGCCTAAATCTCCTTGGATAATTTGATAGGAATGCTCGGTATTTTCTAATGAATTGTAATATTGATGACGCGTTTCGTCTGAAGTTTCGTCGTGAAGCGTGCTGCCAAAAAGATCAAATTGTTCTTCGTTTTTGGGCTGAGGTTTTTTATATAATTTGGCTTCATCTACAGGAGCATTTGTCGTTGCCGTTGCACCTTTTCTGAATATGGCATCAAATTGTTCTGCCATTCTTCGAAATTCGAGTTCGTTGAAAAGTGCGTCAGTTTTGTCAACATCGGGAGTCGATAATTCATAGTCGTTTTCATCAAAAACTACCGGACAATCCAATAGAATTGTTGCCAAGGTTTTGGACAATAATCCTTTTTCCTTGTTGGCTTCGATGTTTTCCTTCATTTTGCCTTTTAGCTTGTCAGTGTTTGCCAAAAGATTTTCCATTGTGCCAAATTCCTTTAGTAATTTCTTGGCGGTAACTTCGCCAACGCCTGGAAATCCTGGAATATTATCGGCAGCATCGCCCATCATTCCCAAAAAATCAATCACTTGGTCTGGTCTTTCGATTTCGAACTTTTCCAACACTTCAGGAACGCCCCAAATTTCTATTCCGTTGCCCATTCGAGCAGGTTTGTACATAAAAATATTTTCGGAAACTAGTTGTGCAAAATCTTTGTCAGGTGTTACCATAAAGACTTTGTAATTCTGTTTTTCAGCTTGTTTAGCAATGGTTCCTATTAAATCATCGGCTTCAAACCCTTTGACTTCGATAATAGGAATATGCATCGCTTGCAATAATTTTTGGATATATGGAATTGCGATTTTTATGGCTTCGGGTGTGGCATCACGATGCGCTTTGTATTCCGGGAAAATTTCGTTTCTTAATTGGCTTCCGCCATTGTCAAAAGCTACTGCCAAATGGTCCGGTTTTTCGCGTTTGATAACATCCATCAGGGAATTCATAAAACCCATAATCGCCGAAGTATCCATTCCTTTGGAATTGATTCGAGGATTTTTTATAAAAGCATAGTAACCGCGGAAGATTAGAGCGTATGCATCGAGAAGGAAAAGACGTTTTTGTGACATAAAGAAATAAATTTTAAAAGCGTAAAAGTAACGAAAGTTTGTAACTTTTCGGGATGTTTTTTGTCTAGTTACAATTCAATTCACTTTAATGTTTTTTGAAATGGAGGTTAATATAGAATCTGTTAACCTTAATTATAAAAAAGTAGGATTGAAATAATTTTGGCATGGTTTTAGTTAAATTTCAATTAATTAAAATTCGTTTCACTTATTTAATTTGTTATTTTGCACAAAATTTATATCCTAATGATTATACGCATATTAGTATTGTGTCTTATCCTTGTTATTATTGAATTCTATGCTTTTCAAGCATTTAAAACTATTATAAAAACAAGATTTATTTTGGTTTCTTATCAAGTAGTAAGCGCAATTATTTTGGCATTTATTATTTATTCATTCACGCAATTTGACCGTTCGATAGGACAAACCAGTCAAACGATGCGTACGATGGGTTTGGTTCTTTTAATATATCTTCCCAAAATTATATTGACTTTAGTATTGTTTGGAGAAGATATTTTCAGGATTGGTATGGGTTCAGCAAACTATTTTGTAAAGTATAATGACAGCGTTGAATTTCTTGCGTCAAGGCGAAAATTTGTCAGCCAGATTGGATTAGGAATAGCAGCAATTCCGTTTTTGTCCTTAATATATGGAGTTACAATTGGAAAATATAACTATAGAGTAATCAAACAGCAAATATTTTTTCCTGATTTACCAGATGCTTTTGATGGTTTTACCATTACACAAATATCCGATGTTCATAGCGGAAGCTTTGATAATCCGGAAAAAATAAATTATGCAATAGACTTGGTTAATCAACAAAACTCTGATATGATTTTGTTTACTGGTGATATTGTAAATACCGATGCTAAAGAAATGCATCCTTGGATAGAGACTTTCAAAAAAATTAAAAAACATGAGTATGGTAAATATTCAGTTTTGGGAAATCATGATTACGGGGAGTATGTTCCCTGGCCGTCAGAAGCTGCTAAAGAAGAGAATTTTCAAGCCATCAAGAATTTATATGGGCAAATAGATTTTAAATTAATGCTGAATGAGCATACTTTTATCGAAAAAGGAACTGACAAAATTGCATTGATTGGAGTCGAGAATTGGGGTACTAATTTCAAGAAAGTAGGGGATATTAATTTGGCTTCTGCCAATTTGACCAAGGAAGACTTTAAAATATTAATGAGTCACGATCCAAGTCATTGGGATTGTGAGGTACAAAATCATCCAAAACATTTTCAACTTACACTTTCTGGTCATACTCACGGATTCCAGTTTGGCATAGAAATTCCTGGAGTAATTAAGTGGAGTCCTATTCAATACGTATATAAACAATGGGCTGGTTTGTATGAAAATATGGGAAGATACATATATGTAAATAGAGGGTTTGGTTTTCATGCCTATTCAGGCAGAGTGGGAATTATGCCAGAAATTACAGTCCTCGAACTAAAAAAAGGCAAGAATGTGGCTTAATTCGTTTAAAATGCTACATTTGTAAAATAAACAGCTCTTTTCAATAGATTTAGAAAATTAAATTCGTTGGTTTTATGTCAAAATTTGGAGAACTTATAAGCACGCAAGTACCTGTGTTGATTGACTTTTACACAGATTGGAATGAATCATCAGTTTCGATGCATCCAGTAATAAGAGATGTTGCGGCAGCTTTGGGCGATAAGGCAAAAGTAATAAAAATTGATGTTGATAAGAATCAGGAACTAGCTGATGCTTTGCGTATCAAAGGACTTCCTACTTTAATGATTTATAAAGAAGGACAAATGATCTGGAGACAATCTGGAGAATTAGATGCTAATACTATAATTGGCCTGGTTCAAGAGTATCTTTAATCGCCGTTGCGAGTGTAGCAAGCAATATCATTTTATTGCCTCAAACACAAATCCCCTTTCACTTAATATTTTCAAGGCTTTTGGTAAAGTATATTCCAAATTTGGGAATGCTTTTATACTGTCGTGGAAAACTATTATGCTTCCTTCCGTTACATTATTTAATACATTTTCCAAACATTTTTCTGCCGAAATAGAAGTGTCATAATCAGCACTCAAAACATCCCACATAATTATTTTGTGTCCTAATTGTCGCAGTTTTTTGGATTGTGATACCTTTATTTTTCCATATGGCGGACGAAAGAGATTGCAGGTTGCAGTTTTTAGTTGGTCGTTTTCAGACTGACCACTTATTACTGACCACTGACCACTATTTTCAATATATTCTTCAGTTGATGTTTTCCAACCATTCAAGTGATTAAAAGTATGATTCCCTATAGAATGACCATCAGCAACTACTTTTGAAAAAATATCGGGGTATTTTTCAATGTTATTTCCAATGCAAAAAAAAGTGGCTTTGGCATTGTGTTTTTGTAATTCTTGCAGCACCCATTCTGTGATTTCAGGAGTTGGGCCATCGTCAAAAGTGAGATATATTTTGTTTTCTGTATTGGGAATGTCCCAAACATAATTACTGAATATTTTTTTAATGAAAGTATTTGTCTTTATCCAGTAGAACTTCATTTTTCAGCTTTTATAAATGAAAAAAATGTAGCGGCATTTTTCAACATCGCTACATTTATTAAGTTTCCTATTTTAAAATTTATTATTCTCTATCACGTTCAAAACGGGCAAACATTTTAATATAAGTATTAAAAGCAGGTCTGTTTTTATTATAAAATTGAATATCACCACTTTCCTTCATTACTTGCAATAAACTTCTATAACGCTCAATATCAGTTATGATATCAATAGCAATATCCATTTGTTCTGCCGAACCTAATGTCCCGTAATAATTTAGATTTTCTTTGTATTTTAGTATTAGTTTATCTAGAAGTTGACGGGCTTTTGCCGCTTCGTCCACTTCATAATATCCTTTGGCAAAAGGCTCCACCATGGAATAATAACCAAATTTTTCCAAAGGCATTTTTGTAACAGCTAAGTCAATCACGTTTTTAGCTTTGTCCATTTTGCCTTCTGCAATCAGTTTATCCATTAATCTTGACAGAACGGAACGATAAGAAATGCTGTTTTTTCTTGTTTCGGGGTCGTGATAAATATTTCCATCACTATTTCCCCAATCCCATTTCATTACAATAGAATACATTTTATCCGCATCAATATCTCCCATATCCATTGGGTTTCCATCTTTTTCAACCTTTGTTTTTATCGGGACTAATTTATAGACCATTCCTTCTAATTGAAGGTAGTTTTTCATCCACAAATAATCTTCGTCGTCAAATGCGCCAGGGCTAAAATAAATAGGCCTTTTCCAATTGTTGTTAGCTACAATATCAAGCATCATTAGCCTGTTTTTGTATATTGCGTTTCCTTTGATGTCGATGTCTATATAAGGTACAATGGAATCATAGAATTTAGCAGCCACTACTTTGTTTTGCATGATGGTGTTTTTGTCAATAGGAATCCTGATTTTATTTGTTGGATAAAAATGAATCGTTTGCCCATTTTGCATTTCAACAGTAGATTTTGGATTTTTAATAAAATTAATGAAATCTTTTATATCCCAACGGCTTTCTACTTTTTGAATATGTGCCACATAATCCAGTTTGTCACCCACATATTCGTCGTGAGTAAATGAAACCGGCAACGGATTTGATTCGTAGGTTTTTGTTTTCATTTGGTCAATATACCAGTCAGTCATAAAAAGACTCGTATTTACAATTTTGACATCGGTTCTTATATGCTCGATTTCTTGGGCGTACCAAAGCGGGAATGTATCGTTGTCTCCAATGGTAAATAAAATGGCATTTGGATCGCAAGAATTTAAATAGGCTTTCGCCAAAGCTGTTGCAGTATATTTATCGGAACGATCGTGGTCATCCCAGTTTTGGAAAGCCATAAGAACAGGAACGGCTAGTAAACTTGCAGCAATAATTACAGGTCCGGCTATTTTTGGTGCTAAGTATTTTTGTATACTTTCATACAATGAATATACTCCAAAGCCTATCCAAATGGCAAATACATAAAAAGAACCTACCAAAGCATAATCTCTTTCTCGAGGTTCGAAAGGTCTTTCGTTGAGGTATATCTTTAAAGCAATTCCCAAAAACAAGAAGAGAACTAAAAGTACATAAAAACTTTTTCGATCTCTGCTGGCGTGATACATTATGCCTATGAGTCCTAAAATAAGAGGTAAAAAGAAATACACATTTCGGCCTTTATTATTCAATACATCCGATGGTAAGTTTTGCTGAGAACCTAAATGTAATTCGTCTATAAAAGGAATGCCACTAAGCCAATTTCCGTCTTGATAGTCGTATCTTCCCTGAATGTCATTCTGGCGTCCAACAAAATTCCACATTAAATACCTAAAATACATATAGCCAAATTGGTATTCAACCATAAAACTCAAGTTATCTATAGTTAAAGGCTTATCTACAATTAAATAATCACCATAACTTTTTAAGAATTTCACATAGCCATCATTGTCAATTTGTTTTTGAGCATAGGCTTTTCTGAATTCTATAACAGTTTTTTCTGTTTCATTCCTTAACTGATCAACGGCTTTACTTAAATCTTCTTCGGATAAGGTGTTTGGATCAATTCCGTATTTTGGTAAATCCTCTTCATAAGCATAGTCAGGATTTATTCTGAACTGCGGTGGATTTGTAAAGTTGATATAATTTTCAATGTTTTCGCTGCTCCACAATCGAGGCAAAATAGTTTTTTGGGCATCATCACTATTTTGTTCGGCATTTTTGAAATTATTTACAATAACATATTTTCCGGTTTTATAGTCCCTTTCGTAGTTAGGAGCTTTGTCTAAATAAGGATTATTTTTGTCTAAACCTGCAAAAGCTTCTGTATATTGAGGGCCATAAAACAATGGATTTGAACCATATTGTTCTCTGTTATAATAAGCTAAAACCTCTCGAGCATCCGAAGGTTTGTTTTCATTGATTACTGTATTTGCATTGGCGCGAATAGGCAGCATCATCCAGGTTGAAAAACCTATTAAGATGAATAAAATACATAAAATTAGTGTATTCAAATGCACATAGCCTTTATTGTGAGTGTATTTTAGTCCAAAATAAAAGAACGCAATTAGAAGTAAAACGACAAAAATAGTTCCCGAGTCAAAAGGCAATCCTAAACTATTGACCATAAAAACTTCGGTTTTACCAAAGAAAGCCATCGTTAAAGGCAATAGGAGTTTGAAAATAAACAACAAAATGGCCACAACAACAACATTGGCAATGAGGAAATTTTTAATTGTAACTACTTTATAATGTTTGAAAAAATAAAGAAAACCAATGGCAGGAATGGTTAACAATGCCATAAAATGGACACCAAATGTAAGCCCAACCACAAGTGAAATAATCAACAACCATCGATTGCCTCTAGGAGAGTCCATATCTTGTTCCCATCGTAAACCTAACCAAAAAAGCAGCGCTATAAATAAGGAAGCCATTGCATAAACTTCGGCTTCAACGGCACTTGCCCAAAAACTGTCAGAGAAAGTATAAGCCAAAGCACCTACAAAAGAACTGCCAAGAATTACAATAGAATTATTTTTATTTACCTCAGAATACTGCGAAATTATTTTTTTCAAAATCATCGATGATGACCAAAACATAAATAAAATGGTAAATGCACTCGAAAAAACTGACATCATATTTACCATCACAGCAATATGTTTGTCATCTATTGCAAACATTGCGAAAAAAGCACCAATCATTTGGAACAATGGCGCTCCTGGAGGGTGTCCGACTTGAAGTTTTGCTGAAGTGGCAATGTATTCGCCACAATCCCAAAAACTCATTGTTGGTTCAACAGTGATTGTATATGTTATTAATGCGATTGCAAATGCGCACCAACCCGTAATCGTATTCCATTTGTTGAAATTGAATGTTGCCATATTTAGATACTAAAATTTAGTTTTTTCAAGCTACAAAGAAAATGTTTTTTTATTTATGGTTGTGGTCATTAACAAAAAATTCTAAAAACAAATGGCGACAGGGCTAAAATATTTTTGCTATTGAGCTGCCGCAAGATTTTTTGTTTGTGATTGTTGATATATATAATTTTGATATATATGATAACTTAAAATTAAAGTACCATTAAGAAGTCAATATTGTCCTTCAAATTACTCTTGTTTAAATTGCTTTAAAAGAGGTTATTTTTTGATACGTAATTTAAAATTTTGAATAGGCTTCGTAATAATTATTGCTTTTATATGTTATTTTTTATAACTTGCTAATTAACACCTTTTTGTCCTCTTTTTATTTCCACTTCAAAATCAAATATTTACCTAAAAATCTTACAATAAATAGATAAAAAAGTACTTTTTTATGGTGATGCAATCCTAGAAATTGTGTAAATTTGTATATGGTTTTTAAAGGGCGTTTATGTAATCCTGCCTTTTTTTAAATCAATTCTGTTAGTAATCAATTCTGTTAAAAATCAATATTATGAAAAACAAGTTTCAAAAACAAATCGTTACAAAATTAGCATTCATTGTAATTGCATTAATGTTTGTATCAATAGTTTCTGCTCAACATAAAGGGCCTATGAATGCTCCAAAATCGGCTGTGAATATGAAGAACCCATTTCCTGCAGATGCCTCTTCGCTTGAAAGAGGTAAACATTCTTATAAGGTAGATTGTGTTCGATGCCATGGAAAAGAGGGTAAAGGAGATGGATTGAAAGCAGGGAAAGTTCATAAAGAAGTATCGGATTTAGCTTCTGATGCAATCCAGAAACAAACAGACGGCGAATTATTTTGGAAAATATCTGAAGCAAGACGACCTATGCCATTAAAGGACATATCAAACGATCAACGATGGGATATTGTAAACTATATTCGTACTTTTAAGAATAAGTAATAATTTTTATCTGTCGCTATAAGATATACAGTGTATGTCAAAAAAATGAGGTTTTAAAGCCTCATTTTTTTGTTTAATTTTAAAACACACAATCTAATGATTCAAGAAGAATTATTAAACAACCAATGTTTTTTCAAGTCTTTCAAGTCAAGAGAAGTTCTAATAATTTTTTTATAACAAATACACAAACAGATCGTTGATTAAATGTTCGAAAGCAAATTAGACTTTTAATTTTCGAATCCTTTCTTGCGGAAGTTGGTATAAGCTATATACATCGACCTCAAGGATTTATTTGCGTTTAGGTTTAATTGTAAAACCACATACAGAGATGCAACGGGTAAAAAAAACATACAAAGTATATAAGTTAAGGAAAAGTTTTTTGATAAAAAGGAATAAAAATTTGTAGAAACTAAAATTTATATTAAATTTGCACTCGCTTAACAGCAATGGAATTGGTCTATGGTGTAATGGTAACACAACTGTTTTTGGTGCAGTCTTTCAAGGTTCGAGTCCTTGTAGACCAACAAAAAACCTCTCAAATATTGAGAGGTTTTTTTATGCAAAATTGTATAGGAGGACGTTATTCGTGTCTTTTAAAAGAACTTCAGGCAAAATTATAAATAGTTTCACCTTGATTTAATGAGGTTTTCTTCGTGTATAAATCACATTTTGAAAGTTATCACAGGTTTTACAGCATGATTTACTAAGTTTTCACCAATGCTTCCATTAAAAAAATGAGCTAGTCCAGTTCTGCCATGAGTGCACATTCCTATTAAATCAGCATCTACAGTATTGGCAAAATTAATAATTCCATTTTCTATATTGATGTCGTTATATATATGAGTTGAGTAGTTTTCGATGTCAAAATTAGCAATGAAATCACTTATGGTTCTTTCGGCAGCAGCTGTGGTTTTAAAGCTATTGGGTGTACAAATCATTACTAAAAATAGATTCGAATCGAAAATTTTCGCAAATTCAATCATTTTTCTGAATGGTTTCCGAGTTTCTTTTGAAAAATCTGAAGCAAAGACAAAGTTCCTTGCTTTAAATTCTTCTGACTTTTTTTTAATAACTAAAACGGGAATGTTAGAGAAACGAACGACTTTTTCGGTATTGGAACCAACCAGTAATTCTTTAAATCCAGATGTTCCATGAGAGCCCATTACTATTAAATTAACATCGTTTTTTATACTGGTGTCAATTATGCCTTCAGATACATTTTTAAATTCAATGGCCTCTGATACATTAATTCCTTTTAAATAATCAGCATCCATTAATTCTTCTAGCTTGGCAATAGCTTTGTTTTTAAAAAACATAATTTCGGGAATGCTACTGCCGCTTCCAATAGAGACATTAGCTTGGTGAGGTAATTCCAATAAGTGTAATAAAATGAGTTCGCTATTGTTTTTTCGGGCAATTTGTGCCGCTACTTTTAGTGCTTCAACTGAATATTCAGAGAAATCAACTGGTACTAAAATCCGTTTCATAATTAAAATTTTTTTAAATTATTTGATAAACAGGACGTAATATTTAGGAGATTAAATTTACAAAATTTTTTAACATAAAACAATCATTTTTGATTTATAAAAAAAACACTATATTTGCACAGTTATTTATTAAAAAACTAGATAATGAGGCACGCATAGCGTGCCTCTTTTTATAAAATATGACATTTAAAGAAAAGGTAAACGGTTTATTAATTGAGGGATTATTAGAGAAACCTTCTGTTTTTCTGGTAGATTTGACTATTACCGATAATTTTAAAATTATCGTGAGTTTAGATGGCGATAATGGAGTTGTTTTACAGGATTGCATTGATGTTAGTCGTGCAATAGAGAATAATTTAGATAGAGAAGAACAAGATTTTTCTTTAGAAGTAGCTTCAGTAGGAGTTGGATCACCATTAAAATTCGTAAGACAATACAAAAAAAACGTTGGCAGAACATTAATAGTAAAATTAGCAACCGAAACTATTGAAGCAGAATTAGTTGAAGCTAATGATAATTTTATAATTTTGTCGTGGAAAGCCAGAGAACCAAAAAAAATTGGAAAAGGAAAAGAAACGGTTCAAAAAAGACAAGAAATACCTTATACAGAAATAAAAGAAGCAATTGTTACAGTAACATTTTAATTAATTAGTTGGCATGGAAAATTTAGCATTAATCGATTCATTTTCAGAGTTTAAAGACGATAAACTTATTGATCGTGTAACGCTTATGGCGATATTAGAAGATGTATTTAGAAATGCATTGAAGAAAAAATTTGGTTCAGATGATAATTTTGACATTATCATCAATCCTGATAAAGGTGATATGGAAATCTGGAGAAGAAGAGTTATCGTTGCTGATGATGATTTGGATTTAGAAAACGAAGAAATTACATTAACCGAAGCAAGAAAAATCGAACCCGATTTCGAAATTGGGGAAGAAGTTTCAGAAGAAGTTAAATTAATCGATTTAGGAAGAAGAGCTATTTTAGCTTTACGCCAAAACTTGATTTCTAAAATTCATGAACACGACAACACGAATCTTTACAAACAATTTAAAGATTTAATTGGTGAAATTTATACTGCCGAAGTTCACCATGTTCGTCCAAGAGTCGTTATTTTGATTGACGATGAAGGAAACGAAATTATTTTACCAAAAGAAAAACAAATACCATCTGACTTTTTCCGTAAAGGAGATAATGTTCGTGGAATCATTGAAAGCGTTGAATTGAAAGGTAATAAACCTCAAATAATTATGTCTAGAACTTCTGAAAAGTTCTTAGAAAAATTATTCGAACAAGAAATTCCAGAAGTTTTCGACGGTTTGATTATGGTGAAAAATGTAGTGAGAATTCCAGGTGAAAAAGCAAAAGTAGCTGTAGATTCTTATGATGACAGAATTGATCCAGTTGGTGCTTGTGTGGGAATGAAAGGATCACGTATTCACGGAATTGTTCGTGAATTAGGAAACGAAAACATTGACGTAATCAATTACACCAGCAATATTCAATTGTATATAACAAGAGCATTAAGCCCTGCTAAAGTTTCATCAATCAAGATTAATGAAGAAACAAAAAGAGCAGAAGTTTTCTTGAAATTAGAAGAAGTTTCTAAAGCAATTGGTAGAGGTGGACACAATATTAAATTGGCAGGTCAATTAACTGGTTATGAACTTGACGTTATTCGTGAAGGAGATGTTGCCGGTGCTGCTGCAGATGAAGATGATGTTGAATTAACAGAGTTTTCAGATGAAATTGAAGAATGGGTTATCGAAGAGTTTGCTAAAATTGGTTTAGATACTGCAAAAAGTATTTTGAAACAAGATGTGAATGATTTGGTTAGAAGAACTGACCTAGAAGAGGAAACGATTCTAGATGTAATGAGAATACTAAAAGAAGAATTTGATAGCTAGTCAATTCTTCAAAAAATAAATTTTAAACCTTATTTTTCCTCTCCTACTGAGAGTTAGTGTGAGGAACAATAAAGAAGGTAATATTAAAAAGGTTTTATGTCTGAAGAGAAAGTTATTAGAATAAACAAAGTTTTAAGGGAATTGAATATTTCTTTAGAAAGAGCTGTGGATTATCTAAAAGATAAAGGGATTGTTGTTGAATCAAACCCAAACACAAAAATTTCTGAAGCGGAATTTAATATCCTGCAAAATCAATTTGCTGGCGACAAGGGGAATAAAGAAGCTTCAAAAGAAGTAGGAGAAGAGAAAAGAAAAGAGAAAGAAGCATTGCGTGTTGAACGAGAAAAAGAAATCGAAGACAAGCGTAAACATGATGAAGATCGGTTAAAAAGTCAAGAAGTTATTAAAGCTAAAGGCAACGTTACCGGACCAGTTCACGTTGGAAACATTGATCTTAATCCAAAAAAAGCAGTTGTAGTTCCTGCATCTACCCCAACACCGGCACCAGTTGTTGATAAAATTGAAACTCCAGTAGCTAAAATTCCTCAGGAGAAACCAATCCAAGAAGAACCTGCTCAAAAAGAAGAACCTGTTCAAGAGAAAGTGGTTTCAGAAAAAAAAGAGGCTAAACCTGTTGTCGAGATAAAAGAAATCAAAAAAGAAGTTGCGCCTGCTAAAAAGGAAGTTCCTGCAGTTCCAGAAGCTCCTGTTGAGGAATCTATCACAACTAAATATACAAAATTATCCGGTGCTACATTGACAGGTCAAACTATCGATTTATCTCAGTTTAATAAGCCTAAAAAGAAAAAAGAAGACCCTAAAATTACTCCAAACAAACCTGGTGCTCCTGGAGCCCCTGGAAGTGCGGCTAGTAATGCCAATAAAAATAAAAGAAAAAGGATTGCTCCAAAACCTGGTGCGCCAAGACCACCTGCGACTCCTGGAGTTCCGGGTGCGCCAAATCCTAATAAAATCACTCCTAATGCAGGAGGTGGTGGATTTAATGCCAACAGAGGCGCAAGACCTGGTTTTGTAAAAGGAGCCAGACCTGCAATTGTTGCTAAAGTCGAGCCAACAGAAGAAGAAGTTAAAAATCAAATTAGAGAGACTTTAGAGAAACTACAAGGAAAAGGTGGTAAATCGAAAGCAGCTAAATATAGAAGAGACAAAAGAGATACACACCGTCAAAAATCAGACGACGAGCAAAGAGCCATAGACGAAGGTAGCAAAACTATTAAAGTGACCGAGTTTGTGACTGTTGGTGAAATCGCCATTATGATGGATGTGCCAATTACCAAAGTTATTGGAACTTGTATGTCATTAGGAATCATGGTTACTCAAAATCAGCGTCTTGATGCAGAAACATTAACTATTGTTGCGGATGAATTTGGATACGAAGTTGAATTTATTACGGTTGATATTGAAGAAGCCATTCAAGTTGTACCAGACAAAGAAGAAGATTTAGTTTTCAGAGCGCCAATCGTAACCGTAATGGGTCACGTAGATCACGGTAAAACATCTTTACTAGATTATATTCGTAAAGAAAATGTTATCGCTGGCGAATCTGGAGGAATTACCCAGCACATTGGTGCTTACGGAGTGACTTTAGATGACGGTCAAAAAATAGCTTTCCTTGACACACCAGGTCACGAAGCGTTTACCGCAATGCGTGCTCGTGGTGCTCAGGTTACAGATATTGCAATTATTGTTGTTGCCGCTGACGATGACATTATGCCACAAACAAAAGAAGCAATTTCTCACGCTCAGGCTGCTGGAGTTCCAATTATATTTGCAATAAATAAAATTGATAAGCCAAATGCCAACCCTGAAAAAATTAAAGAAAAATTAGCAGGTATGAATTTACTTGTTGAAGATTGGGGTGGAAAAATTCAATCTCATGACATTTCGGCGAAAGTTGGAACTGGAGTTAAAGATTTATTAGAAAAAGTTTTATTAGAAGCGGAAATTTTGGATTTAAAATCCAATCCAAATAAAGCAGCACAGGGAACTGTTGTGGAAGCATTTTTGGATAAAGGAAAAGGGTACGTTTCTACCATATTAGTACAACACGGAACCTTAAGAATTGGGGATTATATGTTGGCTGGAAAACACCATGGTAAAATAAAAGCCATGCACGATGAAAGAGGAAATATTGTGACCGTAGCAGGTCCTTCGACTCCGGTATCAGTATTGGGATTAGATGGAGCAGCAACTGCGGGTGACAAGTTCAACGTTTTTGAAGACGAAAAAGAAGCCAAACAAATTGCTTCGAAACGTTCTCAATTAATGCGTGAACAATCTGTTCGTACACAACGACATATTACCTTGGATGAAATTGGACGTAGAATTGCATTGGGTCAATTTAAAGAATTGAACATCATCCTTAAAGGTGACGTGGATGGTTCTGTTGAAGCCTTGTCTGATTCGTTCTCTAAATTATCTACCGAAGAAATTCAAATCAATATTATCCATAAAGGTGTTGGAGCGATTACTGAAACTGACGTAATGTTGGCTTCTGCTTCAGATGCAATTATTATTGGATTTAATGTTCGTCCTGCTGGAAATGCAAGACAATTAGCCGATAAAGAAGAAATCGATATCCGTTACTATTCTATTATTTACGCCGCTATCGACGACTTGAAAGATGCAATGGAAGGAATGCTTGCGCCGGAAATGAAAGAAGAAATTCTGGGAACTGCCGAAATCAGAGAGATTTTCAAAATCTCGAAAGTGGGTTCTATCGCAGGTTGTATGGTTATGGACGGAAAAATCGCCAGAAACGCCAAAATCAGAATCATTCGTGATGGTGTAGTTGTCTTTACCGGAGAATTATTGGCACTGAAACGTTTCAAAGACGACGTAAAAGAAGTAGCTAAAGGCTATGATTGTGGTGTCCAAATCAAAAACTACAACGACATCGAGGAAAGAGACGTTATCGAAGCTTTCCAAGAAGTAGCAGTCAAAAAGAAATTGAAATAAAATTTCGATATATTTATAAGAAATCCCGAGCAATCGGGATTTTTTTTGTTTTAGGTTGTGTGGTTAATTGTTTTTCTGAAATGATTTAATTTTAAGTCGCCAAATGGAATTGGCATTGGCATGGATTGCAAATCCGCGCTATCGGATTTTTTGTGTTTTTTAATAAACGATTTTACCTACTCGGTTTTATTAAAAGGACATTTTTGTATCGGTCTTTAATGTCTGCCAAATTTCTTTCGGCTTCGATGCGGGTTCTAAAATTCCCAACCCAAACTTTATAATTAGGAGTGTTAAAAACAATTGTGGCGTCAATAGCTGCGAACTCTTGTTTGAACTCACTCAATGTCTTTTTTGCGTTTTCGCTTCCACCATTATAAATTTGAATTTTATAAGAATCGTTTACTGTAAGCGAAGGATTTATCTTTCTTTTTTCATTTAACAGTTGTTCGAATTTTGGGTCTTGACTAAGACCGCTATTTTGATTTTGTGCAATTATATAGGAAGAAGAAACACTTAATAAAAAGGAGTAGAAAACGATTTTTCTGCTTGATAGAATTCTCATAATGTGATTGTTTAAAAGCAAAAGTAATATTTAATATGTTAAACAAACGCATCGATATTATTTAGAATCAGTATAAATTATATTTAAGACTATTTTAAGGTTTTGAGAATAGTTCTTAAAGTGTATTTTTGTCGGATATTTTAAATAAAGTGATTTTTATCATATTTTAAATCTGGCAAAAATCATATCAATACTGTAGATAATTACTATACTATATGAAAAAGATGGGTAACCATAGTTCGATTACAAGGAAATTATATTTAAGCTTAGCTTTAATGTTAAGTTTATCATTAACTTCTTATGCGCAAGGTGCTGCACCAGCGGCTCCGGCAGCGACTGCAACTCCAGTAGCGGCAACAGGAGCTCCTGCAGTTATGCAAGGTGGCGATCCTGTAAAAGGGAAAGAAATTTTTAATACAAATTGTGCCGCTTGTCACAAATTGGATGCAAAAGCAACAGGACCAGCTCTTAGGAATGTTGGAGCCAAGTATGAAAAAGAGTGGCTTTACAAATGGATTCACAATAGTGGTGATTTAATTAAATCTGGTGATGCTATAGCTGTAAAAGTGTTTGAAGCAAACAACAAGGTGCCGATGACTCCTTTTCCAGCATTATCGGAAGCTGACATTGATAATGTTATTGCCTACACAATGGAGCCGAAACCAGTAGCTGCAGCTCCGGTAGTTGGAGTAAAAGTTCCTGGAACTGAAACTGGCACAGGTGGAATTTCAAATAATATTATTTTGGGCGCATTGTCTTTAGTAATGGCAATACTTATTGTGATGTTGGTTTTAGTTAACAATGTTCTAAGAAAAGTAGCTGCAGCAAACGGAATCAATGTTGCTCTAAAAGAGCCAACTATATCAATATGGAAAGCATTTGCTAAAAATCAATTTTTAGTATTGGTTACTTCAATATTCTTATTATTGGCGAGTGCGTTTTTTGTTTACGGATATTTAATGCAAATTGGTGTTGATCAAAATTATGCGCCAGTACAACCAATTCATTATTCACATAGAATTCACGCTGGAAGTAACGGAATTGACTGTAACTATTGTCACTCTTCTGCTCGTGTAAGTAAGCATTCGGGAATTCCTTCTTTGAACGTTTGTATGAACTGTCACAAAAATATTGCCGAGGTTTCTGATACAACTGCAACTGCTGAGTATTCTAAAGCTTTTTACGATAAAGAAATCGATAAATTATACAAAGCGGTAGGTTGGGATAAAGTCAATCAAAAATATACGGGTATTACACAGCCTGTAAAATGGGTTCGTATTCATAACTTGCAAAGTTTTGTTTACTTCAATCACTCACAACACGTAACGGTTGCCGGAGTTGCTTGTCAAACTTGTCACGGACCGGTTCAAACATACGAAATTCAAAAACAATTTGCTCCAATGACAATGAAATGGTGTATTGATTGTCATAGAAAAACGGATGTTAAAATGGAAGGCAACGACTATTATACCAAAATTCACGAACAACTTTCCAAAAAATATGGTGTAGCCAAATTGACTGCAGCACAAATGGGTGGTTTGGAATGTGGTAAATGTCACTATTAAAAATAATAATTAAGAAGCTAATATTTATATAGAATATGTCATCAAACAAAAAATACTGGAAAAGTGTTGAAGAACTAGACGGAAATAGTTCTATTGTTGAGGCGCTTAAAAATAACGAATTTGTTGAAGAAATTCCTACTGATGAATTTTTAGGAAACGAAGGTGCTTTATCATCTTCATCAACAACACGTCGTGATTTTTTAAAGTACGTTGGATTTACTACCGCGGCAGCCACACTTGCAGCATGCGAAGGTCCCGTGCATTTGTCGATACCTTACGTAGTACAACCAGAACAAATTATTCCTGGAATTGCGGATTATTATGCAACTTCGGTTTTTGATGGTTTCGATTTTGCTAACCTTTTAGTAAAAACTCGTGAAGGGCGTCCTATCAAAGTAGACAATAACACTATGGCAGGCGCAAAATTTGCGGCAAATGCCAGAATCCACGCATCCATATTATCATTATATGATAGTATGCGTTTGAAAGAACCAAAAATTGCCGGGAAGCCAGCAACTTGGATTGATGTTGATTCAAAAATAAAATCAGGTTTGGCTGAAGCCAAAACAAAAGGAGGGCAAGTTGTTCTTTTGACCAATACATTGGCAAGTCCATCGACTGAAAAGTTGATAGCTGAATTTCTTGCTAAAAACACAAACGCTTCACACGTAGTTTATGATGCTGTCTCTGAATCAGAAGCTTTAGATGCATTCGAAACTGTTTACGGCGAAAGAGCTTTGGTTGATTACGACTTTTCAAAAGCTTCAGTAATTGTTTCTGTTGGTGCAGATTTCCTTGGTGATTGGCAAGGCGGAAGCTATGACTCAGGTTATGCAAAAGGAAGAATTCCTCAAGGACCACAAGGAAGCAAAAAAATCTCTCGTCATTTCCAATTGGAAGCGAATATGACTTTATCTGGAGCTGCTGCCGATAAACGTGTTGCAATGTCAACCGCAAATCAAAAGCAAGCATTAGTTCTTATATACAATACAGTTGTTGGAACTTCAGTTCCAGTAACTTTAGATGCAAAATTCAAAGCCGAAGTTACTAAAGCAGCTCAACAGTTAAAAGCTGCCGGAAGCAAAGGAGTTTTAGTTTCTGGAATTCAGGATAAAAATGCTCAATTATTGGTTTTAGCCATCAATCAAGCATTGGCAAGTGAATCTTTTTCAACTATTGGAACAAGACAAATCAGAAAAGGATCTAGCGAAAAAGTGGCTCAATTAGTTGCAGCTATGAAAGCAGGAAGCGTTCATACTTTGATTATGAGTGGCGTTAATCCAGTTTATACTTTACCAAATTCAAAAGATTTTGTTGATGGTTTGAAAAAAGTAAGTCTTTCAGCTTCGTTCTCTTTGAGAGAAGACGAAACTGCTTCAATAACAACTATTGCTGCTGCAGCGCCACACTATTTAGAATCTTGGGGAGATGTAAGTATCACAAAAGGAACATATGGTTTGACTCAACCAACCATTCGTCCGTTATTCAATACCAAACAATTTCAAGAAGCTTTATTGTCTTTAAATGGAATTCCGGGTACTTATTACGATTATTTAAAAGCAAGTTCAGCATCAATAATTGCAGGTTCTACTTGGAATCAAGTATTGCACGATGGAATTTTTGTTGGAACAATACCTTCAGCTTCTGCGGGTTCAGCTGATTATGCTGCTGCGGCAAATGCATTGGCACAATCAAAAGCGGCTCCAAGTTTAGAATTAAATATCTATACCAAAACGGGTTTAGGAGACGGTCAACAAGCAAACAATCCTTGGTTACAAGAATTTCCAGATCCAATCACAAGAGTTTCTTGGGATAATTATGTTACTGTTTCGAATGCTGATGCCAAACTTTTACTTTTGTCAAACGAAATCGTTGCTAATGGTGGTCTGAACGGAAGTTATGCTACTATCAAAACTGCAGATGGAACTGTATTAGAAAACGTTCCGGTAATTGTTCAGCCAGGTCAAGCAGTTGGAACGGTTGGTTTAGCTTTAGGATACGGTAAAAAAGCAGCATTAAAAGAAGAAATGCAAGTAGGTTTAAATGCTTACTCATTATATAAAGGTTTCAACAATGTACAATCAGTGACATTGACAAAAGTTGATGGAGATCACGAGTTTGCTTCTGTTCAAGGTCAAAAAACGTTGATGGGAAGAGGTGATATTATTAAAGAAACTACTTTAGAAATATTCAATACCAAAGACGCAGAAATTTGGAACGAACAACCAATGGTTTCATTGGATCACAAAGAAGTAAGAGCAACAACAGTAGATTTATGGGATTCATTTGATCGTTCAGTAGGACATCATTTTAATCTTTCAATCGATTTGAATGCTTGTACAGGTTGTGGTTCTTGTGTTATTGCTTGTCACGCCGAAAATAATGTTCCTGTTGTTGGTAAATCTGAAATTAGAAGAAGTCGTGATATGCACTGGTTGCGTATTGACAGATATTATTCTTCTGAAGAAACTTTTGCAGGAGATAACGAAAGAAAAGAAAATATCGCAGGTTTATCAAGTTCACTTTCTACATTCAATGAAATGGAACAAGCTTCAGATAATCCACAAGTTTCTTTTCAGCCTGTAATGTGTCAACACTGTAATCACGCACCTTGTGAAACAGTTTGTCCTGTTGCGGCAACATCACATAGCCGTCAAGGTCAAAACCATATGGCGTATAACAGATGTGTTGGTACTCGTTACTGTGCAAATAACTGTCCTTATAAAGTACGTCGTTTTAACTGGTTCTTATACAACAAAAACAGTGAATTTGATTTCCACATGAATGACGATTTAGGTCGTATGGTGTTGAATCCAGATGTAAGTGTACGTTCTCGTGGAGTTATGGAAAAATGTTCAATGTGTATTCAAAAAACACAAGCAACAATTCTAGCAGCGAAAAACGAAGGAAGAGTAATTGTTGACGGAGAATTCCAAACAGCTTGTTCTAGTGCTTGTACTACTGGAGCGATGGTTTTTGGAGATATTAATGATAAAGAAAGTCAAGTTGCCAAGCTGGTAGAAGACGAAAGAATGTATCATTTATTAGAGCATGTTGGTACAAAACCAAATGTTATCTATCATGTTAAAGTTAGAAATACTTAAGATAAATTAAAAATCAATTTAAAGGATTATGTCTCATATATACGACGCACCCATTAGAAAACCTTTAATCATAGGTGATAAATCTTATCACGATGTAACAGTAGATGTTGCTGCACCTGTTGAGGGTAAGGCCAACAAGCAATGGTGGATTGTATTTTCAATCGCATTAACAGCTTTCCTTTGGGGATTGGGCTGTATAATTTACACCGTTTCTACTGGTATTGGAACTTGGGGATTAAATAAAACTGTAGGTTGGGCTTGGGATATTACTAACTTCGTTTGGTGGGTTGGTATTGGTCACGCAGGAACCTTGATTTCAGCGGTACTTTTATTATTCCGTCAAAGATGGAGAATGGCCATTAACCGTTCTGCGGAAGCCATGACAATTTTCTCCGTAATTCAAGCGGGTTTATTTCCAATCATACACATGGGTCGTCCTTGGTTAGCCTATTGGGTTTTACCAATTCCGAATCAATTTGGTTCTCTTTGGGTAAACTTTAACTCGCCTTTACTTTGGGACGTATTTGCAATTTCAACTTACCTTTCAGTATCATTAGTTTTCTGGTGGACAGGTTTGTTGCCAGATTTTGCAATGCTTAGAGACAGAGCAGTTACGCCATTCAATAAAAGAGTTTACTCTATATTGAGTTTTGGCTGGAGCGGTAGAGCAAAAGACTGGCAACGTTTTGAGGAAGTTTCCTTAGTTCTTGCAGGTTTGGCAACGCCACTTGTACTTTCGGTACACACGATTGTATCTATGGACTTTGCTACCTCGGTTATACCAGGATGGCATACCACAATTTTTCCTCCGTACTTTGTTGCTGGAGCGGTTTTCTCAGGATTTGCAATGGTAAACACCTTGCTTATCATTATGAGAAAAGTATCTCATCTTGAAGCTTACATCACTGTTCAACATATCGAATTAATGAATATTGTAATCATGATTACAGGTTCTATCGTAGGTGTTGCCTATATCACGGAACTATTTGTTGCTTGGTATTCAGGAGTAGAATACGAACAATATGCGTTCTTAAATAGAGCTACCGGACCATACTGGTGGGCATATTGGTCAATGATGACTTGCAACGTTTTTTCTCCACAATTTATGTGGTTCAAAAAATTAAGAACAAGTATTATGTTCTCTTTCATAATCTCAATTGTTGTAAACATTGGAATGTGGTTCGAAAGATTTGTAATTATCGTAACTTCGTTACACAGAGATTACCTTCCTTCATCTTGGACAATGTTCTCACCAACATTTGTTGATATTGGAACTTTCATTGGAACAATAGGTTTCTTCTTTGTATTATTTTTGTTATACGCCAGAACATTCCCAGTGATAGCTCAGGCAGAGGTAAAAACAATTTTGAAAGGAACTGGAGATAATTTTATAAAAGCAAGAGCAGCAAATAAAGATTCACACCATGAGTAATAAAGTAATACACGCCATTTATAATGACGATGATATATTGATGGATGCCGTTAAGAAAACACGAGCAGCACATCATCATATTGAAGAAGTTTTTACTCCATTTCCGGTTCACGGATTGGATAAAGCAATGGGACTTGCGCCAACAAGATTAGCTATTTGTGCTTTTATCTATGGATTGTGCGGTTTGTCTTTTGGAACTTGGATGATGAATTATATAATGATTCAGGATTGGCCTCAAGACATTGGTGGTAAACCAAGTTTTAGTTATGTGGAAAATATGCCGGCTTTCGTGCCAATTATGTTTGAAGAAACCGTATTTTTTGCAGCTCACTTAATGGTTATTACTTTTTATATGAGAAGTAGATTGTGGCCATTTAAAGAAGCCGAAAACCCAGATGTTCGTACAACTGACGACCATTTTTTAATGGAGGTTGCAGTAAACAATAACGAAAAAGAGCTTGTTTCTTTTTTCGAAAATACAGGAGCGGTAGAAGTTAAAGTAATAGAAAAGCATTAATAGTGGATATGAAAAGCATATATAAAATAACACTTTTAGTAGGTATTACTATTTTGGTTTCATCTTGTAAAGATGATTCGAAACCAAATTATCAATACATGCCTAATATGTATGAGCCAATAAGTTACAATACTTATTCTCAAGCTGATGTTTTTAAGGGCGGTAAAGAAGGACAACTTCCAGTTGAAGGAACCATTAACAGAGGTTTTGAAGTTTATGAATATCCGGATACTCCAGAAGCTTTAATTGCTGTAAAAGCAGCAAATTTGAAATCACCCCTTGGAGAACTTTCTCAAAAAGACAAAGATAAAGGAAAAGAACTTTTCGGAATTTATTGTATGATTTGTCATGGAGAAACAGGTAATGGGCAAGGAAAATTAGTTACTCAAGGAAAATTTTTGGGAGTTCCTAGTTATAAAGACAGAGTATTAAATGAAGGAAGTATCTTTCATGTTGGTACGTATGGTCTTAATTTAATGGGTTCACACGCCAATCAATTGAGCAAAAAAGAGCGTTGGATGGTAGCAACGTACGTGATGGAATTAAAAAGCAAATTATAATTGTAGAACAAACTCATCGTAATAGATATGTATACATTTTCAAGTAAATTAAAAACATTTTCTCTCATCTTAATGGCTGTTGGTCTTTTAGGAATTGGTTATGGTTTTTATTCTGCACCCAAAGATATTCAAGAAGTTGAAGCAATTCTTGCCTCAGATGCTCACGGAAGTCATGAGGTTTCTAAATCTTCGTCTGAAGCACATGCTGTAGCGGGAGAAAATAAAGTAAGCGCCGATGCTGAACACAAAGAACATTTAGAACACGTTTTGCATCAATTGCAAAACAAACCGTGGTCTGCATTATATGTTGCCTGTATTTTCTTTATGCTGATTTCTCTTGGTGTTTTGGCATTTTATGCTATTCAACAAGTAGCTCAAGCAGGCTGGTCGCCAGTTTTGTTTAGAGTGATGCAAGGAATAACTGCTTATTTGCCAGTAGGATCTGTTTTGTTTTTTATATTTCTAATCCTTTCTGGATTACATTTCAATCATTTATTTGTGTGGTTAGATCCAGAAGTCGTGGCTAATGATAAACTTATTGCTGCAAAAGCAGGATATTTAAATTTTCCATTTTGGATTATCAGAGCAGCGTTTTTCTTGACTGGATGGAATCTTTATAGATATTATTCCAGAAAAAATTGTTTAGCACAAGATGAAGCAAAAGATGATAGTTTTTACAAAAAGAACTTCAAAATGTCTGCGGCATTCTTAGTCTTCTTTATCGTAACAGAATCCATTATGTCTTGGGATTGGATTATGTCGGTAGATCCACACTGGTTTAGTACTTTGTTTGGATGGTATGTTTTTGCCAGTTTCTTTGTAAGTGGAATTACAATGATTTGTTTAGTTACTGTATATTTGAAATCGAAAGGATATTTAGAGCATGTAAACACCAGTCATATTCACGATTTAGCAAAATTTATGTTCGGTTTTAGCGTGTTTTGGGCTTATTTATGGTTCTCACAATACATGTTGATTTGGTATGCCAATATTCCAGAAGAGGTTACGTATTTTGTTACTAGAATAGAAATGTATAAGCTGCCATTCTTTGGTACTGTAGTCATGAATTTTGTTTTCCCATTACTGATTTTAATAAATACTGATTTCAAAAGAATTAGTTGGATATTAGTTATGGCTGGTGTAGTAATTTTATTGGGACATTATATAGATTTCTTCATTATGATTATGCCTGGAACAGTAGGAGACCAATGGTTTATTGGAGTTTCAGAAATTGCATCCGTACTTTTCTTCCTTGGATTATTTATTTATGTTGTTTTCACAGCATTGACTAAAGTTCCGTTGTTGCCAAAAAGAAATCCATTTATTGAAGAAAGTAAACATTTTCATTACTAAAATTCAAATATTTTTAATTTAAAGGCTGTTTCACTTTTCTTGAATCAGCCTTTTTTTTATTTAGAATATTAATTTTATAAAATTAGAAGTAAATTGAATGTGAGAGTTTGACTTATTTTGCATTATTCTTTTTGTTAATTCAATGAATATATTTTGAATAATTTAGATTAATAATTTTTAATTTTTTTTAGTTACATTTTGCCAGTCTAGAATTCCGACTTATTTTTTATCAATAAATTCATTTTGTTTTGCTAAGTGTATTTAAATTTGTTATTTTTGGCAAAAATATGATATTTGTCATTTTTTAAATGTTGTTTTTTTATTATTATTTTCGGGTGTTAATATTAAAAAGTAATTTATATATGGAGATTTTGTTGGTAATTTTAGTTTTGGTCCTGTTATCTATTGCATTGTGGCAGTTGACTAAGATATTTGATTTGACTCAGGTGGGGGATTCAGATGATTCTCAAGTAGCTAACGATGGTGATAATAACACTCAAGGCTATTTGATGTTTGGCTTCTTGGCATTTATTTATATTTTTTCAATTTACGGATTGTTTAAATGGGGACCTTTAGTGTTGCACACACCTGCTTCAAAACACGGAGCCGATGTGGATAATTTAATGAATGTTACTTGGATTTTAATTTTCATAGTTCAGGCTATTACTCAAGTATTGTTGCATTATTTTGCTTTTAAATATAGAGGTAAAAAGGACCAAAAAGCACTGTTCTTTTCTGACAGTACAAAACTGGAAGTTATTTGGAGTGGTATTCCCGCTGTTGTTTTGGCTGTTTTAATTCTTTTCGGACTTTACGCATGGACAAACATTATGTTTGTTGATGAAAATGAGGATACAATTGAAATCGAAGTATATGCGCAACAGTTCAAATGGACTGCTAGATATTCAGGTACAGACAATGTTCTTGGCAAAGCCAATGTTAGATTAATTGAAGGTGTAAATACACTTGGAGTTGATTTGTCAGATCCGAACGCTCAGGATGATATTGTAGTTTCTGAATTGCATATTCCAAAAGGTAAAAAGGTACATTTCAAATTTCGCTCACAAGATGTTTTGCACTCAGCTTATTTCCCATATTTTAGAGCACAAATGAATTGTGTGCCTGGAATGGTAACAGAATTTGCTTTTGAACCTGTTTATACATCAGCAGAATACAGGGCATTGCCTTATATGATTGAAAAAGTTGCTAATATCAATGCAATAAGAGCGAAGAAAAGCATTGAACTTGTCGCAAATGGTGAAACAGCTCTTGATCCGTATACTTTTGATTTTCTATTACTTTGTAATAAAATTTGTGGAGCTTCACATTATAACATGCAAATGAAAGTGATAGTTGATACTCCTGAAGATTATAAAAAATGGTTGAGTGAAAAACTAACATTGGTCCAGGAAGTTAAAACTGCTAATGCACCTAAACCTGTTGAAGGTGGAGTTGGTGTTGATTCAACTAAAGCTAAAGATTCAGCAGCTATTGCTAAAATAGCAATGAAATAATTTATTTATAAAAATTTAAAGTATACAGATATGTCAGCAGAAGTTCTCGATAACGGACACGAACACGAACACCACCATAAAGACACTTTTATTACTAAATATATTTTTAGTATTGATCATAAAATGATAGCCAAACAATATCTTTTAACAGGTATTTTTATGGGTATTATTGGCGTAGTTATTTCTTTGCTTTTTAGATTGCAACTAGCTTGGCCTGAACAATCCTTTAAAATTTTTAGCATTATGCTTGGAGATAGTTACGCTCCAAATGGTATAATGCTGAATGATAGGTATTTGGCGTTGGTAACTATTCATGGAACTATAATGGTTTTCTTTGTGTTAACAGCTGCGTTAAGTGGAACATTTAGTAACTTATTGATTCCCCTTCAACTTGGTGCGAGAGATATGGCTTCTGGATTTTTGAATATGCTATCATATTGGCTATTTTTCCTATCTAGTGTAATTATGGTTAGTTCTCTTTTTGTAGAGTCAGGGCCTGCATCTGCTGGTTGGACTATATATCCACCCTTGAGCGCATTACCTCAAGCAATTCCTGGTTCTGGAGCAGGTATGACACTTTGGTTGGTTTCTATGGCTATATTTATTGCAGCGTCTTTAATGGGTTCATTAAACTATATTGTTACTGTTATTAATTTAAGAACAAAAGGAATGTCATTTACTAGAATGCCACTTACAATTTGGGCTTTCTTTGTAACTGCTATTATCGGTGTAATTTCATTTCCTGTTTTATTGTCTGCAGCTTTATTGTTGATTTTTGACAGAAGTTTTGGAACTTCATTTTTCCTTTCAGATATTTATATCGCAGGTGAAGTTTTACATTATCAAGGAGGTTCACCAGTTTTGTTTGAACACTTATTCTGGTTCTTAGGACATCCTGAGGTTTATATCATTTTGTTGCCAGCTTTAGGTATTACATCTGAAGTTATAGCGACTAATTCACGTAAACCAATTTTCGGATACAGAGCGATGATTATGTCAATTTTGGCAATTGCGTTTTTATCTACAATTGTTTGGGGTCACCATATGTTTATTTCAGGGATGAATCCATTCCTGGGATCTGTATTTACTTTTACGACTTTATTGATTGCGATTCCTTCAGCAGTAAAAGCGTTTAATTATATTACAACTCTTTGGAAAGGAAACTTGCAATTGAACCCTGCAATGTTGTTTTCTATTGGATTGGTATCAACATTTATCACTGGTGGTTTGACAGGAATTATTCTTGGTGACAGCACCTTGGATATCAATGTTCACGATACTTATTTTGTTGTTGCACACTTTCACTTGGTAATGGGTATCTCTGCACTGTACGGAATGTTTGCTGGTATTTATCACTGGTTTCCAAAAATGTTTGGAAGAATGTTGAATAAAAACCTTGGATATGTTCACTTTTGGGTAACAGCAGTTTGTGCTTATGGAGTATTTTTTCCAATGCACTTTATTGGACTAGCCGGTTTACCAAGACGTTATTACACGAATACTAATTTTCCATTATTTGATGATTTGCAAAATGTAAATGTTTTGATTACAGTTTTCGCCTTAATTGGTGGAGCTTTTCAATTGGTTTTCTTATATAATTTCTTTAGTAGTATTTTTTACGGAAAAAGAACAGTTCAAAATCCTTGGAGATCAAATACATTAGAATGGACCGCTCCGATAGAACATATTCACGGTAACTGGCCTGGAGAACTTCCTGAAGTTCACCGTTGGCCTTATGATTACAGTAATCCTGCTCACGATGAGGATTTTGTTCCACAAAACGTTCCAATGAAAGAAGGAGAAGAAGTCCTTCATCATTAATAAATTAAACTATA
>CAMCFT010000027.1 GCA_945874225.1 Flavobacterium psychrophilum
GTTTTAAAAGTAACTCCTTCGGGCAATCCTTTTTCGACTTCTTTCATTTTCTCTTTTACTGCCGTGATTACTTTGTCAGCATTTTCACCATAACGCATTACCACAATTCCGCCAACAACTTCACCATTGCCATTTTCATCAAAAATACCTAGTCTCAAATCGCCACCCATTTGTATTGAACCAATATCTTTAACTTTTACCGGAACGGAATTATAGTTTTTAATAGCAATGTCTTCTACATCTTTTATGTTTTTGATATAGCCCAAGCCCCTAACTATGTAGGACATATTGCTCATTTCAAATTTTCTGCCACCAACGTCATTATTATTTGCTTTAACGGCATTCATTACTTCCATCATACTGACGTTGTAGTATTGCATTTTCAATGGATCCAACACTAATTGGTACTGCTTTTCAAAACCTCCAAACGAAGCCACTTCGGCAACTCCCGGAACAGTTTGTAGCGCAAATTTCACGTACCAATCCTGCAAAGCTCTTTGTTCTCCCAAGTCCATACCATTCGCATTTAAATGATACCAAAAAACGTGACCCACACCCGTACCATCAGGACCCAAGGTTGGTACTACATTTTGTGGTAATAATCGTTGTGCATAATTTAATCGTTCCAATACCCGAGTTCTTGCCCAATATATATCGACATCATCTTCAAAAATGATGTAAACAAAGCTCATCCCAAACATCGAAGCACCCCGAATGTTTTTGACTTTTGGAATGCCTTGCAAATTGGAAACCAACGGGTAAGTAACCTGGGCTTCAATAACCTGTGGACTTCTTCCCATCCACTCCGTAAAAACAATCACTTGATTTTCGGATAAATCAGGAATGGCGTCAATGGGGTTTTGTTGGACGCTGTAAACTCCCCAAGCAAACAAGCAAGCTGAAACCAGCAACACAACGGCTCGATTTCGTAGTGAAAGTGTTATTAATTTTTCTACCATTATTTTTAATTTTGTGATGAAATACTATCTTCTATTTTATTTATCCAATCCAATACTTCTTTTTTTTGGGAGGCTGTAAGGATTGCATTTTTATGGATTAAAGTATAAGAACTCAAAGGCATTTCATTTGATTCGATTTGTTTTGCAATTCTATCTAATTTATTATTTTGTTTACGGTCACTATAATTACCCCATTCGTTAAAATTCAAATTTTCTTTCCCTTCTTTAATATGACTTTCCATAAAAAACCGAACGGGTTGAATGTAAGAGTACCAAGGATAATAGGTGTTGTTACTGTGGCAATCATAACAAGAAGTTCTCAAAATGATTTCAACATTTTTAGGAACATTATATACTTTTGTAAAATTACCAGTTATATCCTGCTCAAAACTAATGTTCCGAGCAGGTTGATATAACTGTATCAGCAAAAAAATAATTAACCCAATAAAAAGTATTTTTTTGATGATTTTTTTCATTCTAGAATTCTTTTTTTATAGTACCGCAAGTAGGCATTTTAGCACCTAGATAAGGGTTTTTGATTTCTTTGGTTTCGCTTATCCATATAGCGCCTTTGCCTTCATCTGCCATTGGACAAAAATCTTGATAGAGTTTTTGTTTGGTTCCGAAAAGGTTAATCAAATCGTTGGTATCTTTACTTAAAAGCACAAAATGTTCTCTTTGATGATCTAATTTTCCTGCATTATCGCCAATGTGCTCAGCGTTTTCTTTGGCACTTTCGGCAATATCGAGATAGTCTTTCTTTTGTTTTGGGTCTAAAACATTAGTATTAAATCTGTTAAATGAAGTAAGTAGTAATTTTGCTTTGTCGGCAGCACCATTTGTATCGTCGTTTACTAATTTGTTTTTTAGATTTATGTAACTGATAATTATATCATTTACATAAGGTGATGGTTCTGTTGGAGTTGCAGAATTTGTTTTCTCTACTGTCATATCCATCATTGTTGAATCATTCATCTTCATAGTTGAATCATTTTTCATCATAGGCGTATTTGATGTTTCGACTTGCTTGTTTTTTTGGTTACAAGAAACCATTACGAATGCCATTACTAGGGCAGAAAGAATTATATTTTTCATTATTTTGTTTTTAAAATTAATATTTTGTTGTAGTTTTTTTGAATTTGTATTGATTAGGAAACCTGAAATTGTCCCATCATTCCGGTTTCCTCGTGTTCTAAATTATGACAGTGAAAAACGAATTTTCCTGTATAGCCATTGAATGGGACTATGACTTTCACTTTTTCGCTTGGCATACACAAAGCCATATCTTTCCATCCTTTTTCTAAAGCAGTAAGTGAGCCTCTGCCTCCTGTTCTATTTAGTATTTGGAATTGAACTCCGTGCAAGTGCATTGGATGAGGCTCCAGTCCGTTAGTATTATCAAAAGTCCAGATTTCGACAGCTCCATTGGTAACTAATTCATCAATTCTATTTGCATCATAACTTTTATTATTGATTGTGTGCATCATCATTCCTGACATTGAACCACTATCTACATTAGAGATCTCAAAATTTCTGGTTTTAGTTGCCATACTTTCGGTTAAAGGAGAAATGAATGAAAGAGTAGTTGGAATGCTAAAATTGTCAACCACTTGTGTAGTGACTTTGAATTTCATTATTTTAAACTCTTGTTTACCTTGAGCATTTCCACCGATAAAAGTTTTACTGATTAAAAATAATTCAGAATTCAGCCCCATTGAACTAAAATCAATTATTAAATCAGCACGTTCTCCAGGAGCAATAATCAGACTGTTTACCGTTTGTGGTGATGCCAATAAGCCTCCATCATTGCCTATAACGCTAAATGAAGCTCCATTCGAAAGGGCTAAATTGTAAATTCTTGCATTGGATCCGTTTAGTATTCTTACTCTATATTTTGCAGTTTCCACATTGTGGGATGGAGCATATACACCGTTTACGAGTATGTATTGTCCCATTAAACCCGTCATTTGATCCATCATTGTGGGTGCATAAGGAATATTTCCTGCTGAAATTCTTTTATCTTGAATTACTAATGATAGTTCTCTGTTGTCTGACGGTAAATTTAATGCTGTCTCTTCAGTGTCATTGACGATAACTAAGCCTGCCAAACCTTGAAAAACTTGTTTGCCAGTTGTTCCGTCAGCGTGTGGATGATACCAATACAATCCAGCTCTTTGATTTACTGTAAAATTATAATTGAATGAACCTCCAGCATTGATAAAATTTTCGGGATGTCCGTCCATATTAGCAGGTATTTTTAGTCCGTGCCAATGAATGTTGGTTTTTTCGTTTAATTGGTTTACAAAGTTTACGTTCATAGATTGACCGCTATTTACTTTTATAGTAGGGCCAAGTAATCCATTTGAATGATAGCCTAATCCGCTGATGTTACCAAATCCGGTATTGTTTGCTGTTACATTTTGTGCTGTAAGGATAGTTGTGCTACCAACAATTGGAGGAATTGCTAAAAGGACAGAAAAGTTACCTTCTGTTACTGGAACAGGTTGCCCCATATTCATATTTCCTCCCATATCCATATTATTTCCCATATTCATATCGTTATTTGAACAAGAGGAAAGAAACGGAATACTGCTACTGACAAATAAGCCAGCTGTAGATAATCCGGATAATTTTATAAAATTTCTACGTTTCATTTAAGGCTTTTTAATTGGGTTGTTTTTTAACCTATGGGATTAGAAACCCCATAAGTTTATAATTCAGGAAATTAATGTTTATGATTTTCTTCCATTTTTTGGTCATTCATTTCTTTCATATTCATTCCACATTTAGGACATTTTCCTGGTTTATTAGAAGTAGCTCCATCCATTGTGCACATATATTTTTTAACAACTTTGGTTTTAGTTTGGCTTCCTTTTATAGATGGATCGTGTTTTGAAACTAATGTTTTTACCATTTTCATTTCACATTTACTACATCTACCTTCTTTTGTACTCACTTCATTAGGATGCATAGGGCAGACGTACATTGTTTTTTGAACTTCTTTTTTTGTTGCTGTTTGAGCTGATAGTGATGTGATTGCTGTAAAGAATACGCTTAATGCGATAATTAAATTTTTCATTTTATTAAATGGTTTATTGTTACTATTGACAATATTTTCGTTGATAGTTTTTTATTTTTATGGACTATTTTTCAGTCATTTGCATTCCACATTTAGGACATTCTCCTTTGGTATCAGCTGTTGTTCCATCCATAGGACAAACATATTTTGTCACAGTTTTAGTTTTAGGTTGACTTCCTTTTTGAGGGTGGTTATCTATTGTTTCGGTGATTTTTACCATTCCCGTTCCACATTTAGAACATTTTCCTTCAGTATCAGAAGTTGAACCATCGGTAGGACAAACGTATTTTGTTACGATTTTGCTTGTAGGTTGACTTCCTTTTAGAGGGTGGGTGTCAACTTTTTCGGTAGTTTTTACCATTTTCATTGCACATTTAGAACATTCCCCTGGTTTATCAGAAGTTGAACCATCCATTGGACAAACATATTTTGTCACAGTTTTAGTCATCGGTTGACTCCCTTTTGTAGCGTAAGTAGGTGCTTTTTTCGTGATTTTTGTTAATACCATTCCACATTTAGGACATTTACCTGAGCTTGGATTTGTTTCGTCAGGATGTGTAGGACAAACGTAAATAGTTTCAGGACTTTCTTTTTTTGTAGCTGTTTGAGCTGATACTGATATTATTGCTGTTAAGAATACGCTTAATACGATAATTAAATTTTTCATTTTATTTGATTTTATGAAACAAGATATTGCCTTCGTCGAAATTTTCGATTTAGTGTATTCCTGTTTCGTTAATAAGTATAGATAATTTTAAATTGAACACGCTAAAGCATAAGTAAACAATAGCAAAAAGCCATAATTTAATAATTGATTAGCCGATAAAAATAAATGATTTAAAAGCAAGAATTGCTTTCAATTTGACACACCTTTGGCTGTCAAAATTTAATTTAGCTTATTTTTGGTATAAGCCAAAGAGAACAAAAGCCAGAAGAAAGATTAGCTTTTGAATTAAAATAATTTTGATTTTTTTCTGAAAAGTCAAAGTTATTGTTGTTGAATTTTATTTCGAAAAAAACGGCACTAAATTGAGTTGAAGTAGTTACACAATTTGAGTGTCCACATTTTCCATTGCAACCATCGTGGTTCTTGTTTTTTGAATGATTATCATTTTTGCAACAATCCATCTTTTCTGTATTTGCAGAATTTTTGTTACAAGAATTTTTTTCTGAATGACTACCACACGCAAAAGTTACTTTTGGCATCAAGAGGAAGCCAAAAATAACTAATACTATAAGGTAAATTCTTTTCATAATCGTTTTGATAATCAAATTCAATCAAAATTAATCAAATTATATTAATATGACACTAAATATTTGTTAAAAAGTTTTGATTTTTTTATTAGCCTAGTTTTTAAATTGTTTTTTGTTCCTGATTGGTTGCTGATAAACAAAATTTTTCTCTTAATATTTTCATATCCTCACTTACTTTTTTATCCAAAACCTTTGCGTAATGCTGTGTAGTTCTCAAATTTTTATGACCAAGCATTTTACTCACACTTTCAATAGGAACACCATTTGTAAGCGTTATAGTCGTTGCAAAAGTGTGTCGGGCAATGTGGAAGGTTAATTCTTTTTCAATCTCGCAAACGCCTGCTATTTCTTTGAGATAGGCATTCATTTTTTGGTTTGTCAAAATAGGTAGTAGTCTATCTTCATTATTGCTTTTCGGGTGGTCCAGATACTTATCGATAATCATTTGAGTTACTGGAAGAATTGGAATTTTAGAAGCGGTTTCGGTTTTCTGTCTGTGGGTAAATATCCATTTTTCGCCATCAATTCCGATGCTTATATGCGACTTTGTTAAGTTTTTGACATCAATGTATGCCAAACCAGTAAAGCAGCTAAAAAGAAAGATATCACGCACTAGCGATAATCTTTCTGTTTTGAAATCTTTGTTGATGATGTTTTGAATTTCGTCTTCAGACAAATAAACTCTTTCTACTTCTTTGACTTTCGATTTATAGTTTGCGAACGGATTTTTGTCTAGCCAGTCATTGGCCAGACAAAGCTTGATTATTTTGTTGAAGTTTTTGATATATTTTACTGCGGTGTTATTGGCACAGTTCCGAACACTTCTTAACCAAAATTCATAATCAGTAACGAAAGCGTGATCTATTTTGTTTATCTCGATATCGGAAACTTTGTATTTCCATTGTAGAAACTCGATTGTATGGCTCAACGATGTTTTATAACGCTCTAAAGTTCCTGGCGCATATTCTTTGCCTACTAATTCTTTGATTTTGTTGTTATGGTCTTGGAAGATTGGGATTAGCATTCTTGCTCTTTCATCCACTCCTAGAATTTTGCTTTTGAGAGTTTCGGCTGTTACTGGAATTTTTTTGTGTACTAATTCCATTTGCATATCTATGATTTGAATTTTCAACATATCAAGATGGCTATTTATTGAACGAGCTTCTTCTGAATTGCCTTTCATTTTGCCTGCTTCTGTAGACCATTTGGATAATTCTACAAATCTGTTGGAACTTAATTCAATTCTTTTGCCATTGATGGTAATTCGAGTGTAGATAGGTACTAAACCGTTTACACTGGCTTTGGCTCTCTTTGCGTAAAAGAGAATAGATACTTTTGTTTTCATCGTGGTAACCTTTTAGTTATTATTAAATTTAATTCTAATAAGACTAACACACAAGATGTACAATTTTTAAACTGGTCGTTGAACTGGTTGTAATGCCTTGTGAATGCTAGGTTGAGATAAAAATCGGTTACCCTAATTTCGGATAGTTTAGGGTAACCGATTTTATCCCTTTCAGTTCACGCATTAATGAATAATTTGATTGTATGGGAAAAGAAAAAACCCTTTAAATCATACGATTTAAAGGGTTTTAATTCAATTTGTATTTCTACTGGCGGAGAAAGAGGGATTCGAACCCCCGGACCTGTTACAGTCAACAGTTTTCAAGACTGCCGCATTCGACCGCTCTGCCATTTCTCCAATATAGCGCATTCGATTTCTCAATGCGGTTGCAAATATAAGAACCTTTTTTTGTTTTACAAAAACTATTTTTATAAAAAAAGAATCCTTTTTACACCCTGCTTTTTAATCGTTTCATTTCTTGGACCTTAATCCAAAAAAAGACTGGTATAAAAGCAAAATTCAGTGTTAATACATTACATATTCTTTGATTTCAAGACCATATCCTATCATTCCCACACGCTTGGTCTGCTCCGTATTCGAGAGCAAGCGAATCTTCGAGATGTCTAGATCGTGCAAAATCTGGGCGCCAATACCAAAATCTCGATTGTCCATTTTAATCTGTGGTGCTTTAAAAATTCCTTTGGTCTGCAGTGCTTTTAACTCCACAATTCGGTTTAGTAAATCACCGGACTGCGATTCCTGATTGATAAACAAAACCGCTCCCTTACCGTCAGCATTAATCAGTTCGAAAAGGTCACACAATTTCTTATTGGCATCATTAGTTAATGTACCTAAAATGTCATTATTGATTAAGGTCGCATTAATACGAGTCAATACAGGTTCACCTATATTCCAGGTTCCTTTAGTCAAGGCAACATGCACTCTATTATTAGTCGTTTGCAGGTAAGCTCTCAGTCTAAAGGTGCCAAAACGGGTTTCTATCTCAAAATCTTCTTTCTTCACAATCAAACTGTCGTGTTGCATGCGGTAGGCAACCAAATCTTCGATGGAAACCAGTTTCAAATTAAACTTTTTGGCAACTTTAACTAATTGTGGCAAGCGTGCCATTGTGCCGTCCTCATTCATAATTTCGACAATTACCCCAGCTGATTTAAAGCCTGCTAATCGGGCAAAATCTATCGCAGCTTCTGTATGTCCGGTACGTCTTAAAACGCCTCCCTGTTTGGCTATTAGAGGGAATATATGTCCGGGTCTGGCTAGATCGTGAGGTTTGGTGTTGGGGTCAACCAACGCTAAAATGGTACGCGCCCGGTCTGCCGCTGAAATACCGGTGGTAACTCCGTTCCCTCTTAAATCTACCGAAACGGTGAAAGCGGTTTCCATAGGGTCGGTGTTATTATGAACCATCGCAGCCAGCCCCAAATCCTTACAACGATTTTCGGTCAGTGGGGCACATATCAGTCCACGACCATGGGTAGCCATAAAATTGATCATTTCCGGTGTTACCTTTTCGGCAGCAGCCAGAAAATCACCTTCGTTCTCCCGACCTTCATCATCAACAACGATGATGATTTTGCCTTGGCGAATGTCTTCGATAGCTTCTTCAATGGTATTGAGTTGTATCATGCTTGCAGCCATAATTTAATTATTTGGAAGATGGAAATATTTTTTGAATGATTTTTTGAAAGGGCGCCAGAACGACATCCATATTGATTAAGCCAATATCATTAGTGGCCCGGTAGGTCAGTAAAATAGCCAGTGGCGACAATATAAATGAGGACATCCAGGCTCCAAAAAAGGGGTTTAGTCCATTTTCTTGTGAAATTCTTTTCCCAAAAGTATTGATAAAGTGAAAGGATATAAATATCAATATGGCAAAAACTATTGGTAAACCTAGTCCTCCTTTTCTAATAATGGCGCCCAGCGGAGCTCCAATAAAAAACATCAGGAAACAGGCAAAGGCAATGACAAACTTGTCATAAAAAGCCAGAATGTGACCGTTGATATTCTTTTGTTTGTTTTCTAATTCAGTATTGGTTCCGTTTATCGAAAATAGCGTGCTTTCAACGGTACTGCCAGCAAAACTTAAGACAACCAACTTTTTATCATTAGGATACAATGATAACAAATCGTTGGGAAGAGCCTTGTGTTTTTTGATAGGGGTAATGACTTTTAAAGTTCGTTGAATACCGATACGTTGATTGATATTTTCCGAAAAAGACAAAATATCCGTATTCATATTCTTGTGCAGTGAATCCAGCGTATAGTTCAGTTCACTGACATTCAGCATGGTATTGGTACTAGTAATACTGGCATCGTCTACATTGACCTGATTCAGTTTAGACAAATCAATATTGATGATGTAGCGTTTGAAAGAGCTTTTCGCAAAAGGAACTTTGCTGCGATCTTCGTATTTTTTAGGGGTGATGTCTTCATAATAATAGCCATCATTCAGCACCATTTTCAGGGTATTTGATTGCTCGCTACTGACTAGTATTCCGTTTTTGGCTTTGATTACGGTTTTATTTCCGTCACCCATAGCTGATTTCTTGTGAATGGTAATCCCAGACAGATTATTACCGTTGGGACCTGATTTCTTATTGACCTTGATTGAATATAGCCCCACCGTGCTGAACTGCCCTTCGGCAATAGCCAAAGCGGGTTTCAACTGGGCAATGTTTCTTCTGAAATTGATAAACTTATATTCCGCATAGGGAATCACATTATTGGCAAAGGTAAAGGCAACGACACTCAGGATAGTAATGAAGATAATCAAGCTTTTCATAGCGCGCTGCAGCGAAATTCCTGCCGACTTCATAGCGGCAAACTCATAGTTTTCCGCCAGGTTGCCAAAGGTCATAATCGAAGCCAGTAAAACCGATAAAGGCAATACCAAAGGCACGATTCGCGGCATGGCAAACAATAAAAACTTGAGAACCATAACCAAATCCAGATCCTTACCCGCTAATTCCGAGATAAACAACCATACCGATTGCAGGATGAATATAAAAAACAGAATGATAAATACCGTGAAAAAGGTACTCAGAAAAGTCTTTAGTAAGTATTTGTCGAGAATTTTCACAGAGAATTAATCTAATTTATTGATGTAGTAATTTGGATATTTACTGGCAACAAATATAAATTGATTTTTTGACAAAGGTTGGTTGGTTTTAAAAGAATTAACAGTGAGGGTGGTTTTAGTGCCCTTTTTGCCGGTTTCTATCAGATTGTAGATGTGTTTAGTCTGAACATCAATGCCCAGTAAAACTTCTTTCCGTTGGTCTTTAGCATTCATAGGAACCAGTTTGATGTATTGTATTTTACGCCCTTTGATGTCCTGCAAATCATCCATACTACACTTGTAACCGCTATTAAAAAAGGTCAGCATCTTCGATGGAGTTATGGCATTGTCATCTTTTTCATTAACGGTTGAAACCGTAACTTCCTCGTCTTCGGGAACAATGGTATAGGTTTTCTTTCCGTCAAACATCTTGGTCACGCCCATAAAATTCAATACATATTGATTTCCTTTCATGGTAACATTCCCCTTGCTATCCTGATTGATGTTTTCTTTGGCGTTATTCAGGGTGTATTTAAAATCAATGATAATATTGTCGTAGCTCTTTATTTTTGTGGTAACTTGATTGAGGAGGTTTTTGGCCTCTTTATCTTGTGCGTGTGCAAAAAGGCTGATAAAAAATAGAAAAGCAATCTGTAAAGTCTTAGTCATTGTGTTAATTATTTTGTTCATTATTGAAAAACTGATCAAGAGAACTCATATCAAGGATGTTCACACTTCGGGCTTTGCTACCTTCAAAAGGCCCCACAATTCCGGCTGCCTCTAGTTGATCAATTAGTCTTCCGGCTCGGTTGTAACCCAATTTCAGTTTTCTTTGCAAAAGCGAAGCGGAACCTTGTTGTGCCATAACAATAATCTCTGCAGCTTCTCGGAATAAAGTGTCTCTATCAGAGATATCCATATCAAGATTAATGCCACTTTCTTCTCCAACAAACTCTGGAAGTAAATAAGCGGTAGCATATGCTTTTTGGGAACCAATAAACTCCGTTATTTTTTCCACTTCAGGTGTATCAATAAAAGCACATTGTACGCGCACCACATCGTTTCCGTTGTGATACAGCATATCGCCGCGTCCTATCAGCTGATCCGCTCCCTGGCTGTCTAAAATCGTTCTGGAATCGATTTTAGAAGTAACTCTAAAGGCGATACGGGCAGGGAAGTTGGCTTTGATTAATCCGGTAATCACATTCACCGAAGGTCTTTGGGTAGCAATAATCAAATGGATGCCAATGGCACGAGCCAACTGGGCCAATCGCGCAATGGGAACTTCCACTTCCTTTCCGGCAGTCATAATCAAATCGGCAAACTCATCCACGATCAACACGATATAAGGCAAAAAGCGGTGTCCATTTTCAGGGTTCAGCTTTCTGGACTTAAATTTCTCGTTGTATTCCTTAATATTCCGAACCATCGCATCTTTCAATAAAGAGTAACGATTGTCCATCTCCACACAAAGCGAATTCAGGGTATTGATAACCTTGGCGTTATCCGTAATAATAGCGTCTTCGGTATCGGGGAGTTTAGCCAGATAATGTCTTTCAATCTTGTTGAAAAGGGTGAGCTCCACTTTCTTGGGATCCACCAAAACAAACTTGATTTCAGCTGGATGTTTTTTGTAAAGCAAAGATGTGATAACCGCATTCAAACCAACAGACTTTCCTTGTCCTGTGGCACCAGCCATTAACAAGTGAGGCATCTTGGCTAAATCGACCACAAAAGTTTCATTCGAAATGGTTTTTCCTAAAGCAATAGGCAATTCCATTTCTGCTTCCTGAAATTTGGCTGAGCCAATAACACTTTTCATCGAAACCATCGTTGGATTCTTATTAGGAACCTCAATCCCAATAGTTCCTTTTCCAGGAATAGGAGCAATGATACGAATCCCCAAGGCCGAAAGCGACAAGGCAATATCATCTTCTAAGCTCTTAATTTTTGAAATACGGATTCCAGCTTCAGGCACAATCTCATAGAGCGTAACCGATGGACCAACCGTCGCTTTAATCTGAGCTATTTCTATCTTATAATTGCGAAGTGTTTCTACGATTCGGTTTTTATTTTCTTCTAATTCCTCCTGATTGATAGTGATACCGCCAGTGGAGTATTCTTTTAATAAGTCAATCGTCGGGTATTTGTAATTGGATAAATCCAAAGTAGGATCAAATAATCCAAAATCAGCCACCAGTTTCGAAGCTAGATTCTCTTCAATAATATCTTCCTCGGGAGCTTTTTCAATCACAAAATGATCGTCATTGGTTTGAATAATTTCTGGTAAATGAAAAGGAGGAGGCGTCACTTCCAAAGGAATGGTTTTCAATGTAATTTCCGAAGGATTGCTGATAGTAGGCTTTAATGCTTCTTTGTTGAGTTCAAATTGAGAACCCACGGATTTCAAATGGATATCTTCACTGACATCTTCCTCATCTTCCACGGCATATTCTTCAAGGTTATAGGCACTCGAATCAATAGTCGATGCATTCGTAGCTAAATCGGTCTTGATTTCTTTCTTGGTACTTTCGAAAAAGGATTTGATCTTCTCGGGGGATACTTTGATTTTAAATATCAGATAAAGGATAAGGCTAAAGGCCAAAATCAGTAAGGTTCCGGTTTTGCCAATATAATCCTGAGCAAATAAATTCAGTTCATAACCAATGGTTCCGCCCAACTCGGGTAGGGAAGTGGCAAAAAAACCAAACGTTACCGAAAGGACAATCATAACAAACAAATCCCAAAACCAAATATTCTTGAGCTTCTTAAGGGAGATATCCAGTATTAAAAACATTCCGGTCAAGAAGAATAATTTGACAAATAGAAAGGAAGCAAGTCCAAAACCTTGGTATACAATTAAATCGGCAAGAAAAGCACCAAATTTACCAAGCCAATTCTTAACCACTTCATTTCTGTTTATCAATTGATGGACCGCACTTTGGTCGGCTTGTCCGTAGATATAAAATGAAATGAAGGCAAGCAATAAAGCAATGGAAAATAATACCATGAGCGAACCCAAAACAATTTTGTGTTGTTTTGTAAATATCCAGAACTTTTTTGTCTCAGATTTAGGTTCAGTTTTCTTGTCCGGAGTTGCTGTTTTTATTGTTTTTGCCATTCTTGATAAAACTGTTTACTATGAAAATTTGGGTACGTATATAATTAATCCAATGACAACCGCTGTAAGAGCAGCAAAAACTACAGCTCCTGCGGAAATGTCTTTGATGAATCCAATTCGTTCGTGATAATCCGGATGAATAAAATCAGCTACTTTTTCGACAGCAGTATTCAATCCCTCAACACTCATAACCAGTCCGATGGCAAGCATTTGAAAGAGCCACTCTGTTTTTGTGATATTAAAATAAAATCCGGCAATGACCATCACAATGGCAATCGAAAATTGCACCATTATACTGTGTTCAGTCGTAATTAATTTTATAGCACCATTAAAAGCATAATAAACACTTTTAAGTCTTCCGCTAATGAAAGAATTGTCTTTTTGAAATTCCATTCCTTACAGTTAAAGTACAGCTAGAGCTGCTTCATAATTAGGTTCGTTCGCAATTTCCGAAACTTGTTCTGTGTGAACGATGCTTCCGTTTTCGTCAACAACAATGATTGCTCTTGAATGTAAGCCGGACAATTTGCCTTCAATAATTTCTAATCCATTGGTTTTACCAAAACTTCCGTCTTGAAAATCGGATAAATTAATCACATTTTCGATTCCTTCTGAACCGCAAAAACGTTTTTGAGCAAAAGGTAAATCTCTGGAAATACACAACACGGATGTGTTTTCTAATTTGGCTGCACTCTCGTTGAATTTTCGAACAGAGGTAGCACAAGTTCCAGTATCGATACTTGGAAAAATATTTAAAACTAATTTCTTTCCTGCAAAATCAGCAAGTGTTGCAATTGAAAGGTCGTTTTTTATTAATTTGAAATCGGATAGTTTTGTGCCAACTTTTGGTAATTCACCTGAAGTGTGTATTGCATTTCCGCCTAATGTTATTGAAGCCATAATTTATTTATATCTTTTTAATGTGGCTCAAAAGTATGAAAATTTATTTAGTTAAATTTTTCTAAAACACTTTTTTGTTCGATTGTTTTATCGTAATATTGCAATATATAAATCAATTAATTTTATGGGAGCATCAAAATCAGAAAGTTTTTCAGAAGAACACAATCAATTAGCGACATTGTTTAAGGCATTGTCACATCCGGCAAGAATTGCAATAATTGAGTATTTGTTAGCTGTTGATACTTGTATTTGCGGTGATATTGTAAATGAATTGCCATTGGCACAACCCACCGTTTCTCAACATTTAACAGCGCTAAAAAACGCAGGAATTATTAAGGGAAACATTGAAGGAACAGCAATTTGTTATTGTCTTAATATGGAAACGTTACAAAAAATAGAAGGTTATTTTTTTGTAATTACAAAGAAATTAAAAGGAAAATGTTGTTAAATTTTAAAAATTCAGAAATGAAAAATTCAGAAGAAATTAAAGAAATGGTAAAGCAAAAATATAGTGAAATTGCTTTACAGGATAAAGAATCAAATGAAATCTCCTGTTGTGGATCAGGGGGTTGCAGCACCGAAGTGTATAACATCATGTCCGAAGATTATAATGAATTAAAAGGATATGAATCGGATGCCGACTTGGGTTTGGGTTGTGGTCTGCCCACCCAATTTGCTAAAATAAGCAAAGGTGATGTGGTAGTGGATTTGGGAAGTGGAGCAGGAAACGATTGTTTTATTGCTCGTGCCGAAGCCGGCGAAACCGGAAAGATTATAGGTGTTGATTTTACCGAAGCCATGATTGCAAAAGCACGCTTGAATGCCGATAAACTTGGATTTAATAATGTGGAGTTTCGATTGGGGGATATTGAAAACCTGCCAGTTGGAGAAAATACTGCTAATGTTGTGATTAGCAATTGTGTATTAAACTTGGTTCCAAACAAACAAAAAGCCTTCAGTGAAATCTACCGCATTCTTAAAAACGGTGGACATTTTAGTATTTCAGATATTGTCGTAACAGGTGATCTGCCAGAAAAGATAAAAAATGCCGCCGAAATGTATGCCGGTTGTGTGGCTAGTGCCATTAAAAAAGACGAATATTTGGGATATATTAAAGAACTTGGATTCAAAAATATTGTGTTGCAAAAAGAAAAACCAATCATTGTTCCTAAAGACATACTAGCTAATTATTTGAATGAAGAGGAAATTAATTTATACACTTCAAGCCCAAATATTATATTCAGCATCACGGTGTATGCAGAAAAAGGGGAAGAATGTTGTTCTCCTGGAACATCTTGTTGTTAAACAAAGCATAGATATATACAAAAAACGTCCCGATACTTCGGGACGTTTTCAGTTTATGGAATAAAGTAAATCTAAGAATTAACAGCAACCAGAGAATAATACAAAATCTCAGACTGGAAGCTAACCTCTTTATTTTTGTAACAGACCTATGAGGTTTCTAAAACCTCATAGGTCTTGAATTTCATCAATATCAAAGCTTAATTATGATCCTGAATTGACACAATCTATTTATCAATAGAACCCAGAACACGTTTCATAAAAGTATTCAAAGCCTCTTTTTTATCCATTCCGCCCTTAATCATTTTGTGAACTTCAAGTGCGCCGTACATATTGGAAATTAATTCACCAATAACGTCCAATTCTTCATCTTTCAAAGTAGAAAGTTCAGTCAAAGCTTCCAGAACTTCGATAGTTTCCACAAGGTAATCCTGATCATTTTCTTCAATGAATTGAGACAAATGTTTGATGATGGGTAATTTCATAGTTATTTGATTTCGTTAACCAACTCTGCCAAAACTTCGGCTTTATTGGTTTGGGTTTCGTTTACCAATTTTCCGTTTACGAAAGTGGCAAAAGTAGGCAGGTTGCTTACGTTAGCCAGTTTTCTGGATTCCGGTGAATTCTCGGCATCAATCAAAACAAAAGTCAAATTCTCATTTTCTGAAGCCAATTTTTTAAATTTTGGTTTCATAATGCGACAATTTCCACACCAAGAAGCAGAAAATTGAACGATTACTTTTTCGTTTTTAGAAACTAAGTCTTGTAAGGTATCTTCGTTTAATTCGATTAACATATTTTTATATTTAATATATTAGTGAGTACCTAAATAAGCTGCAGTACTGTTTCTGTCCGCGTGCATGGCATCTTTTCCTTCTTCCCAGTTCGCAGGACACACTTCACCTTTAGTTTGAACGTGTGTATAGGCATCAACTAAACGCAAATATTCGTTTACGTTACGACCTAATGGCATATCATTTACACTTTCGTGGAATATTTTACCATCTTCATCAATTAAGTAAGTAGCTCTGTAAGTTACGTTGGATCCTTCTACAATTACAGAATCGGTATCTTCACTGTAACTGGTAGATTCGATATCAAGAATTCCAAGAATGTTCGAAAGGTTACGATTAGTATCCGCAAGGATTGGATAGGTTACGCCTTCGATTCCACCGTTGTTTTTTGCTGTGTTCAACCAAGCAAAATGCACTTCATTGGTATCACAAGAAGCTCCTATTACTAGGGTATTTCTTTTTTCGAATTCTGGTAAAGCTGCTTGAAAAGCATGTAATTCCGTTGGACAAACAAAAGTAAAGTCTTTTGGATACCAAAATAAAAGTACTTTTTTGTTGTTTTTGGTAGCTTCTTCGAAAATATTGATTTTCAAATTATCGCCCATTTCTGAGATGGCGTCTACTGCAATACTTGGGAATTTTTTTCCTACTAATGACATTTTTGTATGATTTAAAGTTGTTATTTTTTATTTGATACAAAGATAATTCAAAACAGGTTCTGTGAATATAATATGCAATTATATATTTTTATATCACGATAGTTTATAATTATGGTAATTTAATATTCAATAACAATTACTTATTTAGTCCCTTTACCTTTACGGGTAAAGTTCCTCTGCATTTCGAGTTTCTAAGCAATTGACGTGCTGCACTTGCTTGGAATTCCTTAAAATCCTGGTACACTTGGATAATGCCTAAGGTTGATTTTAAATTTGGAATAACCTTCAGAGCATAAGGGTTTCCAAAAAGGTACAAAACGCATTTCTTCTTGGAAAACAAATCTCCCAAAAAGGCCAAGACAGAATCTTCGATTTCAAAATTATGTAAAGGTTTTGCTTTGGGCACAAAAAGCGAGATTAATATTGAGTCATAATCTTTTAGTTCGTCTGTCAGTTTTTGAATCGCATCTGTATCTCCGGTTTCAAGAGCAAATATTGGAGACGGCAGAACTATAGATAATGATTTGAAAAAGAGGTTGTCAGTGTTTTTATAAACACTTAATTTGGCTAGTTTTTCATTGTTTTTAGCTTCAAATAAGTGTAAACTATTATTATGGTCTTTGATTTTTGTAGTGCTTTTGTCAGCAATGAGCCGATTTAAAACAGAAGTGGTTTCAAAATCAAATTGGCCTTGAGGATCAGTATTTCCATTGAGAATTCCTGCTTTTTGTTTGCATTTCCACAAACGGTTGAAACTGGCTTCAATGCGTTCTGCTGTCGCATTTTTGAGGATTTCCTGAATGCCTTCGGCTACGTTTTCGGCAAAACACAACACATCATTTCCGGCATGGAAGGCTTCCCATTCGAGTTGCCCTTTTTTGTCATACAATTTCGAAACGCTGTGCATATTCAAAGCATCCGAAATCACCAGACCATCATACCCCAATTGGGTTCTCAAAAGACCTTCAATAATGGATTTCGACAAGGTCGCCGAAGTATTTTTTCCTTCATTCAAAGCCGGAACAGCCAAATGTCCAATCATAATCGAATCAACATTATGCTCGATTCCTTTGATAAAGGGAACCAATTCATTCTCCAGTAATTCTTCCAGAGTTTCTTCTAATACCGGCAAACCCAAATGGGAATCTACGCTTGTGTTTCCGTGTCCTGGAAAATGTTTCAGACATCCCAAAACGCCAACTTCATTTAAACCACGTAAATATTCCAAGGCTAAATTGGCGACTTTATCTTTTTTTTGACCAAAAGAACGGTAGCCAATTACGGGATTATTGGGATTATTGTTGATGTCAGCCAAAGGTGCTAAATTGTAATGAATCCCAGCACATTTCAAGTCTAAACCGGTTCGTTTCCCTACTTCATAAGCCAAATATTCGTATCGGGCAGGCAAAGCCCCAAGTGTGATTGCATAAGGATATTGTGGAGTATTTTCGACCCGCATGGCCAATCCCCATTCGGCATCAATACTCATCAAAAGTGGAGTAGTGGCACATTTCTGAAATCGAACAACAAGTTCCTTTAAACGTTCGTAACTAGTATCGTTGAATTCAACTTTTTTCTTTGTTTCATAATTCGTTGCAGCACTCGCCAGACTGTGAAAAAAAGTAAGTCCGCCAATGTGGTGTTCTTTGATCAAACGCTCAATTTCTTGAATGTTTTCTTCCGTGTCGTTGATAAAAACGGCAGGAAAAAAGAATTGTCCTATTTTTTGTTCTAATGTCATTTTTAGAATTTTATGCATTTTGGTACGCTGATAAAACGGATTCGCTATCGCGAAAACGCAGATAAAAACGGATTTTTAAAAAGTGGTTTTATTGGTGTAATCAGTTTTCTTTTTTTGTATATTTTCTTGAGAACTATTTGTCAAATTTAAATATTTTAGAATCCGTTTTTATCCGTGTCTTTACGAAGTTAATCTGTCTCATTCGTGTACTATTTTTTAAACAAAAAAACTATTCTGTTTTCTTTCCAAAATCCTTAGGAAAAATCAAAAAGCGAGACAGAATTAATCCTGGAATAGTGGCGAAAAATACCCAAATAAAGAAGTTTCCATAACCTAAATAGTGTTGAATATAACCACTTAACATTCCCGGAAGCATCATTCCCAAAGCCATAAATCCGGTAGCAATAGAGTAGTGGGAGGTTTTAGATTCGCCATCGGCAACGTAAATTAAATACATCATAAAGGCGGCAAAGCCAAATCCATAACCAAATTGTTCGCAAATTACCGTGGCATATACATAGAAAACAGAGGTAGGATGAAAATGAGAGAGCAATATAAACCCGATTATTGGCAAGTGCATCGTCAAAATCATAGGGAGCATCCACTTGCCAAGACCGTCTTTAGAGATGGCAATTCCTCCTAATATTCCACCGATAACAAGGGCACTAACACCAAAGGTACCATATATAAGTCCAATATCTTCAGTGGTCAATCCCATTCCGCCCAATGATTTTTCATCAAGAAGAAAAGGAGTCAGCATTTTCAATAATTGAGATTCTCCCAGTCTAAATAATAGGATGAAAGATAAAACCAAAACAATTTGCTTCTTTTGGAAGAAAGAAACAAAGACTTCCCCGAAACTAATTTTTGGTTTTGATTCTGATTTATCTTCTAGGATTTTTGTTTCGATTCTAGGTGTCGAAAAATAATTATAAATAGTTATTGCCGCCATAATGAAACCAACAATGACCATAGTATAGGACCAGGCTTTTGTTTTATCTCCATATTTTTCCTCTAAAAAACCGGCTATTATTACGATTAATCCGTTTCCGGTAAGCAAAGAAAGACGGTAAAAGGTGCTTCTGATTCCCAGAAAAAAAGATTGTTGATCTTTGGCTAAAGCCAACATATAAAAGCCGTCACTCGCCACATCATTCGAAGCCGAAGCAAAAGCAGCTACCCAAAAAACAGCCAGACTCAATACGAAAAAATTGCTCATTGGAATTGTTAATCCAACAATCAGAAAAGCAATGGAAATCAACAATTGCATAGCTAAAAACCACTTTCTTTTGGTGGAATATAAATCAATAAAAGGACTCCATAAAGGTTTTATCACCCAAGGTAAATACAATAAACTAGTATAAATTCCAATGCCTTCATTGCTGATCCCCAGGTTCTTGTACATAATCACCGAAACCGAAATAATAATAGCATAAGGCAGACCAGAAGCAAAGTTTAATACGGGAATCCAATACCAGGGTTTAGAGTCAATTTTCATCTATTATAAAGGAATTAATTTAGTATGGTAGCAGCACTTTCATTGCCGTAATAATCGATGAAGGTGATGGCGCAAGTATTGTTTTCGTCTTCTTTTTTTACTGGAATAGTGACAAAAATGGAGTCACTATTGGCTGCTAAAGTTATCTTTTCAATGATTTGACTCGGATTATTGATGTCAATTTTCGAAGTTTTTTTCGCTCGATACACCATGATATAACGCACCTTGCTGTTCAATGGATATTTGATGGAAAAGCAGGAAGGATCTGTGTCTTTTTCAATCATATTTACTGTTGGAATATCAATGACAGCCTTCTTTGAATTGGGAACAGCAAACGGTAGTGCAGGATATTTATATTGATTCGCCGATAACAACTGGGCAACAGCCTGATTTTTCTTCACAAAAGATTTGGCACTAAAAAAGGCATTTCCCTGTATGTTTTTATAGGTTCGGGTAACATTAATCTGATTTGGAATTTCATTCGGATTATTCCATTTTTTATCGGAATCACTGTTGATTTTATAGGTTCCGTTTCCAATGTAAATGGCCGTGTTTTTTGAATTCTCTGACCACCATTTCAGCAATTTTGAATACGAAGCTTTGGGATGATCCAAACTCCAATACAGTTGTGGCACCAGATAATCAATCCAGCTGTTTTCCATCCAGGCCAATGGATCAGCATATAAATCGTCATAATTGGTTTGTCCGGATTCCGTGTCAGAACCTTTTGGATCAACGGATTTGTTGCGCCAAACTCCAAACGGACTGATGCCAAATTGTACCCAGGGCTTTATGCTTTTTATGGAAAGGGAAACATTTCTCACCAGAATATTGACGTTGTTTCGTCTCCAGTTTTCCAGACTGAGTCCGGAACCGTATTTCACGAATGAAGCTTTATCATTAAAAACTTCTCCTGCAACTTTGTATGGATAAAAATAATCATCAAAGTGAATGGCATCGATATCATAATTTCGAACCACTTCACTCACAACGGCAATTAAATGATTCTGAACTTCAGGCAAAGCCGGATTGTAATAATATTTACCACCATATTTAATCATCCATTCAGGATGCGCGTAGAAATCGTGAGTGGAACTTAAAATATCTGTTCTCAAATCCATAGTGGCACGATAAGGATTGAGCCAGGCATGGAATTCGAAACCTCTGGCGTGAGCTTCGGTAATCATCCATTCCAACGGATCAAAATATGGGCTTGGAGCTTGTCCTTCTTTTCCGGTCAAATAACGTGACCATGGTGCTAATTGTGTTGGATAAAAAGCGTCGCCACAACTTCTGATTTGAACGATTACTGCATTGTAATTTAGTTTTTTATAAGTATCTAAAATTTCAATAAAATCGGCTTTTTCTTTTTCGACAGCGTCAACATTGCTCTTTGGCCAGTCAATATTGGCCACTGTGGCAATCCAAACCGCTCTGAATTCGTTTTTGGGATTGGTTGCTGTTTCCTGAGCATTTCCATCCGAAAAGGAAAGCATAAAAATAGAAAGCAGTAACAATAAAGACTTGTATTGGTTCATTTTTAATCTAATTATGTAAAAGTCAAAAGTAGTTTTTTTAGTGAAATGTATCCTATAAATTAATGATAAAATTCAACTTTGTTTATTGTAGCAATTTCTTTGCCAAGGTATAAAAAACGTTATTTTTTTATAAGTTAGACTTTAAAAATCAATTTGTATTTATATAAAATCCATAAAATAATAGACCAGAAAACTGCGTATATCATTGCAAAAGCTAATGATGCATTCATTGGATTGTTAAAAAAAGGCTCAATACAAACGGTGTAAAAGTAGTCTTGAAGATTGATTTGTTGATCATTTATTTCTGGATTTTGAATTTTTATTGTACTCAAAATATTTGGTATTATCTCTGAAAAGTAGAAAATAATCATTGGATTAACTCCCCAAATTAAAAACAACTTATTCCATTTTTTATAGTTAGCAATTTCAATTATATAATATAAAAAGGTTAAAATCAGTATTGCCAATCCTGCGGTATACAAGACGTATGAACTTGTCCAAAGCGATTTGTTTATGGGAAATATAATGTTCCAAATTAAACCAAGAATTAACAGAACAACGCCAATAAAGCCTGTTTTTTTTGCAATTTCCACTTTTGGAATTTGCAGGTTTAGTGTTTGTCCAATGAACATTCCTAAAATCCCAGTGGCTATTGCAGGAAGTGTGCTTAAAATCCCTTCTGGATCCCAAGTCTTGGCATAACTCCACAAATGCCCGTTTAAAATGTAATTATCCAACCAAGCCGCCAAATTGGTTCCTTTTTCGAAATTTGCTTCACCAAATCCCGGAACCGGGACAAAAGACATTAATAGCCAATAAGCCACTAATATCGAAGCTGCAACTATAAGTTGTGTTTTCTGGGTTGTTTTCAAATATAAAATAGAGGCAAAGAAATATACAATTCCTATTCGCTGTAAAATACCGGGAATTCTGACATCTTTGTATTCTTCTATTTGGCTGTAGGCTAAAAATAAAAGAATCACAAGAATTCCAATAACTAAATACGTTTTAATTTTTAAACTGAAATTTCCCAAAAGAGCAAAACCAACTGCCAAAGAAACAATAACCCTGAAAATTAATATAGAGATTCCTTCTAAACCAAATAATTCAATTTTGCCAAAATAAGCCAAGAATAATCCCAAACAGAAAATCCGTAATGAGCGAACAATAATTTTATTAAAAACCGCAAGGTCAAATTGTTTATATGGCATTGCAAAAGGAATTGCCGTTCCCATTATAAAAACAAAGAATGGAAACACTAAATCGGTTGGGGTGCAACCATTCCATTCTGCGTGTTCTAAAGGCGGATAAATCGAAGTCCAACTTCCTGGATTGTTGACAATTGTCATCAATAAAATAGTAAAACCCCTGAATATATCCAGTGATGTTAAGCGTTCTTTAGTCATTTTTTCGGGTTTTGATTATTAGGTTGAATGAATCATTTTATATAAATATTTCAAGTAAAACTTTGGTCTAGTTTGGGAATGAAATTTTCCCCATAGAAACAGATGGAATTCCTTTACGCAAGCCAAAATTTGAATCACCTCCCGAGACGGTTTCATTTGCTAAAATAGCAAATAGTACTGCCTCTTTTGCATCACCTGAAATGCCCAATACATCTGTTTTAAAAAAAATACAAGGCAATAATTCTTTCAACCAACTTACTAATAATGGATTGTGAGCACCTCCTCCTGACATATAAACGGAAAAATTTTCCATCGCATATTTTGTTTTTTTTACGGCATAAGTAATTGCTTCGGCTATGGTTTCGGCGCTAAAGCGGGTCAATGTTGCCAGTAAATCCTGGATTGAAATATTCTCTGTATCGCTTTCGGACTGTGATTTTCTGACGTATTCAATGTTAAAAAGTTCTGGACCGGTAGTTTTTGGATAGGAATCCAGAAAAAATTTGTTTGATTTTAGAACATTCAAAAGCAATTGGTTTACACGACCTTGCATTGCAATTTTGGCATCTTTGTCATATGCTTTTTCAGGAAAATACAGTCTTGTGAAAGCATCAATCAAAGTGTTTCCGGTGCCGGTATCTGTTACGAAAACTTCTTCTGGATTCATGCTCGACGGTAAATACGTAAAATTAGCAATACCTCCCATATTGAGCATGATGCGATTTTCCTCTTTTTTCCCAAAGATGAAATAATCTCCGTAAACCGCTAATGGCGCTCCTTCGCCTCCAGCGGCGAGATGTTTTTGCCTGAAATCTGATATTGTAATAATGCCAGTTTTTACGGCAATATGGTCTCCATCTCCGATTTGTAGGGTAGCATTTGGGAATTTTTCTTGCTGGTGCAAAATTTTTGGTGCGTGTAATACTGTTTGTCCGTGCGATGCAACTAAATCAACTTTATGTGATGAAATGTTCCAACGTTTTAAGCATTCTAAAATGATGTTGGCATGAAGTACACCAATCCATTCATTTAATAATACCAGTTTTTGAAAATCAATAGTTTGCTTGGCAAATATATTTCGGATTTCTGTTTTTATATCTTCGGAATAGTCAACAGTATCGAATTGTACTAATTTAACTTCTGTATTTTCGCCTGAACCTGAAATTTCGCATAAAGCCACATCCAAACCATCTAAGGAGGTACCTGACATTAAACCAATAATAATTCGGGATTGCTTTTGGGCGATATGATATAATGATTTTAGATTTTTGTTCATTCTCGATTTTTTATGAAGAGGAATGTTAAGATTTTTTTTCCTTTAATCCGGATACAATTTTTTATTTTAAGATTGACTCCTGTATTATTTTCTGAATATCCTCCCGAATTCTTTCTTTGGCTAATTTATTTCCATCGCTGAAAACTTCCGGATAGGTTCTATTGGATAAAAACACATACACAATCTCGGTTTCAGGATCAACCCAGGCGATAACTCCCGTGAAGCCGGTATGACCAAAACTTGATTCAGAAACGCAGTTGCAAGTAGAACCGTCTTTGCCTAATCTTTTGTCGAAACCTAAACCTCTATGGACTCCCTCGGCACAATAATAGCAGGTATTGAAATCGTCGAATGTTTTTTGGGAAAAATATTGATGGTTTCCGTAATTTCCTTTTTGTAAATATAACTGCATCATTTTGGCAACATCCATGGCATTTGAGAAAATTCCGGCATGCCCCGCAATTCCGCCTTCTATGGCTGAACCTTGGTCATGAACATATCCCTGGACTACCTGATGGCGAAAATAATTGTCTATTTCTGTTGGTGCAATTGCAGTTTTGTTAAATTTTTGCAATGGATTGTAAAGCGTATAATTCATTCCAAGTGAATTATAAAAATTTTCACGACTAAGAATATCTAACTTTTTGTGGGTCTCTTTTTCTAAATATTCTTTCAGGATCATAAACGTTAAATCACTGTATTTGTATTCTTTTTTTATTGATAAAGGACTATCGGCAATTATTTTCATAATAGTGTCGTTGTAGTCGTTTCGAATGAAAAGGCTGTCGGCTACTTTTCTTAAAAAATGTGCATTGTATGTCTTACTATAGTATTTTTCTAATGGCATATTATTCTTGTCCAGAGTAGCTTTGTAAAAAGGGATCCAAGCGACAAGACCGGCATAGTGGGAAAGTAAATCCTTAAAATTGATGTCTTTTTTATTGGAATTTGCAAAATACGGAATCATAGCTCCCATTTTTGTATTCAAAGCAACCTTGTTTTGGTCATATAATTGCATCACGTTGGGCAGCGTAGAAATCATTTTCGAAAGGGAAGCAACATCGTATAAATCTGAATTTGTAACTTTTGCAGTATTGTCATACGTATGAAAACCATACGCCTTTTGGTATATAACTTTTCCTTTTCGAGCCACAAGAATCTGGATTCCAGGAGTCATTTTCCCATCGATGGCTTTTTTGGCTATTGAATCAATTTTGGATAACATCAACGGATTCATATTGACATTTTCGGGAGCTGTGAAACCCAGACGGTTCAGTTTTTCTGTAGATAATCCGTCATTTACTTTGAAGGATTTGTTAATAGACACCGGCAATTTTCCTTTGGCTTGAATTGCACCAAAGATTAATTCGGCCGAAACTTCTTGAGAAATATTCGAGTTTTGATACGAAACCACCAATCCTTCAATATTCTTGAAATTGGATATTGACAAGAGTGAATAGGGTTTTACAAAAACATCAAGAATCACTTTGTTTTTTTTGGCAATTTTTTGTAACCAAAGCAGTTCTGTTTCGGTAAAATCTTGTTTTTCCCATGCTTTGTCTAATTTGTGAAAACCAATGATAACTGTGTTATATTTTTTTAATTCAGCATTTAAACTGTCAATATTGTTGTTAGAAACTTCGGTAACTTCGGTATATTTTTTTAACGTTGACACGAAGGAACTATTTGCGCCATCTCCTAATTTTACATAGGCGATTTTTTGATTTAGATTTTTTATTGGAAGTATTTCCTTTTTGTTTTTCAAAACGGTAACCGCATTTTCATATAATTGATATTGCAACGCATCATTTCGAGAAGGAGTAAGGTCGTGTATTAAACTTGAGGTTTCAACAGGTTTATAATTATTTAAACCCGCTTTAAATTTATAATGTAATATTTTTTTGGCGGAATATGCCAAACGTTCTTCCGAAATAGCTCCTCCATTATAAGCTGTTTTAATTTTTTCGATGGCCAATGGCACATCTTCTGGACAAAGCAAAACATCGTTTCCTGCCATAAATGCCGCTAAATCAATATCTCCCGGCCCTTTAGAATTACTTGCACCTTTCATCCCTAGAGCATCGGTAAAAATTATGCCTTCAAAACCCAACTGGTTCTTGAGTAAATCTGTTACCACATTATGCGAAATTGATGTAGGGAGATTTTCTGTTGGTTCCAGACTCGGAATATTGAGATGCGCAACCATCACAGAGACTAAACCTTCGTCGAACATTCGTTTGTAAGGATATAATTCCACCAGATTAATGCGCTCTTTTGAAAAATTGACTGTAGGTAATGTTTTGTGGGAATCAGTTGAAGTGTCTCCGTGTCCAGGAAAATGTTTGCCTGTACAAAAAACACCTTGAGTTTGTTCACCTTTCATTAAAGCAATGGCTTTATCGGTAACACTGACTTTGCTTTCGCCGAAAGAGCGAAATCCAATTATAGGATTTTTTGGATTTGTATTGATGTCGATAACAGGTGCAAAATTGAAATGGATTCCCATTCGTTTGTTTTCCTTGCCCATATTTTCGCCAACCTTTTCTACAAGTTTCAAATCTTGAATGGCACCTAATGTCATATTCCAAGGATAACGATACGTTGAATCTAATCGCATACTCAAACCCCATTCAGCGTCAATTGCTATGAATAAAGGAACTTTGGATTTTGCTTGATATCGATTGGTTAATTTTGCTTGACAAACTGGTCCGCCTTGGAAGAAAATAAGCCCTCCAACTTTATAATCTTGAACCAATTTATCAATAGATTCTGTTTCTGTGGAATCTCTATTAGAATATGCCGAAACCATAAAAAGTTGCCCTACTTTTTCTTCCAGCGACATTTTATTATAAATACTGTCAACCCAACGGGTTTCAACATCAGAATCTTTGAAAAAAGTTGTTCTTTCAGATTTAATTCGTGGAATATAGATTTCCGTATTATCCGAAACAGCTGTTTTTTTTGAAGTTGCACAATTAGTAGCCAAAGTTATTAGAACAATGTATATGCTAATTTTTATTAAGTAATTTTTCATCGAAATCTGAATTATAGTTTTTTAAATAGTTGAATTTTTGTGGTTTATATCACCTTTTAATTTTAATTGATTATTCCATAATTTCATTTAAAGAATGTTTTTTTAAAAACTTATTTTTTCATTAGTAGTTATACTTGTTAGGTATAATGCTATAAAAGTAAAAAGTCCGTTTATTAAAATTAATTCATTATCAAACACATATCCAAAAAATAATGTTTTCGAATTTTCACTAATTAGATAAGTTACCATTGGTGATAATAAGCATATTAATGGGACTAATTTATCATTTACTTTTTTTGATTTTAGAAATAAACCAAAAGCATATAATCCTAAAAGAGGCCCATAAGTGTATGATGCAACTTTAAATATCATTCCTACAACTGAACTATCATTAATAGAATTGAATACTAATATTACTAAAAATATTAATCCTGAGAAACTAAGGTGTACTAAATGCCTCGTTCTCACAATGTTTTTTTTGCCCAGATTTTCCTTTTTATCCATACCAAGAAAGTCAACACAAAAAGAGGTTGTAAGTGCTGTTAATGCAGAATCGGTAGTAGCAAATGTAGCTGCTATAAGTCCCAATAAAAAAATTATTGCGGGAATTATAGATAAATGATTTAATGCAATTTCTGGAAACAACAAATCAGTTCTTGGTTTATTTGTAAAAGAGTCCAAGGGAATAGAAATCCCATTTTTATCTGCATAAATGTAAAGTAAAGCCCCAACACTTAGGAAAAAAATATTGATTATAACGAATACTCCCGTAAATGTGAACATGTTTTTTTGTGCTTCACCAATATTTTTGCAACTAAGATTTTTTTGCATTAAATCTTGGTCAAGACCGACCATGGCAATGGTAACAAGCATTCCGCCAATGATTTGTTTTACAAAATGAAACTTATTAGTAACAAAATCATCAAAGAAAAATATTTTAGAATAATCGCTATCTTTCACTTCATTGAATGCACTAACTAAACTTAAATCCAAACTCGTACAAATAAAGTAAATTGTTAAAAATACGGATGAAATAAGAAAAAATGTCTGTAACGAATCTGTAATAATTATGGTTTTAAGTCCTCCTCGATAGGTGTAGGAAAATATTAAAATCAAGGAGATTAGCACTGTTAAAAAAAAAGGGACTTTATAATAATCAAAAACAAAACGTTGCAATACAATTACCACTAAATAAAGCCTGAAAGCGGAACTGACAGTTCTACTTACTAAAAAAATAGTTGCAGCTGTTTTGTAGCTAAAGGTTCCCATCCTCTGTTCTATATATCCATAAATAGAGGTTAAATTCATTCTATAATACAGAGGCAATAATAATTTTGTAATTATTATAAACCCTAAGGCATTACCTAGTACAAATTGAAAGTATTTAAATTGTTCTCCACTTGGAGCACCAACTTCTCCAGGAACCGATATAAATGTTACTCCAGAAAGCGCAGTTCCTATCATTCCAAAAGCAACTAAGTACCATTTTGAATTTTTATTGGCTTTAAAAAAAGCTTCATTGCTGCTATCTTTTTTACTGACAACATGAGATATAAAGAATAAAACTCCAAAGTATATAATGATAAGGATTAATATTGCGCTTGGAGTCATTTGCTGTTTGTTATAAATTTTATTAAATAAATCTAAATCTTATTTGTTTTTCATTATTGCGGTTCTAACACTTTTGTGTTTTTTTAATAGTTTGGCTGCTAAATTTTCATCGATATTTAGTTCTTCAACAATCATATCAACTCCTCTTTGAACTAATTTTTTATTTGATAATTGCATATCAACCATTTTGTTACCTGAAATCCTCCCCAGTTTTATCATAACGGATGTTGTAATCATATTTAGAACTAATTTTTGAGAAGTTCCAGATTTCATTCGTGTGCTTCCTGTAAGGAATTCTGGGCCTACAATTAATTCAATTGGAAAATCAGCTTCTTTTGATATTAGACTTTCACTATTACATGAAATACTTCCTGTAATAATATTGTTTTCTTGAGCTTTTTTTAATCCACCAATAACATAAGGAGTATTACCTGAAGCTGCAATTCCTATAACAACATCTAGATTCGATATGGAATAAGCAGTTAGATCTTTCCATGCTTGATTGAAATCATCTTCGGCATTTTCTACTGCTTTTCTTATAGCAGAATCCCCACCAGCTATTATGCCAATAACCCAATTGTCTGGAACTCCAAAAGTAGGAGGGCATTCAGACGCATCAAGTATTCCTATTCTGCCGGAAGTACCCGCTCCTATATAAAATAATCTTCCGCCGAGTTTCATTTTAGAAACTATAACATTTACTAATTTTTCTATATTTGGAATTTGTTTTTCGACTACTTCTGGTACTTTTTTATCTTCGGCATTGATATTAATGAGTAATTCTTTTGTACTCATTTTATCTAAATCTGAATAAAGAGATTCTTGTTCTGTATCAGTATTATTTTTTTTCATTTTTGTATTGATTTAGGTATTGGTCTATTTTTACAAGATTATTTATAAAAATTGATTAGAATTAGATTGTGAATTAGTTTTATTCTTTTTGATGGATTTATCTATTATATTTTTTAATTGATTCTTAAATTTAAATTCTTCACTAGAGCTTCTACCCTTGTAATAGAAGCCCTTGATGAAGAACCAACTAACCAAAACAAACTATATTAAAAAAACTTAAATGTGATTAACAATTATTAGTTCACTAAACTTCTATTTTAAGCTATATAGTTATTTTAATTTACTATATTTTAAGACTGCTTTAAAAATTTGCTCACGTGTTTGACTTAATGAAAAATATTCTCCATTATTCATTAATCCAATATTTTGCCTATTTATTAAGATTATAATAGAAATATTGTTTTCAGGAATTACTGCAATGCTGGTACCCGTAAATCCTGTATGGCCAAAGGTTCCCTTTGGTCCGTTTTTTATTACGGGATTTTCTGGATCCATCATCCAACCTATTCCATTATTGAATTTGTCTTTTGTTAGAAAGCTATTTATTATTTCTTTGGATATAAATTGTTTTGATCCTACTTTGCCTTTATTGACAAGCATGTCAACAAGTTTCTGGATATCATCGATAGTCGAGAATATTCCGGCAGCACCAGAAATCCCCTTATTGGCATACCAAGTGATGCCGTCATTTACTTCTCCTTTTAAAGTATAGTTACGCCATCCTTTCCATTGATTTGGATCAATTTCTTTTACTTTAAACCCAAGTATTGAATCATACACCATTCTTCTTTCATAAGGATTTCCTTGTGAACTGGCTGCTATTTTATTAAAACGACCTGTCGATAATGGATTAAAAGTTGTGTTTTTCATTTCTAAAGGAGTGAAAATATTTTGTTGCATAAATTGTTCTAAAGGTAATTTAGAAACAATTTCTATAATTTCTCCAAGAAGTACAAATCCTAAATCGCTGTAACGACGTTGCTCTCCAACTGGAAACATAAGCGGAAGTTCTCCTATTAATTTATAAGATTCTTGTTTATTTGAAGCTTTATAATATAACGGATACCATTCATAAAGTCCTGCGGTGTGAGTAAGTAGATGATGTATGGTAATCTCCTTTTTTTCTGGCGTGTCAAAAGCTTTGATATACTTACTGACTAGATCATCAACATTGAGAAGTCCTTTATCTTGCAATAGCATTATAGAGGTTGTGGTACCAATAACTTTGGTAAGCGAAGCAACATCAAAAAGATGTTCTTCGGTCATTTTTTCCAAAGGATCTAGCTGTTTATGGTCAAAGTCATATTTTTGGGAGTATCCAAAAGTATGTTTATAAATACTATTTTTGCCCATTTTTATTTGAATTACCGCCCCAGGAATTTTGTCTTGATCCACTTGTTTTTGGATGATACTGTCTATTTTTGCTGCAAGGGCTGTCTTATTTGTTTTATTATTAAGATTTTGACTATTGGAAATATATCCAAAAGAGGCAGATAAAATTATGGAAAAAAGCAATTTTTTATTCATAAGATGTATTGTTAATTAAAAGATCAAAATTAGGTCTAGCCTTTTTTTAAAGGAAATCCAATTATTGGTCCATAAGTTTTACGCAGTAATAATTCAGTAAATCCTTCTTTTACAAAGTCTTCTAATTCTCCTATTAATTTAAAACCAAAGTCGTAATAAAGTTTGATGGCTCCTTTATTGAATGATGAAACACAGATAAAGATATTTGGTGAAACTTTTAAAATTCGTTCTTCGCAAAATTCGAGAAGTTTTTTTCCAAATCCTTTTCCTCTATAATCTTCGTCAATACAAATTGTCTGGATATATCCTTTGAAAGTCCCTTCCATTTGAAGGATAACAAAACCAGCGATTTCGTTTTCAAGCAGTATTATATATATATCTTTTGATGAACCGTCAAATGCTTTAAGGCATTGGTCATAATTCATCTCCAATCTTATCCACGGGTCAGTTTTTGTCATCATAAGTGCACAAACAGCAAAATGATTGGAGTTTGTTGTTTGATTGATTACAACTTTGTCTTTTGATTGCATCAGGCTTTCTTTTTAATGATGATTAGAAACAGAATCGTTAATAATGCGTTTATAAATATATTTAAAAAGCCAAAATCAAATTGGAATGCAGCCATTATATATTCATTGAGTAAGTAAGTTGCAACTGCCGCTGCGATGCAAGCTAAGGGAACCCATTTTTCCTTTAACTGGATTTTAGAAAACATACCTGCCATATATAAACCCAAAAGAGGGCCATAAGTATATCCTGCGATTGTAAAAATAGTGTTGATAATTGCTCCTTGGCTTTGCCAAAATAACATCACTATGAGAAACATCACAACATTTACGCCAATTAACACATAGTTTTTGATTTTCTTTTTAGCTTCTTGTGGCTGATTCTCGATGTCCATAAAGTCATAACTAAAAGAAGTTGTCAATGCAGCGATGCAAGAATCGACACTTGCAAAAGTGGAGGCAATCACTCCAATTAAAAAAGCTATGGCACCTATTTTTCCCAAATAATTTAAAGTTAGATTGGGGAAAATTCCATCAGTATTTAGAAATTGCCCGTTGCTAATAGCAAGTTCAATACCATTTTTTTCGGCATAGATGTAAATCAATATTCCTAAACCCAAAAATAGTGTTTGGGCAAATGCTATAAAGAAACTAAAGGTTAATACATTTTTTTGGGCATCTTTCACTTTTTTGACAGTAAGGGTTTTTTGCATCATACTCTGATCAAGACCCACCAAAGCGACGGTAATCAATAATCCTGAAATAAATTGTTTGAAAAAATTGGATCCAGAATGAATGTCCCAATCAAAAACCTTGGAATATTTATGTTGAGTAATTGTGCTTGTCATTTCTGAAATAGAAAACCCCAAAGAGTTTTTTATTGTAATTATGGTAATAATAATAACCGTGATAAGAAATAAGGATTGTAAGGCATCTGTCCATACAATTGTTTTTACCCCAGATTTATTCGTATATAACCAGATAATAACTAAAACTACTATTATTGTTATGTAATAAGGGATATTTAAGGCATCAAAAAAAGCATATTGCAATATTTTGATAGACAAAAGCAATCTAAGTGCGGCTCCAAAAGATTGGGAAACCAAAAAAAATGTGGATCCCGTTTTATAAGTAATATTCCCAAAACGTGTATTCAGGTAAGAATAAATTGAAACCAGTTTTAGCCTATAATAAATGGGGATTAGTACAAACGCAATAAATAGGTAACCCACTATCGTTCCGAGAATAAATTGAAAATAATAAAGATTGTTGTTGCCAACATTTCCAGGAATTGACACAAGGGACACGGCAGAAATGCCAGAACCAATCATTCCAAAAGCAACTAAAAACCAAGGAGATTCTTTATCGCCATCAAAAAAAGTATTTTCGTGGTTATTTCGTGAAGTGAAATGAGAAATTACCATTAAAATTGAAAAATAGGAAAGGACAATTATAAATAACAGTAGTGGACTCATTTTTTATTAAATTTAAAATTTCGGAGCTATTCAGCTTGTTGCATATAGCCTTCAAAAAAAATACTTCCAAAATCTATATTGTACGATATTTTGATTTGTTTTTATAATAGCCTCTTTTAAAACGGATTAAAAATAATCTGTTTAAAAAAAGTGTAAAATAATCTTTGCCTAATTTCAGGGAATTTATTACCTGGAAAATAGAATAAATTCTATTGTCAATGGTTTGAACTAGTGTAGTGTTAAAAGAATAATCGTTATTGAAACAACTCTGTTCAGAAAATATAATAATTTTTCAGGGGTAACATAAGTTACCCCCGAAAAAAAACTAAATATTAAATAGATGGATCAGCAGGAGTATTTGTATTATTATTTCTCTCAACTCTAGAATAAGGATAGAAATTTCTATTTCTTTCGTCAGTATAAGTTCCTAAAGCAGGATTAGGTTGAGGTCTTCCAAATCTTCTACTATCTTCTAAACTATTACCGGTAAGGAATAATTCAGCACGACGATTTTTGTAAACTTCTAATAAAATACTGCTAACATCCATTGTGCCAGCATAAGGAGCAAGATTTGCATTAACTCCAAGTGGATCATCAGTATCGGTTAAAACTTCATTAAGCGCAACAAGAGCTGCTGGAATGTTTGGCGAAGTTTTACGTAAATTTGCCTCTGCAATAATTAAATTTGCTTCGTCTGGAATATAAACGGGAATCGAACTGGTATTGGTTTCAAAAAAACCTTTCAAATTTTCGCAGTTATAACCATTTGCATTTACTTTGGTTGATGCAATTAAATATTTTGCTAATCTACCATCGGCAGGATCAATAATGAAACTTGCAGGCAATCCAAAATTATCTTGAGGGTGAAAAAAGTTAACACTATTTGCTTGTAGCCCAACACCTCTTACCCAAATAGGGTTTAAATTTAGTGAATCATAAGTAAACTCTGATTTTGAAGTTTTAGATACTAGTGCAGCATTTGTTATTGCTGCATCATAATTTCCAGCATTCAAATTAAATTTTGCTAGCAACAAATTAATTGTGTTTGTTAAATCAATTTTTCCTCCTAAAACTTTTGTTGAAAATTCAGCAGAAATTGGGTTCGCAATAATTAGTGCTTTTGCATCCTCTAATAATTTAATTGCTTCCAAAAACCCTTGTTGTCTTGGGACAAAAGGGGCATTATTATCGGTACTTGTTTTTAATACAACCTGTTCAAAGTTGTAAGATAAATGCCCTATACATAAAGCACGGAATACATTACCGTAGGCTTTAAATCCACTTTTTGTTCCGGGCTCAAGTTCTACATTATCTGCTCCGGCATATAGGCTTTCTCCCATACCCATTACTCTTGTTAATGTTACCCACAAACCTTGAGTATTAGCATTGTCGTTTGGTATTACTCCACCATCTTCTAATTCCATTAAACTTAAAAAAGTAGATGTACTTGCTGCTTCTCTTGTTGTAACCGCAGGTGTTTCAATCACATATCTTACTCCTGTTGTAGAGTATAATTGTCTGATACCAATAGAAAGAGCAATTAATCCGTCCTTAGTATTTAGGATTGTCTCTGATGTGGTCGAATTTGGATTTTCAAAGTCATTGTCACAAGAGTGTAACGATGGCATTAAAAGAGCCATAAGTATTGTTGCTATAAATAAGCGATTCATATTTTTCATTTTTTATAAATTTAGAGTTTTTAAAATGTTGCGCTAACACCTATTTGATATGTTCTTGGGATTGGCACAGCAGCAAAATCGAAACCACGTGTACCATTACTTTGTCCAGTTGTATTAACTTCTGGATCAAATCCTGAATAATTATCCCAAGAAACTAAATTTCTTCCAACAAGGCTAACTCTGATACTTTGAAATCCTGAATTTTTTGGATTAAATGTATAACCAAGTGCAACTTCTCTTAATTTTACAAAAGAGCCATCTTCTACAAATTCTTCAAAAATTCCATATGTAGCTACACCAGTACCTTTTGGTAAGTTGCCCAATAATTCTTGACCAGCATTGTAACCACCTCCATAAAGTGTAGTTCTATCCATAATACGTCTGTCCCAGTTCATTACATCAAAACCTTGTACAGCATCTAATTGGAATCTAAAATCAAAATTTTTGTATTTGAATTCATTTATTAAAGAGCCAAACCATTCTGGATTTGGATCACCAATAACTTTAGATTTAGTGCCATCAGGATTAGTGCCACCATAAGGCAAACCATTAGTTCCTAAAGCAATATCTCCATTTGCATCTCGGGCATAAAATGCTCTATAAAAAACTCCTAAAGGTTGCCCTTCGATTACAAAATTTGTAGCGAAACTATCTGGAAATGGAATACTTGTACCAACAACTTTTGTCACAATATTTGTGTTTTTAGCATAAGTTGTAGTAACGTTCCAATCAAAATCTTCGGTATCAATAACTGCTGCTCTTAACAATATCTCAACACCTTCATTTTCTAATTTTCCAACATTTTCGTAACGATATTGAAATCCAGATGATGCGGCCAATTCTCTTTTTAAAAGTAAATCACTCACTTTTTGTTTGTAATAAGTGAACTCTAAACCAATTCTGTTTTTTAAGAATCCAGCGTCAAATCCTAATTCAATTTCATCTTGTTTTTCTGGTTTTACATTTTCATTTCCTAACAAAGTTGAGGGTACAACTCCTGTTGATCCACCAATTGAAATAGGTAAATAATTAAGGGTTTTGTCATAAGGACCTATTGCAGTAAGGTTACCGGCTTGTCCCCAAGCTGCTCTTAGTTTTAATGAATTAAAATGGTCTCCAAATATATTTTTCCAAAAAGTTTCATTAGAGATATTATATGCACTACTTACTTTTGAATAAACTTGGTTTCGTTCATTTGGCCCAAAAACCGATGCGCCATCTGTACGAATTGCTCCGGTTAAAAAGAATTTGTTCTTATAACCAAAGGTTTGTTGCAAAAATTCTCCCCACATAGCTATTTCACTTCTGCTATCCATTGAAGATATGATTGTACCTCCAGTGGCCACTTTTACACCAGGAGCCAATTTATCAGAAGATAACCCTATTTGTTCTACATTTTCATATTGTCTGGTTGCACCTGCAGTAGTTGTTGACTCCAAATTTTCGTTAATATCAAATTTGTAGCTAGCATTCAAATCAATGTTATATTGAAAACTGTTCACATCAGATCGTGATGCATAACCAGTTGGATTTGCAATTGTTCCAATCGGAACATACCCTGTACCCGAATGATTATAATAATCTAATCCCGCTAAAAAATTAACATTAAACCCTTTGAATGGATTTGCAGTAAGTCCAATATTTGTAATGGCTCTATTTATACGTTGTCCATATTCAGATTTCATAATATCTTCAACAGGACTAGCTGCTCCTACAGTTGTTAAAAAATTTCCATTAGCATCTGGATAAGGATTATTTGCATTATTCCAAAACAATAAGTGCGTAAGTGCTCCTCCAGATGAGGTAATTCCTCCATTAGGAATGTCGCTACTTTTACTTTGAATAAAGGTCAAACCAAAATTTAATTTAAGCCAAGAATTCAATTTTTGATCAATATTTGAAGTAAAAGAGAATTTTTTGAAATCAGTGTTTTTAATAATTCCTTCGTTGCTTAAAAAAGATGTTGAAGCAAAATATTTGGTATTATCTGTCCCACCAGATACAGATAGAAAATTTTCTGTGCCGTAACCAGTGTCAAAAATTGCATCTTGAACATCATATCTTTGGGCTGGTATTGTAGTTAAATCAGTATTAGTACCAGGATTAACCCATACTAATGGCACTTCATTATAGTCCATTTTTTTTCTAAGTTCATTAACTTTAAAGTTTGTTGAAAAAGAAAAACTTGGTTTACCTGATTTACCTCTTTTGGTAAAAATTTGGACAACACCATTACTCGCTCTTGATCCATAAATGGCTGCTGCAGCTGCACCTTTTAAAATTTCAATTCTATCAATGTCGTTAGGATTCAAATCCACTAATCTGTTTTGAGTATTACCTCCTAAATTGATAACCTCTCTACTTGAGTTGCTTACAATTAAACCATCGATTACATACAATGGATCTGAACTTCCTGTTATCGTACTCGGTCCTCTCATTCTAATAGAAATCCCTCCAGCAGGATCGCCAGAGTTTTGCATTACTAATGCTCCTGAAACTTTTCCTGCTAAAGCTTGGTCAATACCAGTTGCTCCACTGTTAATTAAATCTTTGGAACTTAAAGTAGAAATGGAATTTCCTAATTGTTTTTTAGAAGTTTTAACAGATGTTCCAGTAACAATTACCTCGTCAAGATTCATTAAATCAGGAAGTAATGTGACATCTGTTTTGACATCAATGCTGGAACTGAGAATTATATCTACACTTTTATTAGAAAATCCCAGAAAAGAAAAGTTTATTTTATATTTTCCGGGTTTCAATTTTCCAGAAAAATTATAATTACCATCAATATCCGTCGTGCCACCAATGGTGGTGTTTGCAATCTGCACAGCAGCACCTATAATGGGTTGCTTAATGTTTGACTCCATAACCTTTCCGGAGAAAGTGTAGGTTTGTTGGGCACTAATAAATTGCCCAAATAACGAGAAGAACAAGCATACAATAATGTATTTGCCTAACTTCTTACTAATTAAAATCTTGTGTTTCATTTAAATTGGTTTAATGGTTAATAATTATAAAGGGTTAATAGATACTAGGTTAAGTTTTAAATTTATAAATTATTAATTTTTTCATAGTTGTTGATGAAAGTGAATAATAATTATATTGTAAATCTGGATAATCATTTTTAAATTTATTGATATTAAAAAAACAAGAAGTATTTAATTGAAGCTATTTTTATATGATTTCAAATGAAATTTTATTAATTAAAATGCTAATGTATATATATATATTATAATAATGCGCTTTTTTGCATTTTTTTTTTAAAATATTTTTAAATAACGCAAAATATTGCATTATTTTTTTTATTAATTGAACAATTCAAGCATTATCGCGGATATAAATCATCAATAAAATTAAAAACAGAACAATAAAGCATAATTTTTTTTATATATTTGTAATTCATAATTTATTTAAAAAAAAATGATGAAATCTGAAAGACATAATTATATAATGGCCAAAATTCTTGAAGAACAAAAAGTTAACACAATTGAACTAGCTCAAGAATTAAAAATATCAGAGGATACTATCAGAAGAGATTTAAATGAATTGGATTGCAAAGGGCTTCTTGTAAAAGTATATGGTGGAGCTTTTCCAGTTATTAACAAACCTCAAGATATTTTTGATATTGTCATAGTAAATGAAGATAAAAAGAAAACAATAGGAAGGAAGGCATTGTCATTATTGGCTGATGGGCAGGTAATTATAATGAGTGGAGGAACTACAAATTTAGCATTTTCAAAATTAATCCCTTCTGATTTAAAGGCAACTGTATATACGTATAGTTTACCTATAGCGATGCAATTATCACAACATTCCAATATTGAGTTAGTATTCATTGGAGGAAAACTGCAAAAAAACGCAATGGTTACCATAGGTATGGACGTGATACAAGTGTTATCAACTTTAAAAGCAGATATTTGTTTTATGGGAGCGAGTAGTATTAATGTCAAGTTGGGATTGACAGAGATGGGATACGAAGTTTCATTAGTAAAAAAAGCAATGCTGCAGGCTTCAGATAAAGTGGTGTCTATGGTCACTTCTGAAAAATTAAACACCAAAATGCCTTATGGTGTCTGTGAACTCAATCAACTACATACCATTATCACAGATTTGAATCCAATCGACGCAAGACTTGAAGAGTATCACAAAGCAGGAGTTTATGTTTTGTGATACATAATGCAAATATATGTTGCGTTATTATGCGTTATTTGATATTATTTCTATAATTAACGCATAAATTTGCATTTTTTTGAATTTATTTTTTAAGTTTGCTCTATTAATCTTTTAATAAAGCGATTTTATGAGTACTATTCAAACTTTAACCTATGTAAAACCAGGAAAATACGAAACAACACGATTTGAAAAAATCCATGACGAGATTTTTAAAAATTCTCTAAAAGCTTCAAAAATAGTTGCTCAAGAAATAGCACAATTAATAAAATCTAAACAAGCCGAAAATAAATCTTGTGTTTTGGGTTTAGCCACAGGTTCTTCACCTATAAAAGTTTATGAAGAATTGGTGAGAATGCATAAAGAGGAGGGACTTAGTTTTGATAACGTAATTTCTTTTAATTTGGATGAATATTATCCAATGACAAAAGAAAACAAACAGAGTTATCATTATTTTATGCATCAGCATCTTTTTAATCATATAGACATTAAACCCGAAAATGTTAATGTTCCTGATGGAAGTATTGCTATTGAAGACCTTAACCAACATTGCATTGATTATGAAATGAACATTATTGATGCTGGTGGTCTCGATTTTCAATTGTTAGGAATTGGACGTACAGGACATGTAGGTTTTAATGAACCAGGATCACATATAAATTCCGGAACTAGAATAATTACCCTAGATCATATCACTAGAGTAGATGCGTCATCTGATTTTAATGGAATTGATAACGTTCCTAAAAGAGCTATAACAATGGGAATGTCAACAATCCTTAAATCAAAAAGAATAATTTTGATGGGCTGGGGGCAAAATAAAGCATCAATTATAAAAAGAACGATTCAAGGAGATATAAGTTCTGAAATACCCGCTACTTTTTTGCAAAACCATGCTAATGTAACTTTCGTATTAGACCAATCCGCAGCTTCAGAATTAACAAGGTTTGAAACTCCTTGGTTAGTTGGGGAATGTATTTGGACGCAAGAATTAAAAAGCAAAGCAATCGTGTGGCTCTGCCAAAGCACAAATCAATCTATATTAAAGCTTACCGATAGAGATTATAACAATAATGGCATGTCCGATCTTCTCGCATTAGGCGGTTCTGCTTATGATTTGAATATCAATATGTTTAATGTCTTGCAACACACCATCACGGGCTGGCCAGGTGGTAAACCAAACACCGATGATTCACATAGACCCGAGAGAGCTAATCCTGCCAAGAAAAGAGTAATACTTTTTAGCCCTCATCCTGATGACGACGTTATTTCTATGGGAGGAACTTTTTCGAAATTAATTAAACAAGGCCATGATGTACATGTTGTATATCAAACCTCTGGTAACATTGCTGTTACTGACGATGAAGCACTCAAGTTTGCCGAAGTTTGTAATGATTTTATTGGAGAGAATGTTAACGGAATAAATTTTTCTTCTATCATAGATTTCTTAAATAACAAAACCGAAAATCAGATAGACTCAGTTGAAGTTCGTGAATTGAAAGGACTAATCAGACGAAGAGAATCTTACGCAGCTGTCAGATATATTGGATTAAAAGATGAAAACACTCATTTTTTAGATCTTCCTTTCTATGAAACTGGGCAAGTAAAGAAAAATCCGTTTGGCACTGAAGATATTGAGATTGTAAAGGACATCGTAGCAAAAATAAAACCTCATCAAGTCTTTGCCGCAGGTGATTTAGCCGATCCACATGGAACACATGAAGTCTGCATTAATATTATATTTGCTGCATTGAAGGAATTAAAATCAAAACCATATATGAAAGATTGCTGGTTATGGTTATATAGAGGTGCTTGGCATGAATGGGACATTCACGAGATTGATATGGCAGTGCCGTTAAGTCCTGACGAAGTTTTACTCAAAAGACATGCCATTTTATACCATCAATCTCAAAAAGATAGAGTGATGTTTCAAGGAAACGATTTGAGAGAATTTTGGGTTAGAGCCGAGGATCGAAATAAAAATACCGCCAAAATTTATGATGATTTAGGTTTGTCTGAATATCAGGCAATTGAAGCTTTCAAACGTTTTGATTATTAAATAAATCTTTTTAATTCTAAAGGTTAAATTTTAACGTCAATATCATAAAGTGAATTAATGATAAATATAAAATTTCCATTATAAAATCATTAAATTATAAAGCTATATTTTACTTTTGTATATAAAATCGAAATACTCTAAACTAAGTGCCAAGCCAATATCAATTACAGCAATTATCCGAATCTTTAGAAGGAAAACTTCTCTTTGATGACCTCCATAAAACAATCTATGCTACTGATGCCTCAGCTTATAAAATTAAGCCGCTTGCCGTAGCTTATCCAAAAACCAACGAGGATATAGTGAAGTTAATACACTTTGCAACCCAAAATAAAATCTCGCTTACACCAAGAACAGCGGGAACTTCATTGGCAGGACAAACCGTTGGAAACGGAATTATCGTCGATGTTTCGAAACACTTTACCAAGATTGTTTCCTTCGATGCCACAAAAAAAACAATAACGGTGCAACCGGGAATCATTCGGGATGAGCTGAATATCTATTTAAAACCTCACGGATTGTTTTTTGGTCCCAATACCTCCACCTCAAATCGGTGTATGATGGGAGGAATGGTAGGGAACAATTCTTCGGGAACAACCTCCATTCGATACGGAGTGACTCGGGATAAAATCGTCGAAATCAAAGCCATTTTGAGTGACGGTTCAATGGCAGTTTTCAACGAACTTTCTTCAGATGATTTCGTCGATAAGACAAAAGGCAATTCGCTCGAAAGCAAAATCTACAAGACCATTTATGACGAGCTTTCGAATGAAGAAAATCAAAAAGAAATTGTAAAGGAATTTCCAAAACCAGAGATTCACAGAAGAAATACAGGATATGCAATTGATTTATTGCTAAAATCAGATTTGTTTTCCGGTACGGAACCAACAATAAATCTGGGAAAATTACTTTGCGGAAGCGAAGGAACTTTAGCTTTTACCACAGAAATCACCTTGAAAGTAGATGATTTACCTCCAGCAAATAATGTGATGGTGGTAGCACATTTTTATACCATTCAGGAAAGCTTAGAAGCCGTTGTAGTGGCGATGAAACATCATTTGTATACTTGCGAAATGATGGATGATACCATATTAGACTGTACTAAAAACAATCGGGAACAAGCAAAAAACAGGCTTTTTATAGAAGGAAATCCTAAAGCGATTATGATGTTTGAAGTCGCTTCAGATTCAATGGAAGATGCCGAGAATCAAGCTAATGCTTTAGTGGAAGACTTAAAGAAAAATAATTTTGGTTATGCGGTAATAAAGTTATACGGAGAGGATATTGATAAAATCATCGAACTCCGAAAAGCAGGTCTGGGGCTTTTGGGAAGTATTGTTGGCGATAATAAAGCCGCCGATTCTATTGAAGACACAGCTGTGGAATTGAGTGATTTACCCAATTACATCGCTGAATTTGCTGCGATGATGAAAAAGTACGGGCAGGATGCGATTTATTATGCACACGCAGGCGCTGGAGAATTGCATTTGCGTCCGGTTTTGAATTTAAAGAAAAAGGAAGATGTAGTGCTTTTTAGAACTATTGCCACAGAAGTGGCGCATTTAGTAAAAAAATACCGAGGTTCGTTAAGCGGAGAACACGGCGACGGAATCGTCCGTGGAGAATTCATCCCGTTTATGATTGGCGACAAAAATTACGAATTACTCAAACGAATAAAATCTGCTTTTGATCCCAATGCTATTTTAAACATTGGAAAAATCGTAAACACTTCAAAAATGGACGAAAACCTTCGGGTGGAAGCGGGCAGGGTGGAACCGGATATTCAAACAATTCAGGATTTTTCGGACAGTATGGGCATTTTGCGTTTGGCCGAAAAATGCAATGGTTCAGGTGATTGCAGAAAGCCGCCTTCAGCTGGAGGAACTTTGTGTCCTAGTTATCGCGCCACCAGAAACGAAAAAGATACGACTCGGGCTAGAGCCAATGCGCTACGAGAATATCTGACAAATTCTGAAAAAGACAATAAATTCAACCATAAAGAATTATATCAAGTTTTTGAATTGTGCGTGAGCTGCAAAGCTTGTGCAAGTGAATGCCCATCTAATGTGGATGTGGCGGCGCTAAAAGCGGAATTTTTGTACCAATACCAAAAAGCAAATGGCTTTTCCATTCGAAATAAAATATTTGCTTTCAATTCGAAACTCAATGGCTTGGGAAGTCTTTTTCCAAGAATGACCAATTTTATGGTCAATCTACCTATTGTAAAAAAAGTGATGGGAATTGCACCAAAACGGGAAGTTCCTTTATTGGCCAAAACCACTTTTCGAAAATGGTATGAAAAAAATTGGAATCAGTCACCAAGCGATTCTTTTGTAAATGGAAAAGTAGTTTTGTTTTGTGATGAATTTACGAATTACTATGACGTTTCGGTTGGAATTGATGCTTATGAATTATTGACGGAATTGGGCTATGAAGTAATCATGTTCGATCATGAAGAAAGCGGAAGAGCCTTTATATCAAAAGGTTTTCTAAAAGAAGCAAAAGCCATTGCGAATATAAATGTGGGCATTTTTTCAGATTATATAACCGAAGATTGTCAGTTAATTGGGATTGAACCATCGGCCATTTTGACCTTTAGAGATGAATATATTAGATTGGCAGATGATAAAGCAAGTGCTGAAAAATTAGCCAAAAATGTCCTTACTATAGAAGAGTTTTTCAAAAAAGAAATCACTTCCGGTAAAATTCATTCTGATCAATTTTCAGATATTGAAAAATCCATAAAAATTCACGGACATTGTCATCAAAAATCCTTGAGTTCTGTAGAAGCTACTTTTGCAATGTTGAATTTACCCAAAAATAGTTCCGTTACCATTTACAATTCAGGTTGTTGTGGAATGGCAGGTTCTTTTGGGTACGAAAAAGAACATTACGATATCAGTATGCAAATGGGAGAAGATACTTTATTCCCGAAAATTCGCGCAACAGATTCCGAAACTTCCATTGCCGCTGCAGGAACCAGTTGTCGTCATCAAATTTTTGATGGAACCAATAGAAAAGCTTTGCATCCTGTGACTATTTTAAGAGCTTGTCTGAAATAAAAAGGATTTCGTTTGGGAATCAATTTTAGAGTTTAAAACTTTAAAATAAAAATTAGCATTTCAAAACTTTGTAAATTGAAATTGTTTTATATATTTGAATTTTTTAAATTAATTTGCATAATAAGTAAAATAAAATTGCAAAAATTACAATATATTTATTTTTAACGATAAAATTTACAACATGGCTTTCTCAAGTTTATTCAGAAAAAAGACAGTTCAGGACATTTTAAAGCAAGTGGCAAAAAATGAAACCGACGGACATAATGCATTAGGAAAACACCTGACGGCTCGCGATTTGACCGCTTTTGGTATTGCTGCGATTGTGGGAGCCGGTATTTTTAGTACTATTGGTAAAGCCAGTGCTGATGGAGGTCCTGCCGTTATTTTTCTTTTCTTGTTCACGGCTATTGCTTGTAGTTTTGCCGCTTTTGCTTATGCTGAATTTGCTTCGATGGTTCCCGTTTCAGGGAGTGCCTATACCTATTCTTATGTTGCTTTTGGAGAAATTATAGCCTGGATTATTGGTTGGGCCTTAATTATGGAGTATGCTATTGGTAATATAACAGTCGCAATTTCGTGGAGTGATTATTTTACGGGTTTGCTCGAAAGTGGCGGTATTCATTTACCTCAATGGGTTCAAATGGATTATTTAACGGCATCGAATGGGTTTAGAGACGCCACTGCTTTGATGCAGGGAGGTAAAACTTTCGAAAATCTGAGTTCGGGATTACAAGCATCTTATATGGCTTGGATAACATCTCCAACTTTGGCAGGCTTCCATTTTGTTGCTGATTTACCTGCATTGCTCATCATTATTTTGATTACTGCTTTGGTGTATCGAGGGATGAAAGAATCTAGAAATGCCAGTAATTTGATGGTTGTAATTAAATTATGTATCGTACTTTTAGTAATTGCAGTTGGTGCTTTTTATGTAGATACAGCAAATTGGCATCCTTTTGCGCCAAATGGAGCAGCTGGTGTTTTGAAAGGAGTTTCGGCAGTTTTCTTTGCCTATATTGGTTTTGATGCAATTTCTACCACCGCAGAAGAATGTAAAGATCCCCAACGAGATTTACCAAAAGGAATGATGTGGGCCATAATTATTTGCACTGTTTTATATATTGCAATTGCATTAGTATTGACCGGAATGGTAAGTTATAGTGAGTTAAATGTGGGTGATCCACTAGCTTTTGTATTCAATAAATTGAATCTGAAATGGATGTCGGGAATAATTGCTGTCAGTGCAGTTGTGGCAATGGCGAGCGTTTTACTTGTTTTCCAAATGGGACAACCAAGAATTTGGATGAGTATGAGTCGTGATGGTTTGTTGCCAAAACGTTTTTCTAAAGTACATCCAAAATTTAAAACACCTTCTTATGCAACTGTAGTTACCGGTTTTGTGGTTGCGATTCCGGCTCTGTTTTTAAATTTAACAATGGTTACGGATTTATGCAGCATTGGAACTTTATTCGCCTTTGTTTTGGTTTGTGCCGGAGTATTGGTTTTGCAGAATCAAACAGATATTCCTCGTGGAAAATTTAAAACACCTTATGCAAATTCTAAATACATTATGCCTTTTTTAATTGCTATTGGATTGGTTTATTCTTTTGGTTACAACAAAAAAGCAACGATGGATTTTTTGACTAATGAAACTCAAATAAAAAATTCAGCAGATATAATTACTTCTTTAGATAAAGACCATTTTGCAAAAGTATATGATTATTTAGTAAGTATTGATGCTAAAAACAGTACTACTGACACACCAGATTTAGAACTTATTTTAAAGCAATACCAACAAGATGATGTAAAATATGCTGCCGTAATAAAAGGCTTGCCTGTTGATGATTCTCACAAATATGAAAGTGGTTTTAGCTTATTTAAACACAAAATTCCAATGTGGATTTTCTTGATTGTTTTGTTTGGATTGACGATTTGGTCCAATAGACAAAATTTATCTCTAATTCCATTACTAGGCTTGATTTGCTGTTTGTATATGATGGCAGAATTAAGCGTTTGGAACTGGATATATTTTACAATTTGGTTGCTTATTGGGCTATTGATTTACTTTGGCTTTAGCCGAAAAAACAGCAAGCTAAATTTGAAGGAAGTATAAATTTTAGTAATAAAATTATTTAATTGCCAAGAATTAGTTTTTAAATTCTTGGCAATTTTTTTTAATGCTTCAGTACAAATTAAAATTTAGTGAAATGTTTTTAGCTATATTTGAAATCATAAATCTCAAAAATGGAAAATTTACCTAAAGGAAGTCCTAAATTAATCAATGCCTGGGCATTTTACGATTGGGCAAATTCAGTTTATTCTTTAGTAATTGCCACCGCAGTTTTTCCTATCTATTATGAGTCTGTGACCAGCGGAAATGACGGAATGGTAAATTTTATGGGAGCATCAGTTCTTAACAGTTCTCTATTATCCTATTCGTTGTCTTTTTCGTTTTTGATTGTGGCTATTTTATCTCCAATATTATCAGGAATTGCAGATTATTCAGGGAATAAGAAGAGTTTTATGAAGTTCTTCTGTTACCTAGGGTCGTTGTCTGTTATGAGTTTGTTTTTCTTTAAGGGACAAGATACTTTGTGGATTGGAATTCTTGCAACTATCCTGGCAAGTATTGGTTTTTGGGGAAGTATTGTTTTTTATAATTCATATTTACCAGAAATTGCTTTCCCTGAACAACACGATAGAGTGAGTGCGAAAGGATTTATGCTTGGTTATGCAGGTTCAGTGTTTTTATTGACTTTTAATTTGACGATGGTAATGAAACCTGAATGGTATGGAATTACTGATCCTACTTTACCAGCGAGAATTTCATTTTTATCCGTTGGAATTTGGTGGATGAGTTTTGCTCAAGTTACATTTCATTTTTTGCCTTCTAATGTTTATAATAAAAGACCCAGAAAAGATTTTATTTTTAAAGGATTGAGAGAGCTGAAAGTGGTTTTGGTAAGTTTGAAAAACCAGACTTCATTGAAACAGTTTTTAATCGCATTTTTCTTTTACAGTATTGGAGTTCAGACTATTATTTTGTTAGCTGGAATATATGGAAAAGTAGAGCTAGGAATAGAAACAAGTCAATTAATCATCACTATTTTATTGATACAATTAGTGGCCATTTTTGGAGCTTATCTCTTTTCCAGAATTTCCGAAAATATTGGAAACATAAAAACCTTAAAACTGACCATCGCCATTTGGGGATTTATCTGTTTTGCAGCTTATTTATTGGATAAGGATAACAAATATATTGATTTGCAATTTTACTCACTTGGTGGAGCGATAGGAATGGTGCTTGGAGCAATTCAATCTTTGTCGCGTTCCACTTATTCTAAACTATTACCCGAAACCGAAGACCACACCACATACTTTAGTTTCTTTGATGTTACCGAAAAAATCGCCATAGTTTTAGGAACTTTTATATTTGGTTTTGTGGGTTCAATAACGAATTCAATGCGAAATTCTATTTTTATTCTTGCTGTTTTCTTTTTGCTGGGCTACATAGTGCTAAGTTTTATGAAGAAAATTGATCCTGTTAAATAAAATTGCTGTTTATTTTAATTCCAATGAAAAGCTAATTCGAGCTATTCCTTTAGACACGAGCTATTCTTTTCCGAATTTAATCTTTCCAACTTTAAGTTGACAAATAAAATGAATTTCCAAAGCCAAAATTTAATTAGAAATAATCTGTTGTAGGTAGGTTTTTGGCATAATGATTGTCAATTTTTAATGTTAAGAGAATATTAAGCATCTTACATCGATTTTATTGAAATTTATGGCACTGATGCCCTATATTTGTTAGATTAATGAACTTATTTAATGACAAAAAGACTCAAATAACAAATGTCGCAACATAAAATACTTACTATTGACAATCTGTCACTTCAGGAATTCGATACAGAAACTGATTTAATTCCATTATTGACTCCCGAAGATGAGGAGGAAATGAATAACGAAGAATTGCCAGATTCATTACCTATTTTGCCATTGCGAAACATGGTTTTATTTCCTGGAGTGGTGATTCCTATTACTGCTGGACGAGACAAATCCATAAAACTGATTAATGATGCTTATGCCGCCGGAAAAATCATTGGCGTTGTAGCTCAAAAGAATGAAGAAATTGAAGATCCTACTAAAAACGATGTACATAATATAGGAACTGTTGCTCGAATTTTGCGGGTTCTAAAAATGCCTGACGGAAATGTTACTGTTATTCTTCAAGGGAAAAAACGTTTCCAATTGGATTCCGTAATTACGGAAAGCCCTTATCTTACTGCAAATATTAAAGATATTCCTGAAAAAAGACCTGGAAAAGAGGATACCGAATTCTTGGCAATTCTCGATTCTATAAAAGAATTAGCCATCCAGATTATAAAGGAAAGTCCTAATATCCCTAGTGAAGCCACTTTTGCAATTAAAAATATTGAAAGCCAATCGTTTTTAATCAATTTTGTCACTTCGAATATGAATCTTTCCGTTAAGGAAAAACAGGATTTATTATCGATTAGTTCCTTAAAACAAAGAGCGCTTGAAACGCTTCGTTATATGAATATTGAGTTTCAAAAACTCGAATTAAAAAACGATATTCAGTCTAAAGTTCGTTTTGATTTAGACCAGCAACAACGGGAATATTTTCTTCATCAGCAAATGAAAACCATTCAAGAAGAATTGGGAGGCGTTTCGCAAGAAGAGGAAATGGACGAAATGAGCCTGAAAGCCAAAACCAAAAAATGGGATGAAAAAACGCAAAAGCATTTCGAAAAAGAATTGGCTAAAATGCGCCGAATGAACCCACAAGCACCTGATTTTGGTATCCAAAGAAATTATTTGGACTTGTTTTTAGAATTGCCTTGGAACGAATATTCTAAAGATAATTTTGATTTAAAACGTGCCCAAAAAATTCTAGACAGAGACCACTTTGGATTAGAAGATGTCAAGAAAAGAATGATAGAACATTTGGCAGTGTTGAAATTGCGAAATGATATGAAGTCACCAATAATCTGTTTGACAGGACCTCCGGGAGTGGGTAAAACATCCATTGGAAAATCAGTTGCCGAAGCTTTAGGAAGAGAATATGTTAGAATATCTCTTGGCGGTTTGCGTGATGAAGCAGAAATTCGAGGCCATCGAAAAACTTATATTGGTGCTATGCCGGGAAGAATTATTCAAAGTTTGAAAAAGGCAGGAACATCAAATCCGGTTTTTGTTTTGGACGAAATAGACAAACTGTCAAATAGCAATCAGGGCGATCCATCATCGGCATTATTAGAAGTTTTGGATCCGGAACAAAACAACTCTTTTTATGATAATTTTCTGGAAATGGGTTACGATTTATCGAAAGTGATGTTCATTGCTACATCAAATAATATGTCCGAGATTCAACCTGCCTTGAGAGACAGGATGGAAATTATAAAAATGTCGGGTTATACGATCGAAGAAAAAGTAGAAATTGCGCGCCAACACTTACTTCCAAGACAATTGAAGGAACACGGGATGAGTTCTAAAGATTTAGTTGTTGGAATAAAGCAATTAGAAAAAATAGTGGAAGGGTATACTCGTGAATCCGGTGTTCGTGGTTTAGAAGCAAAAATTGCACAAGTGATTCGTAATGCAGCCAAATCAATTGCGATGGAGGAGGAGTACAACAAGAAAGTAACTACTGAAGACATTGTAAAAATTCTTGGTGTTCCTAGACTGGAAAGAGATAAATATGAAACCAATGATGTTGCAGGAGTTGTGACTGGATTGGCTTGGACAAGTGTAGGTGGTGATATTCTTTTTATTGAATCTTTGATTTCTCCGGGAAAAGGAGGGATGACCATTACAGGTAATTTAGGTACTGTAATGAAAGAATCGGCGACGATAGCTTTGGAATACATAAAAGCCAATGCAGAATTTTTAGGTTTAAATCCGGATATGTTGACAAAATACAATATTCATTTGCACGTTCCCGAAGGCGCAACCCCAAAAGATGGTCCAAGTGCGGGAATCGCAATGCTGACATCATTAGTTTCTGTGCTTACACAAAAGAAAGTAAAGAAAGGTCTTGCTATGACAGGAGAAATTACTTTACGTGGAAAAGTATTGCCTGTAGGCGGATTAAAAGAAAAGATTTTGGCTGCCAAAAGAGCCAATATTAAAGAAATTATCTTGTGCCACGAAAACAAAAGCGATATCGACGAAATAAAACCCAAATATATTGAAGGATTGACTTTTCATTATGTGAAGGAAATGAGTGAAGTTTTGAAAATTGCCATAACCAATCAAAAGGTGAAAAACGCAAAAGTGTTATAAACAAAGTTTTTAATACAATTCTATTCCATCCTGCAGCAACAGGATGGAATTTTTTATTTGATTTAGAATTTGCAATGAAAGTTCATCAGAAAAACAAGAATTTTTACCATTATAATTTTATCTTCGCATTTGCGTTTTACTATACAGAATAGCCATTTCAAGTATGCAAAAAAAACTTTTAATTCTCTTTTTATTTTCGGTTTGCACTGTGTCCTACAGTCAAATAGGAGGTAAGTATATTTATCAGTTTTTAAACTTGGTGACATCCCCTAGACAGGCGGCTTTAGGTGGAAAAACAATTACAATTTATGACGATGACGTCAATCAAGCACATTATAATCCAGCTACAATAAACCCGGAAATGGACAATCATTTGGCCTTAAATTACGGAAGTTATTTTGGTGAAGTGACATACGGAACAGCTTCTTATGCTTATACTTATGACCGTCATTTGCAAACTTTTCAGGTGGGAATAAATTATGTAAATTATGGAAAATTCGAAGGATATGACGAAAATGGTCAGGCTACTTCTCAATTTACCGGTAGTGAAACCGCACTTTCATTTGGATATTCTTATAATGTTCCCAGTACAAATCTTTTTATAGGAGCTAGTGGAAAATTGATTTCTTCGACTTTAGAAAGTTATAATTCAATAGGAGGAGCTGTTGATTTGGGTGCCATTTATATAGATGAAGCTAACGATGTTAATTGGGCTTTGGTAATTCGAAATATTGGAACACAATTTACAACCTATAATGGTATAAACGAAAAACTACCATTAGAAATTATGGCTGGAGTTTCGCAAGAACTGGAAAATGTGCCTATTCGTTGGCATCTTACTTTGGATAATTTACAGCAATGGAATATTTCTTTTTCTAACCCGAATCAGGCACAAACATCACTGGATGGAAGCTCGACTGAGAAGAAAACATCGGTTTTTGGTAATGTTTTACGTCATACAGTTTTTGGAGTGGAGCTGTTTCCAAAAAAATCATTCAATCTGAGATTGGGATATAATTTTAGACGAGCCGAAGAATTGAAAATTTTGGATCAACGAAATTTCTCTGGAATATCTGTAGGTTTAGGACTTAAATTTAACAAAATAAAATTTAATTATTCATATTCAAGATATACCTTAGCGGGAAATACGAGTTTGTTTGGTTTGACTATTAACTTACAATAAAACTATTTTGAATAAAAAAATCACCATTGCAATTGACGGATTTTCATCTACAGGAAAAAGTACTTTGGCCAAGGAATTAGCCAAGCATTTGGGTTATGTATATGTTGATACAGGAGCAATGTACCGTGCAGTAGCTTTGTTTGCAATGCAAAAGGGATATATTGGTAAGGATTTTTTTGATACAGCATCACTTATTAAAAGTTTACCGTCCATAAAATTAACTTTCAAATTCAATCCTGATTTGGGATTTGCCGAAATGTATTTGAATGATGTCAATGTGGAGAAAGAAATCCGAACTTTAGAAGTTTCCAGTTATGTGAGTAAAGTTGCCGAAATTTCTGAAGTACGATCAAAACTAGTCGAACAACAACAAGAAATGGGAAAAAATAAAGGGATTGTTATGGATGGAAGAGATATTGGTACCATAGTTTTTCCAGATGCAGATTTAAAAATATTTATGACTGCCAGTCCATTAACACGTGCTCAAAGACGATTTAAGGAACTACAAAAAAAAGGAGATGTTGTGACTTTTGATGAAGTTCTAAAAAACGTTGAAGAAAGGGATTATATTGATACCCATCGTGATGATTCTCCGCTAGTTATGGCAGAAGATGCAATTGAATTTGATAATTCAGATATTTCAAAACAAGAACAATTCGAAAAAGTATTAAAATTAGTAAAGATTTAGAATAGCATATCTGTTTTAAATATAATAGAAGCCTCGCAATTTGCGGGGTTTTTTTATTCAATGATTTCTTTAATTAAAAACAAAGAATATTTCATCAAATTTGTAAGAAATTTATATAAATTAAAAAATATATTGTGTATTTCATCGATTATATTTTGCAGTTAAACGATAAAAAGGCTATATTTATACTATAATTAAACAAGTTCATACAAAATTAACCCTAAAGAAGTTTGCCCCACAATCTACTTTAAACTTAAACTACTTTTTATTATGAAAGCAAAATTACTTCGTGTATTATTGCTAGTTGCAATAGTAATCACAATGAACTCATGTTCATCTGATAGCTCAGAGAATTCTACTTCTTCAGCTTCTAACCAGAAAGCTATGTCTTATACATATAATTCTTCAGAAATTGAGGCTATGGCTTTGATAAATAATTATAGAGTTAGTGTTGGCTTAAATGAATTACAACAGATTAACCACATTTCTTATAAATCTGAAGAACATGATAATTATATGATAACTAATAATGTTGTTAATCATGATGATTTTGTTTCAAGATCAGAAAATATTATGCAAGTATTAGGTGCAAAAAGCGTTGGCGAAAATATTGCTTATAATTATAATTCACCTCAAGCTGCTGTTGATGCTTGGCTTAAAAGCCCTTCACACAAATCAAATATAGAAGGTAATTTTACTCACTTTGGAATTTCAATTAGAGTTAATGCTGATGGAAAAAAATACTACACAAATATCTTTGCAAAAATATAAATAATGTTTGTTTTTAGTTTAAAAGCTACCTTAAATAGGTAGCTTTTTTTGTATAATATATCCGTGCAATAAGATTAAATATTAGATTGATTAAATACTAGTTGTCAAGGGAATACTGACGGCTATTTTATTTATTTTGTAATTTCTATAATAGTAAATTCAGAATATAAAATAGAACAATAAATATTTTTAACCCGTTGGGTGTAATTCAATTTATATTTTTTTAAACGCATAGAAACATAGTTTTTTATTGTTTTTTTAAGACGTTTCACTTTTTGATAGTGAATCATAGCTATGGGAACCCAAGACCCGAGCGATAGCGAACAGGCGAAGCAATTGGTCTATCAAACTCTTTTTACTATGACTCTATGTGTTAAAATTTTCATATTTCGTTAATAATTGAGTATTTTATTAATTGCACCCAACGGGTTATTTTTAATAAAATAGTACAGATAAATAAAGAACAACTAAGAGTTTCAAAATAGTAGTTATAATATATGGAATCATATATAAAATACTTTACTGGATTCAACAAAAACCCCTCGAAATCGAAGCTTCCGAGGGGTTTCAATTGAATTTCTAATTCTAATTTACAGACCAGTAATAATAAACTCGCTACGTCTGTTGAGTTGATGTTCTGCTTCAGTACATTTTACATCATCAGTACATCCGTTTACCAATTGTGTTTCACCATATCC